>JBNJFZ010000080.1:16794-23351 GCA_051747295.1 Myxococcota bacterium
CTCGATCGCGCCGGCTGGCAGGCTCCACTTACCGTCGCTTTGGTTCCGCAGCATCAGGACGCGCCCGTCCTCGTCGTGGATGACCGCAGCGACCGCCGGAATCATCAGGAGGTCGTTCCCGAGCTTGTCTCGAATGGATTTGTAGTAGTCAGAGATGCCCATGGCTCCGAAGATCATACACATCTGCAACTTCTGGTCACGCGGCTGGGGGCTTCGAAATTGATCTGCGGGCTGCACACCGGCGCGATTGCTGCCGACCACCAACTGCCAACCACCAACCACCAACTACCAACTACAGACGCGGTTCACCGATGCTCCGGATTCGGATGGTCGAAGCTGCAGCCCGCATCCCACTCAGAGCGCTGATTTCCGTGCGCCGGGATGCCGCCGGCGTCTTCCAGCATGCGTGCGGTGTGCATCAGGTTCCACGTCATGAAGGTCGTATTTCGCTGGGTGAACTCGTTTTCGGGACCACCGGAGTCCGGGTCGGCGTACGAGGGGCCGGGGCCGGCGGGGCCGATCCAGCCAGCGTCGGCTTGCGGCGGAATCGTGTAGCCGAGGTGCTGCAGGCCGTAGAGCACGCTCATCGAGCAGTGTTTGACCCCGTCCTCGTTGCCCGTGACGATGCAGCCGCCGACTCGCCCGTAATAGGCATACTGGCCGGCGTCGTTGAGCTCGCCGGAGTACGAGTAGAGCCGCTCGATCACCAGGTTGCAGACCGACGACTTTTCACCCAGCCAGATGGGCGTGCCGATGACCAGGATGTTGGCGTCCATGACTTTCTGGAGGAGTTCCGGCCAGTCGTCCTTGTCGAAGCCCTGTTCGGTCATGTCCGGGTAGACGCCCGGCGCGATGTCGTAGTCGACCGCGCGAATGAACTCCACGTCGACGTCGTTTGCCTCCATGATCGCCGCCGATACATCCATCAGGCTGCGCGTATTCGACGGCTTCGGCGATGGCTTGAGCGTGCAGTTGATGAAGACGGCCGAGAGGTCGGAGTAGTCGCCATCGAAGTCGTCGCAGAGCTCTTTCTGTTTGTCATTGAGCATGTCAATCCTCAGCGGAGTCGTGGGGTGCGAAGTATCACGGGTCGGTTGTGGAGACGCGCGTACGCAAACTTGGTTTCAAAGACGGTGCGCTTTGAGAGGTGGGCCCAGGCGGGCAACTCCGCTCGATCTCCTACTGTATCGCGTAGAAGAATCGCGTCTCGAAGGAATTCGAGATGATGTCGAGATCGCCGTCGGAGTCGAGATCGCCATAGTCGATGGCATATTCGGCTCTCATGGTGTCCAGATCGCTACAGGAGATACTTGGTGGTGAGCCGCCACCGTTCTTGCAGACCGCGGCCACGTCCCCGAGCAGTAGGTCCAGATCTCCATCGCCGTCGATGTCGGCGAGCTCCGACGGACCATCGACGAGGCCGAGGTTGACGATGTCGGTGCACTGGAACGAAAGCGAGTCCTCATCCTGATTCAGGCACATCTGGTTGCCGGCGACGATGTCCACGTCCCCATCACCGTCCATGTCTCCGACGGCGAGCTTCTCCCGGCTTAGTTCGGGCATGTCGCGGCAGGAAAACCCAACCGGCTGCCCCCCGCCGTTTTCACATATCTTGGCCGAATCGAACCCGGTCAGGACCGCATCTAGATCGCCGTCCCGGTCCAGATCGGCCAGCTCGACGTCGTATCCGTACGTGCGTTCGTCGTCGATCGGTTGGCAGTTGAACTGCGGCGGGTCGCCCCCGTTATTGAAGCAGACGTCGTCGGTGCGCTTGATCTCGGAGGTCCCCGGGTCGGGAGTGCGTGTTGTGGTCAAGATATCGATATCACCGTCCTGGTCGATATCCCCCACCGCTACGTCTTCCATCCAATCACCGTCGAGCAGGTCCGTGGACTGACAATCGACGCTGGGAGGATCGCCCTGCTCGGTGCGGCAAAGGTGCTGATAGTGATTGGCATTGCCCGAAGCATTCGTCTCGACGAGCGCATCGGATTGGCCGTCGGCATCGAAATCGGCGACGACGTGGAGCTGCCGCTGCCCGGAGTCTTCGATTTTCGTGCAGTTGAACGCTGGCGGCTCTCCGCCGTTGTTCTGGCAGAACGCCAGCCCGTCTCGCCCCGAGGCCAATACATCGAGGTGTCGGTCGCCGTTCAGGTCGACGAGCGATGCATTGAAGACTGAAATGTTCAGGCCCGCCAGGTCTTTGAAGTCCTGGTCGAATGTCTCCGCGGGTGCCTCAGACGAGGCGACCCGAAACGAAAACACGACCGGGTCTTCGAACGAGACTCCCTGGGACACGGCCAGATCGGCCGTCAGCGTGACGGAGATCTCTTCGCCCGGCAGCAGGTCGTCGGCAGGCTCGAAGTTCAACGTCTCGCTGCCGCCGCCCCCATATGTTCCGTCGAGCAGGCCGCGTCGATTGCTGAAGACCCGAAAGTTGTCTCGATTCGCCTCCGCCATGGGCTGGTCGAAGGTCGCCGAGATCACGGCACCCGCGTGGGCCGCAATCGCGTGGGCCGCCGGGCCCGTCTCGACGAGCGTCGGCGCGTCGTAGACGACGAGCTCGAGCGGGCGGGTCTCCTCGATGTCACCGGCCACGGCCTCGATCGTGGCCTGGCGGCTGCCCAATTCGGCGTCCATGTCGGCGTCGATCGTCATCTCGACCTCGTTCGACGACGCTGCGATCGTCGCGCCCGACACCGTCACGCCGCTCGGAAGATCGACCACGCTGACGTCCACGGGCTGATCGAACTCACTTCCGCGGGTGATGGTCACGGTCACCGTCGCGCTTCCATCTCGACGCACCTCGGCCGACGACGGGTCAGCGTCCAGCGTGAACCCCGACGCGGACGTCGTATCCGAGCCAGACATGTCGGACCCACCATCTGCCGCCTCTCCATTATTCGAACCATCGTCCTTTTCACACCCCAAAGCCAGGATGGCGATGAATGCGAGACAATATCCGAATTTCGTGAATCTCATGATCAGCTCCCCAAGGATTTCTTCTCAGGAGTCAGTAGTACGAGCAATTGCAGAGTGCGCTGGCTCACAGAGAGTGTCAATGTGAGCGGGCCGCTGCCCGGTGCCTTCAAGCCGGCTGACCAGGACGGTCGCCACTGGAAGAGCCGGGCAAGCCACCTCGGGTTGGATAATTGTTCCGCGGACCGCTATCCTGCGCGCGGTTTATAGAATTCCAGCAATCTGGATCGTTTATGATGATGCGTACCACCTGTCTTGCCCTGCTCGTGCTTTCCGCGTCCCTGTTGTGGCTTGGCTGCAATGACTCTCGATCCTGCGAGGTCGACGACGATTGTTTCTCGGGCGAGGTGTGCATCGACCAGATCTGCGCACCGGATCAAGATAACGGGGGCTCCGATGGTGGGGCCGATGTGTCCGAAGACGCGACGACCGAGGACACGTCCACCGACGATGGCGCCACGGACGATGCCTCCGACAGCAGCACCGACGACACCGGCGAGGACAACGACACCACCTCCACCGAGCCGAAGGTCATCAAGGTCGAGACCGGGAAGAGGATTACCTGCGCGTTGTTCGACAACGGCGAGGTCTTCTGCTGGGGCAAGAACGAAAACGGTCTCCTCAATATTGATTCGACCATCGATAGGACGCCCTATCCCACTGTTGTCGAGGGCATCCCCGCCGCAGCAGACCTCGAGCTCGGCAATGACTTCGCTTGCATCCTGACCGAGGCCGGCCAGGTGCAGTGCTGGGGCGAAAACAAGGGTTTTGTGAGCGAAAAGGGAGATAGCGACATCATCGCGCCGACGCCCGCTCCGGTCGATGGAATCGTCATGCTGCGAACCGGAAGTTCAGGGGGCTGCGGGCTGCTCGAGGATCGCCGCAGGATGTACTGCTGGGGTCAGGCTCCCGCCGCACCCGACTTCTCTCAGGATATCGTCGATTTTCAGGTCGGCTCCTATCATACATGCGCGGTGGTGGCGGACGGGAATGTGCGTTGCTGGGGCACGACCAGCAGTCAGGTTGGGGAAGACGATCCGGTTCACGGCATCTCAGACGTTACGGCGCTCGACTCCTCCGGCAGATACAACTGCGCCGTGAAGAGCAACGGTGAAGTATGGTGCTGGGGCGAGAACTTCGACGGACAGCTCGGTATCGACCCCGACAGCCAGGGCTCGTCGCGTACGCCGCTGGAGGTGCCAAATATCACCAATGCGATCGGGATCTCGACGGGTAATCAATGGGCCTGCGCGATTCTGGACGGCGGCGGCGTCAAATGCTGGGGTAAATTCTCAGAGAGTGATGGGGCTTACGAGGAGTTTCACCCCCCGATGAACATCTCCCCGCTCTTTTCCGGCGTGGTGGATGTCGATACCGGTGACGAAACGACCTGCGCGCTCGAGGACGACGGGGAGGTATGGTGCTGGGGACAAAACACCTACGAGCAACTGGGCAATAGCGAACTCAGCACCGCCAAGAAAGGCGAGCCGGCGCGCGTGCTGTTCGAATAGTGTGCCGTGAGAATAGAAAGCCCCCGCGTCGACGAGCGACGCGGGGGCTTGGTGGCTGCGGCCTGGATCTAGCGCTGAACGTTAGGGCGTGATGGCGACGTTTTCACTGGGCGCGTTGGGAAATCTTCCGACATACTCGGCGTCGACCTGCTCCCAGTCCCCGACGTCGACGTCGACCATCTCCCATTTGCCATTCTGGTCGAGATCGGAGCGTCGATAGGTGTCCGGCCGACTCTCGTGTTTGACGCGCACGATGACCTCACCCTCGGTGACGGGTTGGTCATTTCGCGTCTGGTCGACGAAGCCGGTGAGTGTCGACTGTTGATCGTTGGCGTTGGGCACCTGCTCGAATTCGAGCTCCGTCTCATACCCGGCGCGGATCTGAGCATTCGCGCCACCCATCGTGTCTGGGTTGGCCCAGTCGATGTCGTCCTGCGGGTTCGATGGCACCACGACACCCGTCAGGGTCACGTCGTTGACCGGGAAGTACTCGACCTGTTCGTTGAGCTGCGCCTGGAAGTCGCGAGCATATTCGTACATGACCCGGATGTCCTGAGACTGACCGGGATCGAGCGTGACCCAGCGATGCTCGATGTACGTCCGAAAATGCGGGTGGGTCTGGTCGACCATCACGCCCACGACCGTGCGCTCGTCCGTCGGATTGTTGACCGTCAGCGTGCCGACCTTGCGCTCCGCCGGCGAGGACGAGTCGCTCCAGTAGCGCGTGTAGTTGCTGCGCGCATTGTTATTCATCTGCGTCGCCTCGGGCGTGGCCGTATTCGGGTTGGCGTAGATGTCGATCTCGGCCTTCACGCAGTAGTGGCGCTCGCCACGCGGCACCCACGCGTCGCTGCCGTCGAGCTTGAACTCGACGGTCGAGCCGGCCGGCACGTCCTTGGTGACGGTGCCGAGCAGGTTCTCGGGCAGGTTTTCTCCCGCGTTGAATCGCTGCGAATAGAAGCGAACCGTCACGCCAGGGGCGTCCTCGCTCCCGTTGTTGCGCACCGTGGCGATAATGGTGTTTTTGTGGTTAGCCCACGGCACGTTTCTCCACTCGTCCTCACCGTCGGATCCCGGCTTATTCTTCTCGTTGACGATCTCGATATCGGGGCTCTTCCAACGACCCAGGTCGGAGGGCCACTCGCGAATCGCCGGGTCGGGCACGAACGTGCCGTAGCCGAGATCGACGCGAGCTTGCGATGAGGTCGCATCGACCACCTCGACGCGCAGCTCCTGCGAGGTGCTCGGGTCGGCCTGACGGAAGATATCCGCCTGGTCGAGCGTGAAGTCCGCCGACTCGGGCCCCTGTGGCACCTTTGCGATGCGGCGGCGCTTCTGGCCGGCGTTCTTCGGGGTCGACATATGGTCGGTGCCGAGGACGACACCCGGCGCGCTCTGGGGTACGGGAGCCTGCTGGTCGGCGACCTGTGAGGATTGGCCGAGGCGGTACTCCCAGTAGTAATTCCAGCCGTCGGCGAGGCGGATTTCGACGCCGAGCTTCTGGTCTCCAGACGTCTGGAGCGTCTCGATCGGGCTGAGCAAGACCTCGGCGCTCTCCTCATCACCCGGGTTGAAGCTGACGACCTGATTGGCGTCGACCCAGCCGAGCATCATGCGCTGGCTGAGGCTGAGGTGCGTGAATCGCGACTCGAGGCCCATCAGGTTCCAGTTGCCGAACGACCGCGCAAAGTCACCGCCGTACAGATCGCTGAGCCCGAGGTTGTGGGCGTACTCGTGCGCCATCGTCTCGTAGGTCTCTCGATTCGGGTGATACTTCTCCCAATCGGCCCCGAACTTGATCACGCCGACCGAGACGTTCTCGCCGTCATTGACCTTGAGGGTGGTCGACTGGTCGCCGATCGTCGCGGTCGGCCAGGCGAGCTGCTTGTTATTGACCTCGCAGTCGGGCTGGCATGCGTCCCAGTGGTTGTCGTTTCCGTCGTCGCACTCCTCGTCGCGTTCGACGTTTCCGTCTCCGTCGATATCCGAGTTCTTATCGACCACGCCGTCTCCGCACGTCGGATCGCTGCTGCATTCGTCGATCTCGTCGTCCAGCGCGTCGATCTT
>JBNJFZ010000081.1:0-23265 GCA_051747295.1 Myxococcota bacterium
CGGCTCACCCAAGCGCGAGCTCCACGGCATGGCCAACCACCCCGGCTCGAGGCCCTCACCGCTGTGGAGGATGGCTACCGAGGCGGTGCGCTCGAAAGCCGAGTAGCCCATCAGTGCCGACCCGGGATTGCGCTCGGAGTTGATATGGGAGCGAATCTCGTCGGCAATGACAGGAGCTCGAAACTCCTGGTAGATAAACTGTCGACTCGAAGACGCAGCCCGACGCACCCACGTGCCGTCGGTAGCGAGCAATTCGGGTAGAAATTCTTGATATGCCCGCTCATGCGGGTGACACTTACGCACGAAATGAGAGAAATCTTCGGCGCGTCTGGCTGGCGTACCCTTCAACTCGAGACCTTCGACTCCGGGCTGGCAGGTGAATCGACTTCGGATGTTTAACCTATCATACATGGCGCCCCCGACCAGTGTCTTCCGCGTCTTCCTCACCGCCTTATTCGTATGCACCTGTTGCACTCTAACGGGTTGCGAGACATCGAAGAAGGCCGAGCGCAGCGACACCGTCGAGGAACCGTCGGAGACAACGGTCGATACTGATGGCATCATCGAGCAGGCCGAGGCGGCTCGGGATCGAAACCTGGAGGTCGAATTGACCTTCGAGCGGGTCTCGAGCGCGGACGCGCTCGACATTTCCGAGGAGCTTCCCGAACCGGTCGCTGGCGACCGCGAGTTCTTGCTCGATCAGCTCTTTGGCATCGACTCTGCTCCTGCAGCATCCTATCGGGTCTACTCTGACCTCGCCGTCTACGACCAGGACTCGAAGACCATTCGGTACGTGACGGGGAGTTCGGAGACGCAGACACGCCGCGCGATCTTCGCGGCCGTCGTCGAGGCCATCGACAGAGAGCAATTCGAGGCGGGATCGGGAGCTGCATCGTGGAACGAATTCCTCGCGAGAGAGACCGCGAAGACGTCCACCGTCGCGTTCTCGCTGGTCGCCGACGCGCTGACGAACCACGACAAGCTCGATGCCGAGATGGTCGCCAGGCGGCCCGAGCTCGTCACGCGCATCGAGAGCATCGAAGAGTGGGTCGAGCCGGAGAGCGAGGCCGACCAGGGGTCGATCTCCGCGCTGGAACGCGAATTCATCAACCGTGAATCGTGGACACTGGCCGCCGCACTTTATCGAGCCAACGGCTGGTCGGGTGTCGAGCTCGCCTGGCTCATGCCGCCGACGCGCTCCGCGGACGTCGTGCAGCCGGGTAACTGGCTCAATGGCGAGCCAATCGCGCGCTGGACATGGCCGCAGAGCAAAGCCGACCCGGAGGATCGCGCGGGCCATGTCGGCGCGGCCGTGACCTCATTTTGGCTCTCGAAGACGGTATCAGCGAGTGCGCTGCGCACGCTCTTCGCCGGATGGACGTCCGATCGGTATCAGTACTGGGAGGCGGACGGCCAGCGCCCGGCCCGATTCGAGTGGCTGACGCTCTGGGACTCTCCAGGGAGCGCCAACCAGGTCACGAAGGCGTTCGAGCTCACGCTTCGCGAGCGCTTTCCGGACCAGCCCGACGCCCACTTCGTAGTGTTCCAGAAGGGCCTGAAAGTCGGCGTCATCATCTCGGACGAGCCGGCCGAACAACGACGAGCCCGCGCGAAAGAGATCCTCGGCGCGAAGGTACAGTTCGAGGCGCGAGAGGGCCTCCCCGTGGCATTCGTGCCCACACGCTCGGACGTCATCGCCGAAAAAGTGTCTCGGGCGACGCTCGAGGAGGCGACGTGGTCGGATCCTGCATCCGGCCTCGAGCTGGACATGTCGCCGCTCGAGGAATGGAAGGTCGACCAACCCAGTGGCGCCGCTGTGCGCTGGTTCGCCCGCGGCCCCGATGGCGCGCTCGCTCAACTGACGATGGAATTGCACGACCCACTCGGTCCGGAGTTCGGCGGCGAGCCCTATCGAGAGGACCTCCGCGAGGCGTTCACCCGGACGATGGAGGGCGCGGACATCTCGGGTATCTCCAACGTCGAGTTGCCCTTCGGCCGAACGCTCCAGGCGACCGTGACTGGCGAATTCGAAGGCACGCCTACACGCATACGATTCTGGCACTTCAAGATCGATGACCTGATCTTCACCTACAGCTTCCAGGCACCCGCTGACGCTTTCGACGAGCACGTCGACAGGGCGGTCGCCGTGATTCAGTCTGCGCGTCGCGATGCGCCCACGGGCCCAGCGGCCGACGACGCCGAGGGAGAAGAAGGCATCATCGAGTTCGAAGTCGAAGAAAATTAGATCGAAATGAACTGCTGCGCGTTTGCTCCTCCACAAGGAGGAACTATGCACCGATACGCGAAGATCGCCTGCAGCCTGCTGCTGTTGCCCACCCTTGTCGCCTGTGAACCGAGACAGGTGATGGCCGGCGACAATGGCGACGCGCCGACAACGACGTCCGAAGCTGCGCCCGAACAGGTCGAAGCCCCCGAACCGAAAGCCGTCGAGCGAACGCGTTACGCGTGGCTCGATACGCTGCCGGACGCCAAATTGGAGCCGCTCGAGTCGCGGTTCGCCCCGCCAGAATCGTACGCGCGTGTCGCGGCGGAACGGGGCTCGTTCGCCGAGTTTCTGCGCGGACTCCCCGTCTACGCCGAGAAGGACGACGTCCGCGCCTACGACGGGCGAATAATCGCGGCCCCGAGTGCGGCGGTGATCGCCCTGGACATCGGCGATCACAACCTCCAGCAATGCGCAGACACCGCCATCAGATTGCACGCGGAGTATCTCTGGTCGGCAGCGCGGCGCGACGAAGTCGCCTACCACTTCACCAGCGGCGATCGGTCGGCCTGGTCAGATTGGGCCAACGGGGAGCGCTTTCGGGTTCGAGGCTCGAGCGTGGAGCGGGTCCGAAGTGGCTCACGCTCGAAGTCCCGCACTGCTTTCCGGAGCTATCTCGACCACGTCTTCATGTACGCGGGTACCCGCTCGCTGCGATTCGACTCGAAGCCAGCCGACACCATCGAACCGGGCACGTTCTTCGTCGCGCCCGGCTCACCCGGCCATGCAGTTATCGTCCTCGACGTAGCCGAAAGCGATAACGGAGAGCGGATCGCACTGCTGGGGCAAGGCTTCATGCCCGCTCAAGAGCTCCACGTTCTCGAGAGCAACGGCTCCGACACCATCGATAGAGTGTGGTGGCGGCTTCCCGAAGCGGGCGAGCGCCTCGACACTCCCTCCTGGAAACCGTTCGAACGTGAAGATGCTCGAGACTTTGTCCAAACCGGTGAGTGAACGTCAGAACTCCGTGGTCACCTGATCGAATTGTTCGGCCTGTCGTGTGCCACGTGTGGGCGCGAGCTCGGTCGGCACTGTGCCCTTCAGGAACGGGAGTTCGATCGCTGGCTCCCCGGGGCGGGCGAGCAGGCCGGTCTCTGCATCCACGCGCTCCGTGACGACACCATCGACCGGTTCCACCTCCACATCATCCACCAGACGCGGCTGAAGCTGGCCGTAGAGATGCTCGAACACCGGTAGCGCAACCGTCGCTCCGTGCTCGCCACGCCCGAGCGACCGCTCGTTCTTGTCGCTTCCCACCCAGGACACGGAGGTGACGCGTCCGTCGAAGCCGACAAACCAGGCGTCGAACTCGTTTGTGGTGCCAGTCTTGCCCGCGACAAACCAATCGTCAGGCAGCTCGTGAGCAGTCCCGGAGGTGACCACCCGCCGCAACAGGCGCCACATCAGATACGCGACCTGGCGGCTCACGCCGTAGGACGGCGGCGACTGGATCCTCGCCATGCGGTCCAGCCGCGCCGCGGTAGACCAGCTCGGCCAACTGAACTCCCCGCGGTCACGAATAATATCCCCCGACTGGTCACGGATATGCGAGTATGCGGCGATCTCGACCGTGGCTCCACCTCGCTGAAAGCTCGAGAATACGCGCGCGACCTCCACGGGCCGCACACAACTCGCCCCCAGCGAGACCGACGAGGTTCGATCCAGCTTCGACTCGATGCCGAGCTTCTCCCCGCGCGCGACCACATTCGGAATCCCTACGTGCTCCATCAGGTAAACCGTGGGAATATTTCGGCTCCATGCCAGCGCATTTGCCAGCAACACGAAGCCCTTGAAGTCGCGATCTGCGTTTCGGGGGGTCCATACCTCCCCGGTACCGGTAGAAAACTCGCGGGGGAGATCTGAGAGAAGCGTCGCCGGCGTGAGCCCCTGCGAGAGCGCCTCTGCGTACACAACTGGCTTGAAGACGCTACCTGGCTGGCGACATCCATCGCGAGCGCGATGAAAGAGGTTGCGGTCGGCGTCGTAGCCGCCAACCGAGGCTCGCGTGCGACCGGACCGAGAATCGTTGAGTATCGTCGCGCCCTCGAACCCGGGAAACTGAGCGAGACGCGCCCGGCCCTCGCCGATGCGCTCCAACAGGACGAGATCGTCTGGAGCGAGGACTTCTCGGAAGTCCTCGAGCTCGGCCGGCCTCTTATAATGTCTCTCTCGAGTAGCAGGCGCCGCCCAGGAGGACTCCGCGAGCTCGAGCTCGACAGACGCGTCGCCGACGACGGCGATCGCTTCCTCTCGGTCGACTCTATCAATGCGTCCCACAAACCGAGCTCGATCGATCTGCTCGCCGAGCGCCGCGTCAACTGCATCGGGCTGCGTCACTCGTGCGAGCGGGCCCCGCCAGCCCTGCCGGCGGTCGTGAGCCTCCACGCCACGGCGCAATGCTCGGCGAGCCAGAGCCTGGGTGGTCGGCTCGTGCGCCACGACGATTTCATAGCCACCCTCGCGCCAGGCCTCGTCGTCAAACTCGGCGGCGAACGAGCTGCGAGCCCCCTCCACCACGTAAGGAGCGCGCTCCATCCGCGGCTCCCGCCAACGCCGCAGCTCGACGGGCTTCTCGACCAACGACCCGGTACGAGCCGGCGACAGCATCCCGCGGCGCTCCATCTTCCGCAGGACCTCGTTGCGCTCCCTCAGCGATGCATCCGGGGCATCGACCGGATTGAAGACGCTCGGAGCGGGTAGGAGGCCCGCAAGGACCGCAGCTTCTTCGACGGAGAGTTCCTCGGGCGACTTGTCGAAATAGATTCGCGCCGCCGCGCTCAAGCCGTAGGCCTGCTGACCGAAGTAGACTTCATTGAGATAGGCCTCGAGGATCTCAGTCTTCGAGAATTCAGCCTCGATACGACGCGCCAGCAACAACTCCTCGACTTTGCGGCGAAACGTCTTCTCGCGCGATAGAAATCGGCGCGCGACCTGCTGGGTAATCGTGCTTGCTCCCTGAGTGCGCTCGCCGGTGCGGAAGTTGGCGACTGCCGCACGAGCGATCGCACGGGTGCTGAACGCTCGGTGTTCGAAGAATGTGGCATCTTCGGCGGCGAGGAAAGCGGCGATGACCTCCGGAGGCAGCGAATGCAGCTCGATCGGTCCGCCAGGCGGTGGGCCGGCGAGCTCCCAGCCAGTTTCGGTCCGGACGTGGGATGGCTGGTGGTGGACATCACGGGTGATGTCCACGGAATCTGGCACGCGCGACGCGAACGCCGAGAGGCTGACTACCCCGGCGACGGCCAGCGGTGCCGGCGACCAGATCAACAGCACAACGAGCGCACGCAACGGCACCGCGAGCCAACCACCCCAACGCTGCTCGAATTTACGTTTCATGACTACAGCCGCCAGCTCGCACCGACCCCGGCCTCCCAGTCGTCGACCGTGACATATCCGTCCGATGGCAGAAGCTGCCAGGTGCGACCGTACGCGCCAAAGACGTAGATAGGCGCGTAGACGTCGACGCGCGCCTCAGTCGCCAGAAGCGCGTCGTCGAGGCCGAAGGCATTGCGGAGCTCGCCGAAGTTCTGCTTGAAGTAAAAGGCTCCGAGGTGCACGCGCTCGTGAGGTCGCACCACCGTACGAAATCGCAGGCGCTCGTTGGCGCCTGATCCGTGGTCAGCGTACGACAATTCTGTCGTAAAAAGGTCCTCGACGCTCACGGTCAGACCGCCCGCAGCCCCGCGGCGTCGTTGAGATGGGATGCTCGCGACGCCGCGAATCTTCGGAGCCGACAGGGAGAGACCCCAGCCGCTGAAATTGAAGCGGTCGACTTGATAAAGCGGCCCGAAATAGTCGGGCAAATACTGACCCCATGTCTGCCGATACTCCCCTCGAAGCTCGGTCGTGAAGCTATCTCTCTCGAAGCGAAGAAAACCGCCGGCATGGACGCCGGAACCGAACCCCAGGTGTGCATTATAGTCGACGAACGGAACCAGCGAGAAGTGCTCCCCTTCGAACGCGGAGACTTCCGCGTCAATGCCCATGAACGCTGTCGAGGTCGAGTCGACCACGGTCGGGGATCGCGTCTCAGACACCGCGATGTCGCCGTCTGAATTCATCTCGAGCTCCGTGGGAGCCTTGATGTCTGCCGCAAACGTACCGCCGACAGCGATGCGCTCGGCCCATGACTCTTCGTCGAAGAACGAGGCGGGCCGGACGAAAATGCGCGTTCCCATCAACCGAGGTTCAGTGACGTCGTCGACGAGCATCTCGACACCACCATAGGCCGTGCTGAAGCTCGCGGTCGCACCGGGGTGGTAATGATCCTCGCTCACGACATTGTAATAGTCATGGATGATCGTCCCATGCCCCAGCGAGGCGGGGCCCAGCGGTCCGAGTTTGACGTGCAGGGGTTCGTCGGGGCGGCCGTATTCGGCCCGGCGAATCACGCGAAACCAGTCGGCGAGTTCATCCCAATCCGCCTCGCGAATGAAGCTGGACTGCTCCGGGGCTCGGTCACCGACGCGTAGCCGCAGCGGCAACTGACCGGCCAGCCTCAAGGACGTCTCGCAGTCCTCATGTTCTTCACAGGCGATCGCGTCGACTCGCCAAGTATACGCCGCCTCGAGGCGGGGTACGAGAAAGTAGTCTTCCGCGAGCTTTGCGAAGCTCGCCTCAACTGCCACGCCGCCGCCCGACTCCTGACCACGGCTGGGGGCCGCGATGGCGAGTATTGCGAACACGCTCAACACAAAAGTCAGCGCTCGTTTTGAGGTCGCCGATCTTTTGAGTGGCACTGTGCCCACGAGTATTGGACCGTTACTGAGGTCGACCGACGCTCACGTAGTCGAATCCGTGATCACGCATTTTTTCGGGTCGGTATAGATTCCGGCCATCGAAGACGACCGGTGCGTTCATCAATGATTTCATGCGATCGAAGTCCGGGCTGCGGAATTGCTCCCACTCCGTGAAGATGAAGAGGGCATCCGCACCGTCCAACACGGCATAGTCGTCGTCGAGGTACTCGACCGCCCCGGCCTGCTCGGCCAGCGCCCGCTTCGCGTTCTCGATCGCTTCCGGATCTGTCGCGGCAACGCTGGCTCCGTCTTCGACGAACTTCTCGATGTTGACGAGCGCGGGTGCCTCGCGCACGTCATCGGTTCGCGGTTTGAAGCTCAGTCCCCAGACCGCCAAGCGCTTGTCCTCCAGGGAGCCGAACATGTCTTTGGCGGCTCGATACAGGGTGAGCTTTTGGCTAATATTCACCGACTCGACGGCATCGAGCATGCTCGTCTGCGCGCCGGACTCTTTGCCGATCCGCCCCAGTGCTCGAATGTCTTTGGGAAAACAGGACCCCCCAAAACCGACACCGGGATAGATGAAATGCGGTCCGATTCGCTCGTCGAGCGACATGCCGGTACGGACGTCTTCGATATTCGCCCCGACACGGTCGCAGATGCTCGCGACCTCGTTGATGAACGATATTTTCGTGGCGAGCATCGCGTTCGAGGCGTATTTGGTCATCTCCGCGCTTCGCACGCCCATGTACACGATTCGCTCGCTCCGGCGCATAAACGGCTTGTAGAGCTCGCCGACGGTCTTCGCCGCGTCACGATCGGCACAACCAATTACGACGCGATCGGGCGACTGAAAGTCGTTGATCGCGGTGCCTTCCTTGAGGAATTCAGGGTTCGAGACGACGTGGACGCCATGGTCCGTCAGCCCGGAGATGACTTCCCCGACCTTGTCGCACGTACCGACCGGGACCGTGCTCTTGCAGACCACGATCTTCTGCTCGTCCATCGCATTCCCGATATCCCGCGCGACCGCGAGCACGTGGCTCAGATCAGCCGAGCCGTCTTCGTCGGGTGGCGTGCCCACGGCGATGAAGATCACCTCGGCCGACTTCACCGCAGACGCGGTATCGGTCGTGAACTCGAGTCTTCCGTCCTCGTAGTTGCGCTCGACAATCGGTGCGAGTCCCTCTTCATAAATGGGGACCTCACCGTTCTCCAGCATCTCGATCTTGGACGTATCCTTATCGACGCAGGTTACTGTATTACCCACATTTGCAAGGCATGCGCCCGTGACCAGACCGACGTAACCTGTTCCGATGACCGCTACTTTCATTCATTACCTCGACAAAATATGCTACCAACTGCCCGCTCAAGCTACGCGCATTCGCCGTACGCTTCAAGCGCGGTTACCATCACTCCTGAATGTCCGGTACACACCGATGTCGCAACAGCCCATCTACCGAACGCTCGAGCAGGCATCTAGCCACCTGGACTCCCCGATCGTGACCATCGGCAATTTCGATGGCGCTCACGTCGGGCACCAGGCCATCTTCCGCTTCGCACAGGACCTGGCGAATGAGCACGACACCAAACACGTCGCACTGACCTTCGATCCGCATCCGGTGCGGTTCTTTAAGCCCGATGCTTCGCCCTTTCGACTGACGCCCTCTCAACAGCGCGCCGAGTTGCTTCTGAGTTACGGGCTCGACGCGGTGGTCGAATTGGAGTTCGACGAGCAGATGTCGTCCTTGCCACCTGGTGAATTCGTCGACCAAATTCTCGTTCGCGGACTTGACGTGCGCGGGGTCGTGGTCGGCGAGGACTTTGCGTTCGGCAAGGGCCGCGCCGGGACGACGGACGATCTCGTGCGCCTCTGCGACGAGCGGGATATCGTGGCCCACGTATGCGAGCACGTCGAAACAGCCGGCCGCTCGATCAGCTCGACTCGCATCAGAGAGGCGCTATCTAGCGGCGCCATGGAAGACGCGACCCGACTACTAGGACGTCCCTATCGTGTCCGAGGTGAGGTCGTCGAGGGAGATCAGCGTGGCCGCGCCCTCGGCTTTCCGACAGCGAACATCTCGACAAGCAATCCTGTACTGCCCCCGAATGGAGTGTACGCGACGACACTCCACGTGAGCGGTTCCACAGGACTCCCGTCCATCACGAATATCGGGACTCGGCCAACCTTCGGCGGCGGAGACGTAACCGTCGAGTGCTTCGTCCTGGACCACGAAGGCGAGCTCGACCTGTACGACAAGCGCGTCGAGCTGGATATCTGGACATTTGTCCGCGAAGAACGCCAGTTCGATGCCCCTGACGGCCTCATCCGGCAGATTCAGAAAGACGTCGCTTTTGTCGAAGACTATTTTGGCCTGGAATGACGATCAGTAGGCCGACTCGGGGACGTACACAATATCGCCGGGGAGCAGCTTGAGGTTCTTACGGCGTCCCTCCACGATCTCTTGCATCGGGATGCGAACCTGCACCTCATTTC
Organism: Myxococcota bacterium; assembly: GCA_051747295.1. Lineage (GTDB taxonomy): Bacteria > Myxococcota_A > Bradymonadia > Bradymonadales > Bradymonadaceae > JBNJFZ01. The sequence continues at coordinate 9,521 of JBNJFZ010000081.1, forward strand.
CGTTGATCACACGCGTCAGTCGCGTGTTGTTCGAATTCGCCCGCTCCGTGAACCCACCGGCGAGCGCAAACGCATCGATGATCGTGATGTTGGTCTTATAGGGGAAGCTACCCGGGGACTTGACCTCGCCGAAGATGAAGATCCGCTTGGAGTTATACTCCACGATCGTGCATGAGACGGTCGCCTTCTGAAGATATCCATCTTCGAGGCCCTGGCTGAGTCTGCGCTCGATATCCGCGCACGTCTTGCCCTCGACGGTGATCCGCCCGATATGCGGATAGTTCACCGTACCGTCCGGGGCGACGGTAAACTCGCCCGAGAGGTTCTCTTCCTCAAAGACTCGCACCGAGAACTTGTCGGTGGGGCCCAGAGCGCCGGCTGTCGGCGTCTCATCGCGCTCCTGCATCTCGACAAGCGCCATATAGCCCGGGTCGACGCGCTGCGTCTGACAGCCCAGGGCTACACCGAGGCAAAGTCCCACCACCAGTATGAAGAGTGTTCGAATTTGGAGCGGCATGCGCGCCTTTCTCAGTAGCGCAGTGTGGTGCTTACGAAGACCTGGTGCTGCATATAACGTCGAAGAACCGGGATGCTCGGTGTCTCGGGATCTGCAGGATCTCCGAAGAGAAACTCGTTGTCCGTGAAGTTCCACCGGAGTTGATAGTCGGCGCCTGCGGACCACCAGTCCTTGATCTTATAGCTAAAACCGGCGCCCGCACTCAGGAGTTGGTCATCATACGTGGTGCCTCCGGCAAGATCCGGCACGTCGCCCGGATCGAAGCTGTAGTCACGAATGTCAAACGAGACTTCCGCATTCAGACCCAGGCGCTTCTCCACCAGGTTTTGCTTCCACTTCAGGAACATGCGGTGCGTCGTATAGAAGTTGCCGAGCGAAAAGTCGTCGAACGCGTATTTGTAGCCGAGTTGTAAGATATTGCCCATGTCCATCCGGCCGTAGGCGTAGCCGAGAGCCGCTGAACCAATGACTCCTGCGAACGTATCTCCGGCATCGTAGAACGCCCATCCGTAACCAGCCGAACCCTTGACTGACAGGCGGGGTGTAATGAGGCCGGAGACACCCGCTGTGAGCCGAAGCGGTTGACTGTTGACGTTCGTGACAACCCCGCTGGTGCTCGCCGGGTCGGGGTCCGTCGTAGGCTCGTCGTAACGAATCAGCCCGTACGTCGCGTTGAGGAACACACCTGTCTTCGGCAAGAAATTATATTTGGTATTCAGGCCGAACCGATGTTGGTCGCGGTTGAGTATCTCGAGCTCGTCGGTTTCGTGCCAGTATCGCGACCAGGTGTACGACAAGTCTGACTCGATGATGCGAGCGCCCGGGTGAATCCCAAAGTTGACGCCCAGCGAGTTCGAGTACCGGTTATAGCTTTCAGAGGACGGTGCCGGCGGCGGCTCGTTTGTTCGCTCGAACGAGTCGTCGACGCTCAGGCTGAAGTTTCCAGATTTATTGAGCGCGGCGCCCAGCCCGATATTGGTTGAAAGCCCGCTCTGAGAGCGGGTCGTGGCGTTCGGGTTGAAATACTGTTCCCAGGTGACCGAGCTGCCGAAGTTGAAGACAAAGAATCGATCCTCGGGCGTCGACATATCCAGCGAAGGGGTAATACGTCCCCTCGCCGATCCCCGAGACGTGAATGCTTCGTATTCCTCGTCGGCCAGCCGGAAGACGTTCGAGTCGTAACCACCGGATAGCGTCAGCTGCGGAACCAGAGTGAGATCCCCTGCCTTGAGCCCGTCTCCGGGCCCTGCAAAGGCCAACGCTGGCGCGCAGCAGGCGACCAAGATTGTCGCAATAAGCGCTGATGCTCGCCGGTATGAGTGCTCTCTCATAAACTGACCTAGTAGTTCTACCAACAATTCATTCTGTATCTTAACCAATACAGCAATGTCCGCTTTTCACACTATCGCAAGGAAATTACAAACAGTGACCTGCGTTAGCATACGGCCCAGCGCCTAAATGGCGAGAGTAGCCCCGCGTTTCAGTTGATTACTGAGTGGGGCTGAGCTCCGGAAGATCGTCGATGACGTTCTCATCGACCTCCGGGTCGTCGACCGGTGGAGCCGTCGGTGGCACTTCGACCTCGATGTCTGACTCACCCACGTACCGTTCCTCTTCACCGGTGCACAGTAGTGCCTCTTCACCGAGCGTACGCACTTTCTGATGCGCAACCGCGACCAGCTTGTAGTGGTGATTCTCACCCTCGCTGTCATCCTCGGAGACAGCGGTCTTGAGGCTCGCGTAGCTCTGCTCGCTGACCTTGATAAAGCCTTTGATCGCCGCGAGCTTCTCGTTGATGCAGTTGACCTTGAGGATGTCTTTTTCTTTCTTTCGGACTTCCGTGAGGATCGTCTGAGTACGGTTGAGGACCTTCTTCATGTCCTCGATCTTTTTCTGACCGCGCTCGAGCTTCTGTTCGCCCGAGAGCGACTCGACGTCTTCGTCGATCAGATCAAAGCTATCCTCGACGTTGACTTCCGGTGATTCAGGCTGCTCGGCCTGCTCGGCACCAGTGCCGCCGCTCTGCGCGAGTACGCCGCCGCCTGCCAGTAACAGTGCCAGGAGTATGGTCGCTGAAAATTTTGCTGACCATGCCATGCTGTGCTCCTCTTCAAGTCTCTCGAAGTTCCGGCTGTCCACATCTTAGAACGGAGGGAACCCCATTACATTCAACAGTGCTGTTACTGTAATCCTTACTACGTCCTTTTACAAATCAAGAAGAAAGCAGAAACGAACGGCCGGGGCTGCTCGCCGCGACCGTTCGCTCTCACCAAAACTCAGCGTCTTTGAATTCCCGACAGCTTACTGTGACGCCTCGAGTACGAACGTCTTACTGACGGTGACCTCACCGCCCTTCGGTCGCGGGAATCTCCAGCGCTTGACCGCTCTCGAAGCGCATCCGCCAACGCTGCCGCCCGAAATGTCGGACAACACCTTCGTGCTCGTGACGCGTCCTCGCGTGCCGATCGTAAATCGGAGGACCAACTTTCCACCGGCCTCCGGGTTTGTCTTGAGCACGCGCTCGTAACAATTCTGAATGGCACTTTGCCGGCGGCGAATCACGCTCGAAATCGAACCAGCGTCGAGCGTACCCATTCCGACCGACTTTTGTTCCTCGCCACGGATATTTGCCTTAACGGTCTTCTCCTCTTTCTGACCAGTTGACGCTTCAGCTGTCTCGGCCTTTTTCGCACCTTTTCCACCCTCCAGGTCGCCAATACCGGCGGAGGCACCCGTTCCATCTGCATCCGCCGCGCCACCGCTAATGCCGTCCTTCTCGCCGGCTGCATTGGCATCGACGCCCTCGGCGCCGTCGAACGCCTGGTCCATCGACGTCGTGCCGGCACCGTCCTCGAACTGATTCGCGATACCATCCGATCCGTCGCTCAGCGCGCCGAGCTGGCCTACGATGGTCTTGTTTCGAACGTTCTCTGTCATGCGTCGGCGCTTTTCGGCCTCTGCGGCCGCGCGCTCCTCGGCGGTCATTTCCTTCTTCGGCTTGTCGGGCTTCTCGGGTTCCGGCTTTTTCTCCGGCTCTTTCTCCGCCGTTTTGTCTTCGGAGTCCGTCGCCTCGCCTTCGCCGTCGGTTTGCTCTGGTTCATCGGGCTCGGGCTTTTCTTCATCCTCCTGCCTGTCCATGATTCGCACGAACCTGTCCTCGACCATCATCTCGTCCTGCTCGAGCTCCGGGAAATCCGTATTCTCGAGCCAGACAACTGCACTGATCTGGATGATCGCAGAGAGCGCGATCATCATGATGAGGATCGGTTCCACCCCTTTGACCCAGCCACCCCGCATGGAGGCGGGTAGGACGGGCTTCGGCTTCGGGGGCGGCGGCGTCACAAACTGGAACAGTATGGTGACTTCGCCAAACTTGACCTTCCCACGACTCACGGGACTCAACTGGATGACGGCTTCATCCCCCTGACGCTTTGCCTGGCCCTTGGAGACCAACTCGCTCAGAGTACCGACGCGATCCCCTAGCGAGACGCGACCAGTCCAGTCGCTCTTAAATCGCAGAGAATACTTCCCGTCCTTGAATTCGAAGAGCTTGAACGACTTTGGAAGTCCCGACGCAGGAACGACGAGTTCGTTCTTTCTCCCGAAGTCGCTGCCGATCCTAACCGTCTTCGATTGGCGAACCAGCTTTTCTTCGACGATCTTGCCGTTTTGAATAACGCCAATGCGAAGAATCTTTTGACTCGGTTTACTCGACATGAAGGTCCCTTCAGGTTTCTGCCTCGAACTGCAGCACCGTTTGTGCCCTGGCCTCTCGCTTTCCACTCAACGCTTCAAAAGCGCCACAAGGACAATCTACCAAAAATACCGTCCCGTATGTAGTCTCGGCACAACAAGGTTCTGCCACACTTTAGAATTCGGCCCACATTCGGACCATTCCATCATAAAGGATAGACAAGCACAGTTCGAAGAAGTTCCACATCAATTTCGAGAGTCGGAGGCGGAAAAGAAAAAGGGGCCGGGGGAGTCCACATCTGCGGCCTCTCCCTGTCCCCTTTCACTTCAGTGATCCGTACATGAAAACATGTCCGGATGCCCCTCGTTGTCTAGTTCCCAGAAGGTGCGACTCGACTTCGTTCAGACTTGATGACCGCAAACTTAAACTTGCTGAGTTCGGCCTGGCCTGCTGTGTACATCACCTCGGTCACCAGCCGGTAAGGCGTGGATTGGTCGGCGATGATCGTCACGACCGGCTCGTACTGTTCGTTGAGTACCTTGGCCTCTTTCTTTCGCTTCTTCACGGTCGCGGTCAGCTCATCGTAAAGCGGCTGGATATAGAGGCTGGACTCGCCACCCTTTTTCTGACTCTTGTCGACGGAACCCTCTTTGACGTCCACAGCCTTGGTATTGTTCACCAGGACGGACTTCTGAGTCACCGTGATGGTCGTCATGTCCTCGGGTGGGAGCTGCGTGGTGCTCTGTGGCACCTTCAGATCGTCGCCGGTGACCTGGATGGGCTGGTCGCCATAACTCTTCATGAGGAAAACCAACAGGACGACGAGGATATCCATCAACGAGTTGATGTTGAGGCTGTCGCTCTCCTCCTCGCGTCCTTTTTGCGAGCGCTTCTTCTTACGCGCGCGCTGTTGTTTGATCCACTCCTCTTCTTCCGGACTAAATCCGGAGAGAGCTTCTTTTTGCTCGTTCGCCATGAAATCTCTCCCAAGGGAGTCGGTCTAGGTTACCTCATTGTGCGATCGCCAAGACCGGATCGCTGAATAGCTCGACGTATTGGTTGCCCTTCTTCTTGTGCTGAGCGCCCCAGAACTCGCTTGATTTGTCGTACGAGTCCTTTTCCAGGCGATACCGCGTGACGTCCATCACGCGAACCATTGTCGCGTAGGGCACGTCGGGGTCAGCCGACAGGTTCACGACGGTTTCGTCAGGGTACTCTTTCTTGATCTTGACGAGTTGATTGTACAACTCGGGCCAATCATACGCTGCGAGTGCCTCGTTCAGGGCCGCTTCGCCCTGGTCGGGCTGATCTTTCTCGAAAAGATCACGAGCCTTGTCGAATTGGTCCGCGACATCCGCCTCTTGATCCTCCAGGCAGATGGTCGGCCCTGGCTTGGGGCAATGCTGCAACTCGGGCAGCGTCGCGCCGGTTGCCGCGATCCGGAAGCCTTTCGGGTTCACCGCAATCGTTAGATTGAGCGGCTCCTCCTCATCTTCGGGCTGTTCGTCCGAGGGTGGCCCCGTCGAAAGTTTCGGCGCCGTGATATTGATGACGCCGACCTTCACGAAGACGACCGACAGTAGAAGCAATGGAATAAGGATGACGACCATGTTCATAAATGGCGCCAGGTTGATGTCCTGGTTTTCGTCACCCGATGAGCGGCGTTTGCGCGCCATGTGGATCCTCCTCAGTCATGCGCGTCCTACAGGAGCCGTGCTCCGACCGGGCCCGAAGGCCCGGCCGCCACAGTCATCCCACGTGGTGTACGCGCGAGTGTTACGGTCCCTGATTACTCGACCGATCCACCCTTACCGCGGGTCACCAGAAGGTTCTCGAGCTTGACACTGTACATGTCAATCTCATCGAGAATCTTCTTGGTCATGCCCGAGAGAATAAGGTGCGCGATCAGCGTAGGAATCGCCACGATGAGACCAAATGCGGTCGTGTTCATCGCGAGTGCGATACCCTTCGAAAGTGCTTCCTGCTTCTTATCAGGCGACACACTCTCCAACGCCTTAAACGCGTCGATAAGACCAATAATCGTTCCGAGTAGTCCGAGCAGGGTCGCGATGTTGCCGATCGCCTGCAACGAAGCGGTTCGCTTCTGGACTTTCGGTACCACCTCCAGCGTCGCCTCTTCGATGGCGTTCTGGATTTCGACCTCGCCCTTGTTGGCGCGCGTCAAGCCCGCCTTAATGACTTTCGGCAGGGCACGCGACGGAGCTGCGTTACACAGCTTGATCGCACGATCGATATTGTCGGCCATGACCAGCTTTTGAATCTGGGCCATGAACGCCTGCGCGTTAATGTTGTACTTGAAGAACAGGAAGATAAATCGCTCAATCGTAATACCGATGGCGAAAATACTGGTGGCGAGGATGAGATACATCCAAATACCACCGTCGCGGAATGCCTTAGCAATCTCCTGCATGTCGAGTTACCTCCGTGGGAATGTTGAACAACGCACTTCTCTCGGAAGCGACGTGTCTTTCTCTGTGGGTACTAGACCCGATGACCGTCCCGTGGGCTCAAGCGCCCTTTCTAAACGGGATTAGCGGTCAGAAACGAGAGTCATGTCTATAGCACATAGGGTACGACCAGCAAAGCGCATTTACTTGAAGCGAGGCCACTCTTGCTTAAAACGGCTCTTCTTCAACCGTCTCCAGGAGCGCATCGATAAACGATGGCGTCGCGTCCAGAGCCTCGTAATCGAGGTTGGCCGGCTGGAGAATGTAAAACGCTTCCGGCTTTTGGATCCGCCCTTTGATAACGGACTCTTCCAAATTGATCACGCCGTCCTGTGCAAAGGCCGTCGAGCTCAGTGTGAGCCCTACTCCTAGCACGCTCAGCGCAATCATAACCCTGATGAGTTTCTTCATCGAATTCATCCTCGATGGTCCTTTCCGATGGCTCTGTGTGACGCTCTGCGCAGCCCTTCCGGCTGCGTCCGGTCACCGCTCCTCGTTTTCGAAGAACGTGCCGTCGGTCGCTGACGCGAAACACTTTAAATAATCAACGCCGGTCTGTACAGGAGGTGTGAAGAAAACGCCCTCCAGGCCCGGTCGCCTCGTGAATCTCTACGGCTCCTGCTGCTGCTCTCGCATCATCTCTTCACGTTGCTTTTCGACCTCGATCGCCTTCTTAGCCTCCTGAAGGTACTTATTGACCGGATCGTCGTCCGCGATGCGCGAGGATTTGACCGATTTGTACTTCTCGAAATATTCGATCGACTTTCGCAACTCCGGGATCTTATCCATGCCTTTAAAGTCGCTGTCCAAATACAGGATGCCCAGATTGAAGAGCGCATCGGCGTAATTGGGATCGATCTCCAGGGCTTTTTCGAACGCTGCGGCAGCTTTTTCGAACTCCCCCTTTCCCTTCAGCGAATTCCCCTTGTTCAGATAGGCTTCCCTGAACGTGGGCGCCCACTTGATCGCGGCCGAGAACTCGTCGATGGCAGCCTGATAGTCTCGGGCGTCATGGTAGAGCACGCCCAGATTGTTGTGCGCCTCCGGGTAGTCCGCCCGGCGGTCGATGGCCTGCTTATACCCGTCGATCGCCGCAGCAGGGGTTTCTTCCTGGTCACTAATAGATCCGTATTTGAAGTAGATCTCTGCTCGCTCCGGCTGGATCTCGGCGGCCCGATCCAGGATCGCGCGCGCCAACTCGAATCGCTCAAGCGCCATATTGGCCTCGGCCATCGCCAGCATGGCGTCGACGTTCTTCTCGTCGCGCCGAAGGATCTTCTTGGCCGATCGAATGACCTCTTCGTACTGGCCCTTCTGGAGCTCGACTTCGAGGTGTGCCGCGCGATGCGACATATTCTCCGGCCGCCGATCCATATACTTTCGACCGATCTGATCGGCGTCGCTGGTCTGTCCGTTTCTCAGGTACAGGCGAATCAAGTTCAGCAGCGCCGGGGAGAAATCCGGGTTCTTCTCGAGCGCCTGTTGATAACGCTGGGCCGCCTTTTTCGTCGCGCCCTCCGACTCGTGGATGATCGCCATATTATAAGCGGCGAGGTATCCAGCGCTTCCGTTCAGGAGGTCCTCGAGTTCGTCGAGTGCATCCGAACGGTCACCCTCCCGGGCCTCGGCGACAGCCGACTCGATATCTGACTGCGTTCGTCGATCGACCTTCTCGTCTTTAGGTTGCTCCTGTTTTTCCTCGCTCGTGTCGGCCTCGGATCGGGCTTCCTCCCCAGATTCAGCCTCCTCTTCGGCAGCCTCGTCGGACTGTTCGGAACCTTCAGTCGGCTTTTCTTTGACCTCATCGACAGCGGCTTCGTCTGTCTTCTCCTTTCCGGCACATGCCGTCGTCGAGAAAGCCAGCGCCACCGTCAGGGCCGCCAGGTAAAACCAGGTTCGTCTGCGTTGGGACATCCCAGTCATCATGATCCTCCGTCGGTGTCGCCGGCCGTCGAGTCTACCGTGTCACCCTGGTTTCGTTCCTGGCGCGTCTCGTACGACTCGGCGTCCAGGAAGCTGGCGCCCGACAGCGTACGATGTCGAACCGCGCGCCGCTCTTCTTTGTACAGCGGGTACTTGTCGGGCATGTAACTGTTGAGCTGCTCCAGCGTCTTCTTCGTCCATTCGTTGACGACTTTTCGATCACGAGCGGTCTCAATATTCTTCTCGTAGCGGGCGATCGCCTTGTCCTCCAACGGAAGCGCCACGTCCTCGAGCTGGGTGATGTAAATATTGTACTCTTCACTGCCCGGCTCGAACGGAATCGGTACATCGTACAGCGACGTCGCAAAGTTCTGATACAGGCTTCCGACCCGAAAGTTTGCGGCGAGCGTCCACTCCAGGTTCTTGTACTTGAAGACCTTGTCGAACTCTTTTCGGACTTCTTTCGCCCCTTCCAATTTCTCATTGAGCCGCTTTTTCTGCTGCTCGAGGCTGCCCTCGATCTTGAGCTTATCCCAATCATCGAACTCGTAGTTGGCGAGCATGAACTGCGCCTTTGACGCGTAGAAATTCGCATCCTCGGCCTGTGAGATATCACGAGATTCATAGGTCTCGAGGATATCCTCGTACCAGGTCGTCGCGTCACGCCGGTCGCCACGATCACGGTGATAGTCCGCGATCTTCGTCATGCCCTCAAAGACGCGGTCGATATTCGCCGCGGTCCCGTACTCGCGCCGATACGTGCGGATGGCCTCGAATGACTCCCGGGTCTTCCCGGCCTTCTCCAGGTTCTGCACCGCTCGCCACTGAAGTGCTGCGGCATCCTCGTCGTTGGGATACGCCCGCACGAATTGTCTATAAAGATCGGATGCCTCACTGTACCGCTGCAGATTCGCCGACAGCACTGCAGCACCCTTTAGCGAATTCTTTCGCTTCTCCGGGACGCTGAAGTTCTGAATCGGCAGGTCTCCCAGATCGTCGTCGTCGTACTTGTCGTAGAATAACTTGTAGGTGCGGATCGCCTTGTCGTACTCGAAGAATCGCTCGGCGTTGACCGCCACTCGGTACAGCGCGTAGCCGGCCAGCGAGTCGTCCGGGTAGTCATTGTAGACGCGCTCATAGAGCTTCATCGCCGAGTCGTATTTGCCGATATTCTCGTAGGCGACGGCGGCGTTGTTGAGCGCCTTGGGGGCGAATTTATAATCCGGGCTCTGCTCGACCAGCCGCAGATACTCTTCGGCGGCCTTCTCGTATTGCTTCTCCGCGAAGAACTTCTCGGCGGACTTGAAGCGAGCACCCAGCTTGAACGCCTCGATCTCTTTGAGGACCTCCTCGGTCTTGATGACGCCCTCGAGCTTCTCCGCCCACTTGGCCAGGTTCTCGTAGTCCTTCTCCTGCCGGTAGGTCTCCAGAATCAAGCTACCGGCATAGGTGCCGTACTCGGTCTCCGGATACTGATCCACGATCCATGCAAACCGGTCACGCGCCTCGGGATAGTGCTTGAAGTCGTAGAAGATCTTGGCGGCCTGGAACGCGAGCTTCACATCCAGCAGGTCGTCCTCGTTGTTCTCGAGCCGAAGCACGATATAGCGATCCATCGCGGTCACGTACTTCGTGACCAGTTCGGGGATGTCCTCGGCGCGGATCTCGACGTTTTCCTGTCCAGCTTCTCCGGCAGCCTCGGCCTGCGCGGTGTCTGCTGATTGCTGATCTTGTGCAACCGCTGCGGCCTCTTCGGTGGCACCCGCCCCGACGGCCTTGCCTGGGATCTCGCCCTGGTTGGCCAGCTCCCCGAGCTTGAACTCGAGCGCCTTGATCGCGTTGAACGCGCTGACCTCCTGGTATTTGTTGTCACGAATATCCAACTCTCGCACCACGCGATATTGCTCGTAAGAGGGCAAATAGTCTCCAGAATAATAGAGACACTCCGCGTAGTAAAAGTTCCATTGGTAGATGTCTTTATCGTTGGGATACCGCGCCAGGAACCGCTCGTAAGCGGTCGCAGCCGTCGCGTATTTCTGGCGCGCTTCGGCGAGGAGCTGCTGGTTTTCCCGAACCACCGCTTCGTTTTTGAGCTTCTGAGCCTGCTCGTGATACCAGGTCGCCGACTGAATCAGGTTGTCACGGACCAGGTTGTTGGCGTAGCGAACCGCCTCTTCGTTTCCGGCTCGCTCCTGCAGCTCGTACCAATCGCTCTCCGGACCGTAGTAGTCGATCATCTTCGAGCGCTCGGCGAACGACTTGTCCGTCTGCCCGTCGCGCATGTAGGCGAGGACCAGCTTTTCGTGGAGCTCCGGGTTCTTCGGGTGACGCGGGTATCGCCCCAGCGCCAGGTTGATGACGTTCGCCGCCACGTCGTAGCGGGTGTTCTCGAACAAATAATCCACGAGATCGACCATGACCTCGCGATTGTAGTCTTCATCGCCATCGAGGTATTGCCTGACCCGCTCGATGCCAAACTCGTCATCCACCGCGCCGTCGAGGTTCCAATCTTCCTCGGCCAAACTGACCGCGATATACTGAATAGCCTCCGCACGCAGCACCGAGCCCGATCGCCCGGTCTTGCGCTTTTGCTCGTCGCTGTACTCGACCAGCCTCTTGAACTCGCCGATTGCCCGGTCGAATTGGTCCAACCGGTAATAGGTCCACGCCAGCTTGTAGAGTGCCTTGTCGTAGAACTTGCTATCTTCGAAGCCGATCGCGCTTTCGTAGGCCTCACGCGCCTTGCGGAGCCCCTCCGGGCTGTCCGAGTAGTCGAAGTAATACTCACCGATTCGGACGTATGCTTCCGGCACGAAATCGCTATCCGGGCGTTCTTCGACGAGTTGCACGAACAGGTCCCGGGCTCGCTCGGGGTTGCCCATCTGCAGCTCGGAGTAGGCCAGCAGATAATACGCACCGTCGAGCATGCGGTAGTCGGGCCAATCCTGAATCAACTGCTCGAAGACCGCGATGGGTTTGCCGTAGTCTCGTTCCGGCTGTTCGGGCATCTCCGGAATCTCGCCGCGGTCGAACTGGGCCATCTTGACCTGGTACTCTTCGTCGGCGACCAGGTAGTCGTCATTGGCCTTCTCGAAATACAGCTCGGCGAGCCGAAACAGGGCGTCGGGTGTGTAACCCTCGCGGTCGGGATAGCGCTCGACGAACTTCTGGAACGTCGCAATCGCATCGAGTCGGCGCTGCCGCTCTACAGCCTCGAGCGCGCTGATGCGCTGATCGTACTTCGAGTTCACCTCGGCGACGCGCTTTTTGTATTCCGCCTCGACAATCGAGTCGATCGTCCCCTGGTAGTCCTTCATCTCGCCGGCGTAGCGGTCATAAGACTTCTGGAAGGCCTGGACCTCTTGCTTGAACTGCTCGTCCGCACCTTCTGGGGCAGCCCCCGGTGCGTCCGGCGCCTCCAACGCACTCTCTTCGGACTGCTCCTCGCCCTCTTGCTCGCCACTTTCCGCGCTCTCTTCCCCGTCGGCGGCGTCTTGTGGTTCGCCTTCGGCCCCATCAGCACCCTCCTCTCCCTCTCGCGCCTCCTGGGCGGCCTCACTTATACCCTCTGTCCCTTCAGAACCCTCGGTCGCGGCCTCCGTCGCCGGATTTTCGCCCTCCTGCGCACGCACCTCTCCCGCATTCGCGACGAATACGCCCGCGGCGAGCATGGCGATCGTCAAGCGGGACAACTGACGTCGAAGGCGATTTGATGTGCTGCGAGAAGTCATGATGCACTCTGTCGGTTCACGCAGGACGCGTTGGCGAAAGGGCCTGCAATCTAGCGAATCTCCTCGAACGATTCCTGCAGCGCTTTGAGTTGAGCGGTGCGGTCTTCGAAGAGCTGGTTAATATCGTTGGTCTGGTCCTCTTTCTTGCGCCAGGCGACGTCGATGAGGCCGACATCGCCGCGGAGGATAATCTGGTCGAAGTCCCGCTTGACCGCCATGAAGCTCGCGTATGCAGCTCCGGCGGTGACGTCTTTGGAATCCGCCATCAACGTAGCGGCCTGATTATCGAGTCGCGCGAGCATTTGCCGCTCGTTGAGCAGACTCTGGCGCAGCCCTTTGGTCTTTTCACCCACCAGCTCGTTCATCTTGCGGAAGAAACCCTCGAGCTGCGACTCGATTCCCGGAAGAATACGACGCGCCGACTGGATATCTTCGAGCCCCTGGCGACTTCCAGAGTCCGCGCGCGAGCGGATGCTATTCAAAAAACTGCGTTGCCGCGCCAGCTGTTCCAGATAGCGCTTCCGAACGCGCCCCTCCATGTCGCTGACCTGATCCCCGACGCCGACCTGCTGACGAGCGACCGCGACCTCTTGTTGGAGGTCCTTTCGCACCGTCTTCAGTTCTCCGAGGTTCTGCCTGAGCGCCCGCTTCTGGGCGGCGATCTTGTCCAACTCGGCTTCACTAAATCCGTGGTCGGGGTTGTCTTCCAGATACGTGTCGATGGCCTCGAGCTGCTTTTGTTGGGTCTCGATCTCGTATGAGACGTCATCGAGCGCCGAACGCAACTCCTCGAAGCGCTCCTCCAGGCGCTCGCTGCGCTGCTGTACTTCCTGACGAGTCTTCGGCATCTCGTCGTACTTCGCTTCCATTTCCTCGGTGCGCTCCTGCAGCGACGCCCACTCCTGCTGCTCGGCCGCGTTGAGCTCGGATTTGAGCAGCTGATACTCACGATCGAGCATCGCTTCGCGAAGGTCGATGAGCCGACTCTCGACCTCGATGCCCACCGAGAGCCCCTCGGCGAGCTTCGGGAACGACTTGACGCGCGCACCGGAGCTCAGGCGCGCCTCGATCTGGTCGAGCGTGTCCCGACTGTCGTCGATATCGTCGCGGATCATCTGGAGGTCGGACAGGGTCAACTTGGCATCCTCGAGGGTGTTATTTTCCTGGACCCACTGCTTGACGATGGGCGGCAGGTACTCGGGCTCCGCGCCGCCGATATCCTTCTCGACGAGGCTCTCGAAGAACGCCTTGACGTTGTCATTTCGAGCGGTGAACTCGTTCATCTGAACTTTTACCGGCTCGAAGGATTCCACCACGTCCTGGTAGGCGACGGATGATTGGTCGTACTGCTCGAGTCGCAGGTGGAGGTCGGCCTTCAGTAGCTTGACCTTCGGCACGAAGCTCGGATCCGG
>JBNJFZ010000082.1:0-23238 GCA_051747295.1 Myxococcota bacterium
GTCAGGCCCATCGCCCAGCAGCAGATCATCGCGTCGGCCTCGATCGCGATCTCGGCGGCCCGCTCGATCTCGGCGCGCTCCACACCGCTCTTTTCGATGATCTCGTCCCATGACGTCTCGCGAAGGTCCTGTGCGAACGCCTCGAATCCCACGGTGTGCGTGTCGATGAAGTCCTGGTCGAGCACGGTCCCCGGGCGTCGCTCCTCACGGATGAGCATATACTTCATGATGCCCTTGAGCAGAGCGACGTCTCCGTTGATGCGCACCTGGAGGAAGAGCTCGGCCAGAGGCGTGCCGCTGCCGACCCAGCCCCGGATCTCCTGGGGGTGTTTGAAGCGCACGAGCCCCGTTTCTCGAAGCGGGTTGATGCTCACGATGGTCGCGCCTTTTCGGGCGGCCGACTGCAGTGCGCTGAGCATGCGCGGGTGGTTGGTCCCCGGGTTCTGCCCGATGACGAAGATCGCGTCGGCCTCGTCGAAATCCTCCAGCAACACCGTGCCCTTCCCGACTCCGATCACCTCGCCGAGTCCGACACCGGATGACTCGTGGCACATATTCGAGCAGTCGGGCAGGTTATTCGTGCCGAACGCACGTACGAAGAGTTGGTACAAAAACGCGGCTTCGTTGCTGGTGCGACCCGATGTGTAGAAGACCGCCTCGTCGGGCGAGGCGAGCCCGGTCAATTCCTCCCCGATGAGCCGAAAGGCCTGCTCCCAGGATATAGCTTCGTAGTAATCGCTGTCCTCGTGTCTCACCACCGGCCGCGTCAGGCGGCCCTGGTCGTTGAGCCAGCGCCCCGACTTCTCGAGTAGCTCTGGAATGCTATTCTGCTCGAAGAATTCGGGTGTGACGCGGCGCGTGTCGGCCTCGTCGGCGACCGCCTTGGCGCCGTTCTCGCAGAACTCGACCATCGAGCGGTCGCCGGGATCCGGCCAGGCGCATCCCGGACAGTCGAACCCGTCCTTCTGGTTCATCTGCAACAGCGTCTTCATGCCGCGAAACACGCCCATTTTCCTGGCGGCATGCTTCATCGTGGACGTTACTGCGGGCACACCACCTGCCGTCTGGCTCGGTGCCGTGCTCTCGGGAGTCTCGTCGTCGTTGGAGACGAGTGGGTCGGGTCTTTCGCGGTCGCTCATAAAGGAGTCTGGTCTGTGGGGTCAGCCTGACAGGCGATCGGCGTGGGAATAGACGTTGAGGCGGTCCCGCCGGGCAAACCCGACGAGCGTGATGCCGAAGCTCTCGGCCAGTCGTACCGCCAGGCTCGACGGCGCCCCGACAGACACCACGACCGCAACTCGCGCGCGGAGCGCCT
Source organism: Myxococcota bacterium (assembly GCA_051747295.1). Classification (GTDB taxonomy): domain Bacteria; phylum Myxococcota_A; class Bradymonadia; order Bradymonadales; family Bradymonadaceae; genus JBNJFZ01. The sequence continues at coordinate 1,316 of JBNJFZ010000082.1, forward strand.
TCTGGAGGAGCTCGAAGCTCGCTCGGCCGCTGAGCACGACGATCGCCCCGTCCAGCGGGAGCTCGCCGGCCAGCAGCCGCGCGCCGACCAGCTTGTCCATGGCGTTGTGTCGCCCGACATCTTCGTGGGCGTCCAGCAGCGCACCGTCCATGTCGAACAGCCCCGCGGCGTGGAGTCCTCCGGTCTCGTCGAAGACGTCCTGGGCCACCCTCAATCGGTCAGGCAGGGCGCAGAGCATCTCCGCAGATACCCCGGCTTCGCCCACGTCTATCGGCTCGCAGTCGTCCATGCGCAGCGCCTCGAGCGACGCTTTGCCGCACACACCGCAGCTCGACGTCGTGTAGAAATGGCGCTGTAGCGACTGCGTGTCGATCTGGACTCCCGGCCCGACGTGCACCCGCAAGATATTGCTCCTCTGAGCGTCGGCCTCAGCTGCGACGACCTCGACCTGTTCGATATCTGCGCGGCTCGAGACGATTCCCTCTCCGTACAGAAAGCCCGCTGCCAACTCTTTGTCGGCGCCCGGAGTGCGCATCGTGACCGACAGGCTCTTCTGGGCGGGGCGCCCCGCCAGCTGGTAGCCCAGACGGATTTCGAGCGGTTCTTCGACCGCCACACAGTCCTCGCGGGAGGCCCAGGAGCGCTCGTCATACCGAGCCACACCCACACATTCGCGCCCCTCGCGCTCGGGAGCGTCGTAACTGGCGTTGAGGATGTCAGTGGCCATAGCTCGTCCTGTTCATGCAGTATAGTTGCTCGCGGCGAGCACACCGGTCCTGGCGAATGTACGTCCGTAACGGGTGGTGCCTACAGTAACAGAATGGCTCGGGGTTGGTCAGCACCACCGACTCGGGTCCGCGCGTTGAGGGCTGCCCGGTCGTGTCTATTATCTGTCGGCGCGAGCCCACGACCGATGCCGTCGCGCGGACGCCATGCCCGAACTCGCCTATCGCGACGAATCATAAAACCCGCTGTATCGAGGCAGTATGTCGGAGAGCAAGACCCAGCAAGAACTCGAGGAAGCCGGCTTCGAGGCCGTCTGTGCGCTCGATGAAATCCCCCAGATGATGCCGCGCCGCGTCGACGTCGGCGGCCAGGGCGTCCTCCTCTGTCGGGACGAGGGCGAGGTCAAAGCCGTGGATGAGATTTGCCCGCACAAGAATAAGAAGATGACCTACGCGGTCGTCCACGCCGGGAAAATCGTGTGCCCCCATCATATGTACGAGTTCGACCTCGACACCGGCGCCTGCAACAAGCGGCGCTGTCCGCCTGTCGAGACCTTCGAAGTCGAGGTGGTCGGCGACACCGTATTCGTTCGGAATGCGCGCGTTCGCCGCTGATGGTCGTCGCGCAAGCCGACCGTTCGGGTGCGGCCATCTCGGCCGCACCCTCGCTCCGGTTTCAACGCTTTCTGTCTGCCGGCATCCTGTCTGCCGGCATCAGAGCATCAAATCGAGCCCAGCAACTCGAGGTTGTTGTGCGTCTTCTTGATGCGCTTGAGGAACCAGTCGAGCGAGTCGGTCTTGCCCATATCCGAGATCTTGCGTCGAAGCCCGGGGACTTTGCCGCCCTCCAGCTCTGTCAACAACTCCATCTCGTTACGCGTACCCGACGCGCCGATGTCGACGGCGGGCCAGAGGCGACGCTGAGCGAGCTCTCGGTCCAGGATGATTTCACAATTGCCCGTGCCCTTGAACTCCTGGAAGATCACGTCGTCCATCCGGCTTCCGGTGTCCACGAGCGCGGTCGCCACGATCGTGAGGCTGCCGCCGTCCTCGAGGTTTCGGGCCGTGCCGAATAACTGGCGCGGTCGGTCCAGCGCGCCCGCGGTAATGCCGCCTGACAGCGTACGCCCGGAGTCGCTGTAGGTCGTGTTGTAGGCGCGAGCAAGACGCGTCAGCGAGTCCATCAGGATCAGCACGTCCTCACCCTTGAGCAGCCGCTCGAGCGCCTGACGGAAGACCTTCTCCGCCAGCTTGATGTGCTGCCTGGGGTTTCGGTCCGTCGTGGACGCCTCGACCTTGATCGGGATGTTGCGCTTGAAGTCCGTCGCTTCTTCCGGACGCTCATCCACCAGCAGTGCGATCTGATAGATCTCGGGGTGGTTTTCCTTCGTCGCCAGCGCGATCTTCTGCAAGACCGTGGTCTTGCCGGCCTTCGGAGGACTCGTGACCAGCACTCGCTGGCCCTTTCCGAGCGGTGTGATGAGATCCAGAAGGCGCGTGGTATGCTCCTTTCCGGTGGTCTCGAGTTGAATACGCTCATCGGGCTGGATCGGCGTCCATCCGGACGTCAATCGATCAGTGAGCTTCTGAATCTGGTCGCCGCCTTTATTATTGCGGTTTCCGCGTCGCTTTCCTCGTCGTCTTCCCATACTTCTTTCAACTCGTTGATGGTGTTGGTCGTCGTGTCTTCTCTGGTAATCTGGGGTTCTCTGTGCCGGGATGAAGGTCCTAAGACGAGCGGAACAGGGTCCCGAGCGTTGTAGGGCCCCCGATAGCTCGTCGGTGTCCCGTCGTTTGAGTCGGCGGCGAATGCACGTCGGCCGGGCTTGTAACCCGTCGAATGCCGCGCGATGCCTCGCCCCGAGGCAAATTGGTTGATCGATGAAAGCCTGTTCGCCCTCTGCCGTGCCTCGTATGCAATGATGTTCGGCGGTACAGGCTTACGGTCCCGAAAGGAAATCAGGACACGCGGCTGTTTTTTGGGGCGTCATGGAGCATCGTCCGAGACTGGCGACTCGCGTCCAACCACGTCCGGCGGTGCGTCGGCAGGTGATCTACCCCTACAACCGTGCTTACTCTCTCACAAACGCGAGGTGTTTTCCAGCACCGGTGTCGTTCGCCTCTTACCTGTGCCTCTGCGAGGCGTTCCGACCGGGTCAGCACCTGCTCCAGTCCCGCTCGCCTCGTGGATTTATAACCGCCAACCTTGCATTTTTATGCCGATGCGTCTATATTCATGGCGGTCAATTTTCCCCTCCCCGGAGGCACGACTTGGATACACTAGACGTTTTGGAAAAGGCAGAGCGAAAAGGCGGCCCGGAGCGGCGCGAAATGATGACCCAGGTCATCATGGCAGCACGTGACCTCGGGTGCGACTTCAACGTCGGCGGCGGTAAGGCCGGCGGCTTCAACGTGCGCTACGGCTCGCTTCGCTATGCGGTAATGGACCTCAACACCCGTGGTGAAGTGTTCCTGCACATCAAGCATCACCCCAGCAAGGACATCACCGACGAGCAGCGCGACGAAGCCAATGAGTTCGTCGCCAACCTCGAAGGCTTTGAGGTCAAGAACGGCCCGATCAATAACTACGGTCAGATCGAAGAAGCCATCGAAGATGTTCCCATCGACTCGCTGGTCAAATTCCTCGAGCGTACCGTCGAGCAGATCCGCAAGGTCTACTACCGACCGCACCTCGAGATTCCTGCTTAAAGTCAGGAACCGCCAGACCCTCGAAGAGCCCCGCCAACTTCTGATTGGCGGGGCTCTTTTCTTCATAGGCGCAACGCGGTCCCCGGCCGCCACCAGCGTCGGCCGAGTCGGCCGGCGTCCGCGAAATTCGGGGGCGTCTCGCCGTCGCAGATCAGCGCGGCCAGCGCGTCGGTCATCATCGGGGCCCAGAGCAGGCCTTTCGACCCAAAGGCTCCGCATACGAACAGCCCGGTCTGCCCGTGCACCTCGCCGACCAGCGGTCGTCGGTCGTTGGCGTGGACTGCGCGAACACCCCGCCAGGTCGCGATTCGCGGCAAGTCGGCGATGCTCGGAATCAAATGGCGCACCCGCTCGACCACAGCATCGCCGGCGGCCTCGTCATCGATCGTCTCGAACTCGTCGTCGTGCCACCAGGTCGCCCCTGCGACCCACCGACCGTCTCCGAGCGGGGCGATGTGGCCCCCTGCGCTCACCGCCGCACCGAGCTCGCGCCCTCGCGCGTCGACGACCAGCAACGCTCCTCCGGTGGGTTGGATATTGAGCTCCGGAAACCACTCGGCCATCGCCGGACCGGTCGCCAGGACACATCGCCCGGCGCCGATGGCCGCGTCGCCGAGGTTGATCTTCCAGCTCGTCGGGCGTCTCTCGATCGATTCGACGTGGGCTTCGAGAAAGTCGACACCGCTCGAACGCAACTCGTCGCGCAGGTGGGCGAGCCACGCGGCGAGGTCGACCGAGTAGGCCGGCTCGTAGACGATTGCTGCTCGAATCTCGTCTGAAAATGGTCCCAACTCCTGGATCCGCTCGGCTCCGATCCGCTCGTCATCGATGCGCTTCGGGTAGTCGCCGCGGTGCGCTCGCCAGCTCTCTTCGAACGCCTCTCCGACATCCCCCTCGAGCAACGGCCGGATCATCGGGCCGCGAAACGAGGGGACGCCCTCGAGCTCGACGATCTCGTCTAGCAGTGCAGAAGAGGCGAGGTACGCATCGAGCAAGCCCGGTTTCGGCTTTAAAAGTCGCCCCGGAAACGCGTGCATCATTGCACCCGGGTTGTCCGACCCGCGAAACCTGTCCCCTGCGTCGATGACAACCATCTCTCGGCCCGCGATACCGCTGCTCAGCAGTGCGCGGCAGGTCAACAGACCGGCCAGACCGCCGCCAATGATGCCGATGTCAAACATGTGTCTCTTGCGCTCGAAGCTGAGATACCGGGAGCTCGAATCGGCCCAGAAGAGTGCGGCGCCAATTGAGTCTACGCGAACGATGGTCACATTCTTGGTGAGCCATCGAGTGTCCTCGAACGAGGAGGTTGCCATGACTGACCGCTACAGAACAGGCGACGAATACGACTCATCCCCGGCGGACCCACCGAATCCGCTCGAAGACATGTCCCCACCAGAGCGGGAGAAGCCTCATAAGAAGCCGACCATGGTCGGCTGGGGCTTCGTATTGATGCTCGCAGCCGTCTTGAGCGCGTTGGTCGGCTGGACGGCCATCGGGGGCGGGGAGCTCTTGCTCGGAAAGCTGTTATTCGCGGTCTTTGGAATCATGGCCGCGGCCGCCTTCCTGAGCCGCTTCATCCGGCAGCCCGCTTGAACGCTCGCCGTCATCCTCGATGTCCCGACCGCGTACGATGCGCATGCCGAATCGGTCCTCGATCTCGTCGATCGTCCGCTCGAGCTCGGAGCGTTCCGTGGCCTTGTCGGTCGCGAACATATCGAGCTGGGCGGCTGCACTCGACTCGCGCAGGTCGAAGGCCGCCGCACCGACCAACCTGATCGGTCGGTCCAGGTCGAGTGTATCGAGCAGCGAAAACGCAGTCTTCACAAGGGTCATCGAGTCATCGGCGGGCGTCGGCAGGCTTCCCTGACGCGTCGCGAGCTCGAACGTGCCGTCGTACCGCACTTTCACGCGCACGCCGCCGGCCTTGATCTCCTTTTTTCGAAGCGTGCGTGTGACGTTTTCGATCTGTCGGCGAAGGTGCTTCTCGACCGCGCCTCGACCGGTGATATTCTCGCTCAGGGTACGCTCGGAGCCGACCGACTTTCGACCGGTATCGGAGACCACGGGCCTGTCGTCTTCTCCTCGAGCCAGGGCCCGAATATGCTTCGCGTAGCCGTGCCCCAAACCCTCCGACAGCTGCTCGACGCTCGCCCGCGCGATCTCTCCGATCGTGTTGAATCCCAGACGCCGCAGCTTCGCTCCGGCCTTGGGCCCCACGCCCCAGATCTTTCGTATGTCCAACTCCGCGATGTAGCTACGCTCTTCACCGGGCGGGATCACCGTCACCCCGTCGGGCTTGTCCAGGTCGCTCGCCAGCTTCGCCAGAAACTTATTGGTGGCGATGCCGATCGAGCACGTCAGCTGCGTCTGGTCTTCGATCGCAGCTTTGATCTTTGTCGCCATTTGCGCCGGCGTCCCGAACAGTCGCTCCGCGCCGGTCATGTCGAGGAATGCCTCATCGAGGCTCAATTGCTGTACCGCTGGGCTAAACGTCCCCAGGATCTGCATGATCGTTCGGCTTACCTCGGCGTAGTGCGACATCCTCACCTTCACGAAGATCGCGTCGGGGCAGAGGCGAGCGGCCTTCGAGCCCGGCATGGCGCTGTGGACACCGTACTCACGGGCTTCGTAGCTGCAGGTGGCCACCACGCCTCGCTTTTGCGAGCCGCCGACAATGACAGGTTTGCCGCGAAGCTCGGGGTTGTCGCGTTGCTCGATCGCCGCGTAAAACGCGTCCATATCGACGTGAAAAATGACCCGATTGTCGGTCCAGTCGGTCATCGATAGCTCTGTTGCTGCTACTCTACTCAGCCGCGACGCCGTTGAAGCTGTCCTCGTCGTCGTTGATGTCGTCGACTGTCTCCCTGCGCGCCTTCTCAATGCGCGCGTAGCGCTTCTGGAATTGTGTCGTCGCGTAGTTCACGAACGTGTCGAGCTCGAGCCCAAACGGCAGCTCGTCGTACTGGTCGAACGTCTCGTTGATCATCCCCAGAGCCAGCGGGAGCATCTCGTTCATGCGCGCCTCGATGGCGTTCCAGACATCGTCGCCGTGTTCGGCGGTCAGGCGCGACAGGAAGTAGACGCCGAATGCCAGGTGTCTCGACTCATCCTGCTTGAGCAGTCCCGCAACCTCACGCATTCCCGGCAGCAGATCCTGCTCTTCGAGCATCGAGTGAAACGCGTAGTAGCCCGTCTCGGCGAGCACGCCCTCGACGATCATATTGTAGGTGACTGACGCGACGGCCTGGTTTTGGGGCGTCGGGTCTTCTTTGAGGGCGTTGAGCGCCGTCGGAAGCTTGTCACCGAAGATTTGCTGATAATTCTCGCCGTGAAAACGACTGAGATCGCTCTTCTCGTTGGGGACTTCGTCGAGAAAGCGCCGGAATGACTCCACGTGCTTGGCCTCCTCGAACAGAAACGACGTCAGATACATCTCTTCTTCGAGGCGTCCCTCCGCTGCCACTGTTTGAATCAACGGAAGCAGGTCGTAGGTCACGGATTCTTCTCCGCCGAGAAACTCGGCCGTCAGGTGCAGCATCACCTCCCGCTCGAGCTCGGTGAAGCCCTCCCAGTCCTCTCTGTCTTTGGTGAAGTCGATGTCCTGAGGGTCCCAGGTGCCCAATTTCTTGGCCTTGTGCCACAGCCGCATCGGAACGGTTTCATGGTCGAGGCCGGCTTCGCTCGTGGTCTTGAACTTACGCTCAGTCATCTCTATCTCCCTGCGCACTGTGATCGGGACCCTTGGAGGCTACCCGAATCAAACGTTGGCTGTCGAACTACGTCGAAGGTAATTTACCGTGCTCTCGCTTATTCCTGCATGTATTGGAATAAGCGAGAGCACCATGCCACATATCAGCGACTTTTCCAACACGTGTTGGAATAAGCGGATAGCTCGGTCCAATCGTCAATCGCGACGCCCGTGTCATCGGATGGATAGACCGTGCTCCAACGGGCAACCGAGCTTCGTCCCCGCGTGCCAGACAGTGCGGTCCTTCGACGATAATTCGGCGTGGCACACCCGTTGCAGATCCTGGAGGACGTTGATTGAATTGACACCGAGATTGGCACTTATGGAGGCGAAGATGAGCGCGCGAGTTGCACTGATTGTTTTGCTGGGAGCCGTCGTGGCGACGGGCTGTGGCGACTTTGGAGATCCCGACCTCGAGACGGAGGTGGGCAACGAACAGAATAACCGGGTTGATCCCGAGGCAGGGCCGGTCGACAATTTTTCCTCGAGTGTACGCGTGGCCGTCGGTGCCAGGCACCAGGTGACACCGACGGAGGGCACCCGATTCGTGACCGTCGAGGTCGGGAACTCGGAGGTCCTCGAGATCGTCGAAGAGACACGGTCCGAGCGCACGTTCGAGGTTCGGTGTGTGTCGGTCGGCGACGTCACAGTTGATATCACGCTCGAGTCGACGTCGGACTCACCCGACACGGCGAGCGGAGTCCTGGACGTCAGCTGTGCGCGCGTGGAGCAAATCGTCCTCGCTCCGATGGGCTTTTCGCTGTTCTCTCGTACCAGTGGCGGCCGGATTCACGACACGATCGTGACCACGCAGCACGACTTCTCGCTGCGCTATGATCTCTTCGCTCGGGACAACCGCCTCGCGGGGTATGCCTACGACCCGTTCATCGCTGCTCAGGGCATCGATTATACCAGCTTGCCCGCTCGCCTGGGGGCGTCATCCGATTTTGGTCGTCGCGTCGAGCTCAGGCTCGACCCCGACGCTGATACGCATGTGGTCGACACGCGCGTGGGCACGTCCTTCCCGATCGAGCTCATCGAGCCCTCCGAGGCGGAGGACGTCGTCTTCGTCAATATGGATGGAGAGCGCGTGTCCTCCGGGGAGGACGACTTAGCGGGTGAAATCCTGCTGGCCCAGGCCCTCTGGCAATCGGAGCCGGTGATAGGTGCAGGCTTCGAGTTCTCGAGCCTCACTCCAGACGTCTGTGAGGTCGACTCGGTCGGCGCTGTGACCGAGGACGAGGGAGACGACACCTCGCCGGTCTTCATCGCGACTGCGGTTTCCAACGGTACGTGCGAGGCAAAGGCGACGATTGTCGATGGCTCCGCATCCGGCACCCTGGTCTTCGAGGTCACCGGTCAGTAATCCCGCCTGTCGTCGCTCGGCCGCGGTCGCGGTGAATACAAAAACCCCGGCAGCTCGAGGCTGCCGGGGTTCGAGTGGGCATCCGTGCCTACTGATGGGCACTGATCCTTGGCCTACTCAATTGCGCAAGCTTCGCCGTCACAGAACTTGTCCTCCTGATCGTGCTCCAGGCGGCTGCCGTTTTGTGCCTGTAGCGGCTCGACCTTGTTGCGCATCTCCTCGTACTCCTCCTCGGAAATCTCCTCGTACGGCGCCTGCTGGTAGCCGTGGTCCCGCATGGGCAGAAACGAGATGCCCTTGAGGCGATCCTCATAGGCCGCGAGGATGCGTGGGATGTCGTCCGCTTCGGTATCCGGATCGAACTCGGCCGTGCAGCTGACCTGGTTGTCCGCCCAGTAGTGCTGAATGCGGGCGGCTAGGTCGACCTTCTCGCGCAGGGAGACCTCGTTTTTGCGTCGGTCCAGCGAGTCGACCTTGACCGGGAACGAGATGACCATCGTGTTGTCCGAGTAGTGATCCTCCTCGACGTGGTACCCGGCCTCGCGACACATCTCGATGAGATCGTGGCCCTCCTGGACCCGAACGCGGCGGATGTAGTGCGGCGAGTGATCCCAGTGAACCCCGGGAGTCGCGCCGGCCAGCAGGCTGACGGTGCCCGACGGCTTGACCGAGGTGGTCTTGATGCTGCGTGGGATGCACAGCCAGTCGGAGTACTTCTTGTCGAGCTCCTGGATGTACCCGTAACCCTCGTCGCACCAGTCGAAGAACTCTCGGTAGCCGTGCTTGTTGAGTGCCTGCACGATACCGGTCATCGAACAACCGATGCGGCGGTTCCGCAACATCACGGCGTTGGTTCCGGCGTCGTGCGTCGGGATCAGCGTGACGGTCTTCGCGTACTGGTACGCCACGCGCAGCGTCTCCTTGTAGTCCTCGATGTCGTCGTGGTGGTTTGGATACGTCTCCACCAGGCAACACAGCTCCTTGTCCCAGAGCGTCTGCTCGACACACGGGTTCGAACCTTCGGCGTGCTCGTCCTTCCAGTTGGCCTCGTCCTTCATGCGGCCGAATGCGCGTGCGTTCTCCAGCCACAGATACCCGGGCTCACCGTTCTTGCCGGTGCGCGCGGCGACTTCCGAGTAGTCCATGCCGACTTCGGCCTGGATGGAGTTGTTGGACGCCCATCGCCACTCCGAGACCTTTTCCTGGTCCATCTTGAGGTCGAGGAACTGGTTGTCGTCCTTCTGTCCGAAGGCGATCTGAGCAGTTCGACGCACACCGCCGGAGACGACGCACCGCCCGGTGATATTCATGGTGTCGACGATGAGCTGGGAGTCGACCTTCTTGCCGATGTAGCTGTCGTAGAGCGCTTCGAGGGTCTCGAGCATCTTCTCGAGCGGATCGGGGCCGCTCGCAACGCCGCCGAACGAGCGAATCGGTGCCCCCTTCGGGCGAATCTCCGAATAGTCCCACTCGCCCGGGAGCTCGCCTTCTCCGGTGTATGCGTTGAGCAGCATCTTCAGTGCGTCTGCCCAACCCTCACGGCTGTCGCCGATGAAGAATCGCTCGTCGTTTCGCTCGGGTCGCTGAATCTCGACCTTGCCTTTGCCCTTGGTGTCGAATCCGACGCCGACGCCCAGCATCGACATACCGAACATCCAGGCAAACGGCTTGGCGAAGTCGCGATCAATATCCTTGGTCGAGATGAAGCCGCAGTTATTGAGCGCTGCACCTCCGCGCTCATAGATATAGTCGGTGCCCATCATCCACAGGCCTCGACCAGGCGGCGTCCACTTGAAATCGAAGAGTCGGTCGTAGGCCTTTCGCGCAAAACGGTGCGCTTTCTCGTCATCCCAGGGCAGTCCACGTTCTTTGCAGTGTACTCGCTGAACCGTGAACATCCCCTCGATTACGCGCTGGCAGGTCTGCCACCAATCTTCGCCGTCTCGACTGTATGTCCTCTTGTAGGTGACCCAGGACAGGTCACCGAAACCCCACTTGACCGGCCGGTCTTTGTATTCATCCAGAAAGCCCCGATCCAGGTGGAATTTTCCCCAACGTTCGACATCGATGATCATTTCGCGTCCTTGCGCTTGTGTGGTCCCAATCCGTGGGTCTCGGGCGAGTTTTCAGGTGCGATTTCCGACGTCTGACTCTCCAGCGGTAGCGTGCTTCTACTTCCTAACGCGAGACAGCTCAGATCTAGGCAAATTCGACCCGTCGAGTCGACCGTTCTCCTCAGCTTGGGACCAAAATTACGAGTTAATAAAAGGGACAATATCCCCGGTCGAGGCCAGAAACTCACCTCGCCGGACCACAAGATATTGTGTGTCTGTCTGTTGGGACACACTATATCTAGTGCCTTTGCGATGTAAACAGGTTTTTCGGTTTTGGGCCAGAAAATAGTCTTAATCCGCGAACTTCGCGATCTCGGACCACCGTGAGGTACCTCTCACCGTGTACCTGAACATACGTACAGCCTACCTCTGCTGTATCGATCGGTTCAAGGGCCGAAAATCACCCCGATTCGAGAGATCATTGAAGCAGTACTTTGGGTTTGTCGTTCTCGAGCTTCGCGCGAGTGCGCCAGGGCCACTATCACCATCACCTTTCTCGTCGAAGACGCGCGTTTCTGTATCTACTATGATCTCATTGAGATGGGTTCCGATCTATCACGCGACTTGGTAATTCACGACATAATTACAGCGTGGCTGTAAAACTTAATCAATGCCATAATTCAGTGCGTCATTTGGCGAAAATTTTGCGCATGCGGCCCCATGACACGCGCTGGTGTTTGATTTTGCTACAGTTTGTTGACTCGAAGTCGCACGAGCCTCTATATTGGAGGGCAAGCAACCTATCTCGGCGCGACGTCAGATTCCTGACGGAGCAGATATACGAAAACCCGGAGGGGCCTCCTCCGAGTTCCGATTTCCCCTCCCATGTCGATTAGTTTGGACCGGAGACGAAATACTCCGGCTCGCTGCGCGGCTCTTATTCGTCTTTGAGTGCGTACACTTCCGAGTCGTGCTTGTTGTAGACCCAGCCGCTGAATGATTCGTCGAAGTGACGTTCGATATCCGCGATGGGTCGGCTCTCGGCGCGCTCGGCGCTGCCTTCGCCCTCCGTATCTTCGACCCAGTCGAGCCCGTAGACCACGAACTCTTGCGGGGCGTCTGGATCGGCCTCCCCACCGTAGACAGCATCTTCGTAGATGTCTTCGTGGACGTTGCCGGTGTTTGGTGGTTCGTAAGAAACCTCACGGCCCGCCATTTGCTCGAGGCGAGCGAAGCCTTCTTCAGTCAGAAATGAGTAGTCCGCCTTCAAGTCGTGCTTGTAACCCGTCATACGTGACTCCTGTGGTCCGTGGGACTCGTCGACGCCAGCAGATAAAGTGGCGCCTGCTCTCGACGTATGAATGTAACCGTCTCATCGACGATTCAAGGCCCGAGCTTCAGACCCCACAGACAGGAGTTCAGGATGACGAGGGCCATTCGTCGCGGACCCGGTGCAGGTCCTGGACCGTATCGATCTCTCGCCACCCTCCATCGATCGGCACCCAGCCGATGTCGATACCCCGGTCGATCATCTCCATAAACAGGTCGGTGAGGTAGGCCTTGCGGAAGAGATCGGCAGCCTGGAAGGGATCGTCGTCGTCGAGCGAACCTCGCACGTCTCGGTAGGTGTCCACGAGCAGCTCGGCGCCGCGCGCGCTGAATTTCGCCAGGCCGATAAACTCACCGACGGCGCTCGATGGCCCGACCTGTTTCCCGACGGCGGTGACGCGATCGTCGGCGACTTCCACCAATTCTGCTTGCTCCGGCGGGTGATCGTGGCGGCCCTGGTACGCGGAAGCCCACTCTCGGTCGACCACCAGGGCGATGTCGTGGGGGCTATCGACCGTCTTCTGGACCACCTCCGGCGTGTACACGATATCGGAGTAGGTTGTGAGCAGCTCACCCTCGATGGCGGGTTCGGCGCAGAAGAGCGACTGGAGGATGTTGTTTTGCTCGTAAGCCGGGTTCTCGTGATACGTCGCCCCCTCCACCACCAGTTCGTCGGCCAGGTAGCCCCGCACGATATGGACGTCTTCGACACCAGCCGAGCCGAGCGCCTCCAGCTGGTAACTCAGGATCGATCGACCGCCGATCTCGACCATGCACTTGGGCTTTTCGTCGGTGAAGTGCTCGAGGCGGCTTCCCATGCCGGCCGCGATGATGATCACCCGGTCGATGTCGCTCGATGTCTGTCTAGACGTCATCCAGTCGTCTCCTTCCGGCCGTCTGGCCTGTCGAACCACGTTCAGTCTTCGTCTGCCAAGTCATGATCTGCCGAGTCATAAAAAGAGCGTCGACCCAGCTTCAAGAGCACGCTCAGGCCGGTCTTTCCAACGTAGAGCGTGTAGACGCCGAGAAATAGATACAAAAACCAACGCGAACCGTCGAATCCGTTCAGACCATCCAGGAGCGCGATGTAGACGAACCAGGAGGGATAGTGGACCAGCCACGAGGCTACCCGCTGCACGATCCAGAGGCCCTTCGCGAGCAGCCCGTCCGGAGCCTCCGAGCGTCGAGCCGATTCACCCGGTCGGATCCGCTCACCGGCGTATTCTTCGCGGCGCGTGAATGTCGTAAGGGAGGTCGCGATCGAGACGATAGCCATGCCCGCGAGCCCGGCGAGCAACCACAGCTCATCGCTTGTATCCAGCCAGACGCGCACGCTGAACGCGCCGACCAGGAGCAACGCCTTGAACTCGTCCATCAGGAAGTCGAGGTACGCACCGACATCCGACGTCATGTTTTTGAGGCGCGCGAGTTGGCCATCGGCGCAATCGAGCACGTAGGAGAACTCGAGAATGGCCGCGGCGACCAGCATACCTGCCCACCCCGGCATCATGATGAGCGCAGCGGCGACGCCGATGAATACGGCGGCCCCCAGGAAAGTCACTTGATTGGGCGTAATCGGCGTACGCCGGAGGGCGTAAACGAGTACCGCGGCCACAGGCCGCGCGACGTACACGTTCCAGAAAATATCTTCCGGCTTGCGCGAGCCCCGGTAAATGTCGACGATCTCGGAGAACATGGCGTGCGTGCTTACTTTCGAAATTATGCGGCGCCGACAGGCATACCCCATGCCGCCTCTTGCGGCAATGCCTGCGCTCGCTGTCGGCAGGGCGGTTTCGGGGGCGAATCCGCGTGCGCCGGAAAGACAGGTGAGCTTCGCGGAATAATGTGCGTTCCCGGAGCCTTCCTGCTCATAGAGCTAACCTGCGCGTTTCGGACCGGACCGAATCAGAAAGGAACACCACGATGGCAGTCACACCCAGAACTATCTTCAACAATCCGGTTGCGGTCGCTATCGGCGTCGTGACGTGTGTCGGATTGGCCTCGCTCGTCATGGATGAGTTGGCCGGTGCGGATGATTGCAGCGCGAGCTCATCGAGCGCGAGCGACCACGTGGTCGAGGACGATCACGTCGAGGAGCTGGACGTCGGGGCGTACCTGCGCCACGAGCAGCCCGAGTTCGCCGCTGACGCGCGTACCGGGGAGGCCGGGGCATCGGCGATTCGTCGGCAGCCGTCGACCGCGAACTGTGATGGGGACGGTCGAGTCGACAGGTGGACCGAGTCACAGTGGACGATGTATCTCGATTGTCTCGAGCGGCGCGGCGAGCATCACGATGTCTTGCTCGATGAGATCGATCGCGGGCTCGATAACCTGTCGCGCTCACTCGAGCTCGCCGTACGAAAGGGCGAGTTGTTGTCTATTCACGGTACGAGCTCGGACCAGATCGCGTTCCTGGAGCGTGCACTCGATCGCCACGACACTCCGACCGATGCCCGCCTCGAGGCGCAATACGTTCGCGCGCTGGTCTGGCGAGGCGGGCGCCTGGATATCAACCGCGCGTATCAGACGTTGAGAAAGCGTGGCCCGTCCACGACCAGACAGGTCGCCTCGAGCTGTGAGGGTAAGCAGGCGCTCGCCTGGATGAACTACTCGTTGATCAATCGCAGCGAGACCCTGGGCGACGATGTGCGCAAGTGGGACTTCCGGGCCGACGAGGCGCTGCTCGACGACTACATCACATCGGGCTGCCATCAGCGTATCCACAGCGGCGAGTGGAGCGTCATCGCTGAGCTCGTGGGCGCGGGAATCCTCGCCGAGCAACTCAACGGCCACGACGGGAAGTCGACCATGGTTCGCCAGGCGGTCCAGTCATTCGAGATCCGCAACGTACGGGCGTTGTGTCGCGATGCGGTCCCAGCCCAATCGGACCTGCGGGGAGAGTGCGAGGCCCGCGTTCGCTTCGAGCTGGAAATGACGCGCTAAGGGGGCGGCGCGGTGGCTTGCACCTGCGACGGCTGTGAAGTATCGGGTGTGCGGCTATTCAGCGCCGTGCACCCTTTTTCTTTGCCCGTGTGGTCTCGATGAGCACATCTTTGGAAGCGTCCATCGCCTGGCTAGAGCAACTCCGTGACTTCGCGCAGGAAGAACGCGGCGACCTCAAGATCCCCGACGGTCACATGCTGGCACCCCTGTTGACCTGGCAGCGCAAAGTCACGGGTGGAGTGCTGCTGCAGTTCCTCGAGTTCATCCAGACGGAGGCTCCGTACGAGCACTTCCAAAACCTCGAGGATCGTCCGATTCACGAGCGCGGAATGCTCTTTATCACCGACCTCCCCGGAGCGGTGGCGGGGTACGAGATCATCCAGCCCGACAGTGATCGAGCACTGACCATCCTCAGAGATGAATGGCGAGCGTACCTGGCCGATCCTTCAAACGACGAAGACACCGACTACGATCGCCATTATGAGTTCTGGAGTGTGTGGCATCAGGACATCCACTCCGAATGGGAGCTCGATGCGCTCGATGAAGGCGAGTACTGGATTCACGAAGAGGGATTTGCGCTGGCCGACCAGGCCGGCCGAGGCGCGCAGCACCTCTGGGCGTGGGATGGGGACGAGATGTACAAGGTGCAGGAGTCGCTCACCAGTTGGGTGAGTTGAGTCGAATACGCACGCAGAACGGTCAGCCGCGGATGATGTTCTCGAGCGCGGCGAGACCGTCCGTCAAACACGCGGGCCCCGGCTGGAGGATCAGCGACGAGTCGATCTCGTAGATCTCGTCGTTTTGAACCGCCGGGATGTCCTCGAAGCCCGGCCGCTTGCGAATCTCGTCCTTGTCGACCGGTTTACCGCACCACGATCCGATGATGATGTCCGGCTCGGCCGCGATGACTTCCTCGTGGGTGACGCTTCGTTCCGAGGCCGCCTTCCCGAAAGATTTGTCCCGAAAGATATCTCGACCGCCCGCGATTTCGACGAGCTGGCTCACCCAGCGAATACCGGTAATCGTCGGATCCTCCGGCCACTCCTCGAAATAGACCTTCGGCCGCGTCTCCGTTGCCTTCGTGCGTTCGGATGCGGCGCGAAGCCCCTTGATATAGCCATCTGCAAGCTCGCGGGCGTCTGCTTCGCGGCCGACGAGCCGGCCGACCGAGACGACGACGTCCAGGATGTCCTGGACGGTGCGTTGGTTGTAGATAAGGACCTGCTCGTTGTGCTTGATCAAGTCGCGGGCGAGGTCGGCCTGAATGTCCGAGAAGCCGATGATGAGATCTGGCTCGAGTGCCCGGATTTTGTCGATGCTGCCACCGATGAACGCCGATACGACCGGCTTTTCCTCCTTCGCGCGCTCCGGGCGAACCGTATAGGCGCTTATCCCGACGATTCGGTCTTCCTCGCCGAGGGCGTACAGGATTTCGGTGGGCTCTTCCACGAGACAAACGATGCGCTCGGGGAAGTCACGAATCTGCAGGTTGTCGACGCTCATGAGGTCCTTCCAGACAGAGAAAAAGCTCCGACGGCTCAGGGCCGCCGAAGCTCAGAGGGGCTCTACTTCGATTCCTCTATCGTAAATCCGATATCCACAGAAACCTGGAAGTAGTCGACGCCGTCGTCGTCGATGTGGCCGCGGATTTCGTCGACCTCGAACCAACGCAAGTTTTCGACGGAGTCGCCCGCGGTCGAAACCGCATTTCGGATCGCATCGTCGATGGACTTTGCGGAAGAGCCTACGATGGAGATTTTCTTATAGACATGATCAGACATTGTGTCTCCTCAGTTTGACGTCATGAGCTTGAATGGGTTTGCGAATGCGAACGTATGCATTCGATGCGCCTAGTCCAGCACGCGTTACGTCCGTCCGGCGTCGTGACTCGCCAGCCACCGTTCGAGGCGTGTGTGCGGCCGGTCCTGGGCACGCCAGCGTGCAGCTTGATCTCGCAGCGCTGCGATCTTGCGTTCGCCAGCGCGCTCTCGCCCGCCGCCTGCCTGCCAGAGTGCTGAGACCTCATCCGCGGTCAGCTCTCGCCAGTCGCCACGATGTACGTCGCCGAGTCGAACCGGACCAATCGCCGCGCGATGCAGGTGCTCGAGCTCGAGGCGCACCCGACTGCACATCTTTCTGACGACGCGGTTGCGTCCCTCGTCGATGACCAGTTCGAGCAGGGTGTAGCCGGGGAGGCCTGCCAGTATCTCGACGCGCAGCGCAAAGGCTGGCCCGGTGCCTATGTCAACACCATCGATGAGTTGATGCAGTCGGGGGTCGTCGTCTCTCAACTCGCCCGAGATAGTCAGGTGGTAGCGCTTTTCGACGTGGAACCGTGGTCGCAGCAGAACGTGCGAGAGGTCACCGTCGTCGGTCAGGAGCAGCAGGCCGGTCGTTGCACGGTCGAGGCGACCCACCGGGAACAGGCTGGGCGGGAGCCTGAGCAGCCACGGCTCGAGCGACAGCCTGCCGTGTGGATCGCTGGCCGTCGTCAGTACGCCAGCGGGTTTGTTGAACGCGAAGTAGTGCTCTGGCTCGGTGGCGAGCACGGGATTGTCGTCGACGAGGATCTGGTCGTCGTCGAAGACCAACTCCCAGAGGACTGGGTCGGCTTCGAAGGTACCGTCGGCTCGACGCACGGCGATGCGTCCCGCCTCCGACGCCGCTCCGATTTCACTGCGCGACAGCGGGGTCGCATCGGCGAGGTATTTGTCGAGGCGGCTCGGGATCATGGGGCGTCAGAGAGGGAGCGGCGGATAGTTCTGAGCGAGGCGCTGTGGCTGGGCACGCCAGACTACTCGCGCACGCGTAGCTCGACTGTGCCAAGCCCATCGGTCTCCAGTAGCACGTGGTCGCCGGTGTCGATGTGGATGGCCGCCGTTGCCCCGCCGGACAGGACCAGGCTGCCGGCCTCGATGACTTCGCCGCGCTCGGCGAGCATGTTGGCCAGGTAGATGAGCGAGCGGAGCGGATGCTCGAGGATGGCAGCGGTGCTGCCCGTCTCCGCGGCTTCACCGTTGAGGTTGAGCACCATGCCGATATTGCCGAGATCCAATTCGTCCGCGCTGACTCTCCGGGGGCCGAGCACGAATTTGGACGAGGACGAATTATCGGCCACGACGTCCTCGAGCGTGAATTCGAAGTCGCGGTAGCGGCTGTCGATGACTTCGATAGCGGCAGTCACGTAGTCGATGGCTTCCAGGGCATCTTCAGTCGTCGCCGGGCCAGCGAGCGCTTCACCCATGACGAAGCAAATCTCGGGCTCCGCACGCGGGTGGATGTGCTCGGAGCGTACGATCGGGTCGCCGTCATTGAGCCGCATCGCGCTGGTCAGGTGACCGTAGATCGGTCGATGAACGCCGACCTGCTCCATCTTTGCTTTACTCGTGAGCCCCATCTTCATGCCAACCAGTGTCTCGCCGCGATTATAGCGATGCCCGACGAGGAGACGCTGGATATCGTAACCCTCTTCCATCGTCAGCTCTGGGGCCTCCGCGGTGATCTGCGTGACGGGCGTCGCTGTTTGCTGCGCGTCGTCGAGTATTTGTGCGAAGTAGGCTTTTCTGTCGTCGGATATCGTCATGGCGGAAAAATTTCGAAGTATGGGTGAAAGCTCGGTTCTGGATGGCGCCGGGGAGCGCAGATCCAGATGCTCATGCGTCGCTGCTCTTGTCGTCGACCAGATCGAGGGCGACGTCGACGATCATGTCTTCCTGTCCTCCGACCATCCGGCGCTCGCCTAGCTCGACCAATATATCGCGCGGATCGACGTCGTATCGTGCCGCTGCCTTCTCCGTGTGGAGCAGGAACGACGAGTATACCCCGGCGTAGCCGAGCATGATCGAGTTTCCGTCGGTCTGGACGGGTCGCTCCTGAAGGGGGCGCACGATCTGGTCGGCCGCGTCCAACAAAGGGTAGAGGTCGACGCCGGTCGCTATTTCCATGCGCTCGAGGACGGCGATCAGAGACTCGAGTGGGCAATTCCCCGCACCAGCGCCCATGCCGGCCAGCGAAGCATCGAGCCGGTCGGCACCCGACTGCGCGGCGATCACCGTATTGGCGACCCCGAGGCTCAGGTTATTGTGGTTGTGGAAACCAACCTGGCAGTCGAGTTCATTTTTGAGGGCTTCGATGCGTTGACGCGTCTCGTCCATCAGGAGTGCGCCAGCCGAGTCCGTCACGTAGACGCAATGTGCGCCGTATGACTCCATGAGTCTGGCCTGTTCGACGAGGTCCTCGGTCGGGATCATATGCGCCATCATCAGAAAGCCGACCGTATCGAGTCCCTGCTCGCGCGAGTATTCGATATGTTGGCGGCTAATATCGGCTTCGGTACAGTGAGTGGCGATGCGTATCGTGTCGATGCCGGCATCGATGGCCATCTCGATGTCCTCGACCGTGCCGATGCCCGGCAGCAAGAGAGCGGCGAGCTTCGCGTAGTCGAGCTCCTCTCGGACGGCTTCCAGGTACTCGCGCTCGGTGTGTGCCGAGAAGCCGTAGTTGAAGGAATTTCCGTTGAGGCCGTCTCCATGGCTGATCTCCACGATGTCGACGCGCGCCTCGTCGAGCTTGCGCGCGATCTGGCGCATCTGCTCGACGGAATACTGGTGCGACAGCGCGTGCATGCCGTCCCGCAGCGTGACGTCGTTGATGATCAATTCGCCGGATATGTGTTCTGCCATGGTCATTCCGTGGTGTGCTAGCCGCAGCGCGCGAGGCGACACGGACGTTGCGAATGCTCTATCAGGTTCGGTACTCTTGTGACGGTACGATTCTCAAATACGACAAAGCTGCCCGGAGCACTCGTGAGACGATTGCGCGCCGTATGTCTGGTCTCGCTCGCAGGACTTCTATTGCTAAGTGCCTGCGTCGAGTTGGAGTCGCCGCCTCAAGCATGCCGCGACTTCGCGGATACGTTTGCCTCGAAGGCCGAGGAATGCGGCGACGACTATCAGACCGTCTACAACGATCTCGTCAACTCGTTGGCGAGCGGTGATTGCGACAATATCGTGTCGATTCGCGACCGCGATGCCTTCTATGACGATTGCATGCCGGCCATCGACGCGTTGATGTGCGACCAGTTATCGGCCGCCAATCTGCCGGATTCCTGTCGAAACCAACTGAGCCAGTAGTCTCAGCGATTTGCCGTGGCCATCAGTTCACCCATGCGCAGGGCGGCTGAGGTCATAATATCCAGATTCCCTGCGTACTTCGGCAGGTAATCGCCGGCGCCTTCAACTTCCAACAAGCACGTGACTTTGAGCCCGGTGCGCTCGCCCTCGCCGGGGATCCGCAGCGGTGTGTCGGTATAGTCCTCGAAGACCGGCGGCTTCTTGAGCCGATAACCGGGGACGTACTCGGCGACCTGTGCAACCGCATCCTCGATGGAGGCGCTGATGTCTTCACGGTCGGCCTCGTCGCAAAATGCGTAGACGGTGTCGCGCATGATCAGCGGTGGCTCGGCCGGGTTCAAGATGATGATGGCCTTGCCGGAGGTCGCGCCGCCGACTTCTTCGATGCCCCGAGCGGTCGTGCGCGTGAACTCGTCGATATTCGCGCGTGTCCCGGGGCCCGCCGAGCGACTCGAGATCGACGCGACGATCTCACCGTAGTGTACCGGTGAGATCTGGTTGATGGCCCACACGATCGGAATCGTCGCCTGTCCGCCGCAGGTCACCATATTGACGTTCGGCGCGTCGAGGTGCTCGCTCAGGTTCGCGATCGGTACGCAATACGGGCCGACGGCCGCGGGCGTCAGGTCGACGGCCTTCTTGCCGTGTCTCTCCAGGATTGGGGCGTGTTCGAGGTGGGCACGCGCGCTGGTCGCGTCGAATACGACCTCGACGTCATCCCAGCACGGGTCCTCCATGAGGCCGGCAATCCCTTCGTGGGTGGTCGCGATGCCCCGTTTCTTGGCGCGGGCGAGGCCCTCGGAGTCGGGGTCGATGCCGACGAGCATCGCCAGGTCGAGTGCCTCCGAGCGCTTGATGATCTTGAGCATCAGGTCCGTGCCGATATTGCCGGACCCGAGGATGGCCACGCGTGTTGGGTCAGTCATCGTTGTTCTCCTCCGAAGCGTTGAACCTTATCTGCACGCTGCCCATGTGTGCGACATCTGCGCGCAGCCAGTCACCCGGTTCGATGTCGGTGACGGGTCCGAGCGCGCCGGATAAGATGACGTGGCCGGCGTCGAGGCCCTGGTCGAATTCTGCGAGCTTCTCCACGAGCCAGACGACGGCGTTGGCCGGGTGTCCAAGACAGGCTGCGCCGGTTCCAGTCGAGACGACATCGCCGTTTTTTCGGAGCGCCATGCCTGCGGTCCGCATATCGAAGCTAGACGGGTCGACCGGCTTGCTGCCGAGCACGAACATGCCGCTCGAGGCGTTGTCCGCGATGGTATCTTCGTATTGGATCGTCCAGTCGGCGATACGTGAGTCGATGATCTCGATGGCCGGCAGCACAAAATCGGTGGCGCGAAGCACGTCGGCCGTGGTCACGCCCGGGCCGCGAAGCTCCTCGCCGAGCACGAAGGCGATCTCGGCTTCGGCGCGGGGCTGTAGGAGGTGGCCGATGTCGGCCGGCCCACCGTCGTCGCAACGCATGTCGTCGAGCAGCAAGCCGAAGTCCGGTTCGTCGACGCCGAGCCAGTCCTGAATAGCGTGGCTGGTCAGCCCGACTTTGTGGCCCACGACGCTCGCCGAGCGGCCGTGAAAGCCCTCGCCGTCGAGGCGACGCTCGATATTGATGTGTTGGATGGCGTAGGCATCTTCGACGGTGAGCTCTGCGATCTCGGTGAGAGCGTCGCAGGGTTCGCCGGAAGCCTGGGCGTCCCAGAGCAGCTGGGCCAATTGATTCGTATTCATAGCGCGTTGGGCGCAGCGGTTCGTTAACTGTGTGGTTTGTAGCGTAGAACCGCGTGAGAGGCTAGGGCGTTGGTTGGGGGGAGCGGGAGATGTGGCCCACTCGATCCGGATTAGACGTCGAAATGGCGAAAACGATCGGTGCGCGGGCCTCTGTGCCCGCCTCGCGGCCTCCGTGCCGCGACT
>JBNJFZ010000083.1:0-23207 GCA_051747295.1 Myxococcota bacterium
CGAAATCGAGAGAAACGCGGCGCGAAGGCGACTCGCACGTCGTTCTCCAACATGTTCAAGAACTCTCCCATCGAGAAAGCGATTCCATCGAGTTGGCCGGTGCGGTCGGCGAAGCTGGCCCGGAGGTGGTCGTCACCGACGATCTTGGCCCGCCGGGCGCGTACGTTCTGCGCCAACAAAATCGGCTCTGGGTTGCCCTCGCCGAACGGCTCCATTTGCAGTAGGTCGCTCACGAAATCCTGCTCGAGGTCGCCGAGCAACACCTCGGCGTCGATATCGATCTGCGGGGGCGGGAGCCTGTCCGAGCCCAACATCTGCGCCGTCGCCTCATCGAGCCTCTTGCGGAGCGCCTCGACATCGTCGGCATCGAAGCGCAATCCCGCCGCTGATGTATGCCCGCCGTACGCTGAGAGGAAGTCGCTCGCGTGCTCGAGGGCTGCCAGTATATCGACCCCCGCGATGCTGCGAGCCGATCCGCGTGCCTCGCCGGACTCGATGCCGGCCACGATCGTCGGGCGGTTGAACTTCTCCATGAATCGACTCGCGACGATGCCGAGCACGCCGCGGTCCCAACCTTCGCCGGCTAATAGCAACATATGGTCGAACCGCTCTATCTGCTCTTCGGCGAGGGGCAGGGCGATCTCGTAGATCTCGCGCTCCCGACGTCGGCGCTCCTCGTTGAGTTCCTCGAGTTCACCGGCCAGCTCGATCGCCCGCCGGTATTCGCGCGTGGTGAGGAGTTCGACGCAAATCGAGGCATCAGACACGCGGCCCGCCGCGTTCAGACGCGGCGCCAGGCCGTAGCTGACCGTCTCGGTGTGAATGCGTCCATCCTTGCGTCCGATACGGTCCATCAGGGCTGACACGCCCGCTCGCTTCTTCTGAGCGAGCACGTCTAAGCCCGCTCGCACGAAGATGCGATTCTCATCGACCAGCGGCACTACATCGGCGATGGTCCCGAGCGCGACGAGATCGAGCATATCTCGCAGGTCCGGTTCCTCGACGTGTCGAAAGACGCCGCGCTCGCGCAACTCCTTGCGCAGTGCCACCACCAGGTTGAACGTCACGCCCACAGCGGCGAGCTTGTCGAAGGGAAAGTCACAGCCAGGCTGCAGCGGATTGAGGATCGCGTTGGCGGGCGGCAGCTCGTCGGGCACGCTGTGGTGGTCGACGACGACCACGCGCATCCCGAGCTCCCGCGCTGCCCTAATTTCTTCGACGTCGGAGACGCCGCAGTCCGTCGTCACCAACAGCTCGCAGCCCTCGTCGGCGAGTCGACGAACGGTCTCCACAGTGAGTCCGTAGCCCTCCTGGCCGCGCCGCGGAATGAAGTAGTCGACATCTGCGCCGAGCATCTCCAAAAAGGAGTACAGAAGCGATGCGCTGCAAATGCCATCGACATCGTAGTCTCCGTGGATCACGATGCGAGAGCCGGTGTCCAGCGCTCTCAACAATTCGTGGACCGCGTCGTCCATCCCCTTCATCGAGAATGGATCGTGCATGTGCCCCAGCGACGGATTCAGGAAGCGATGCGCGGCGTCCGGCTCGTCGTATCCGCGGTGAACGAGCAGCCTCGCGACCACAGGGTGGATATCGAGTTGGCGAGCGATCTGCTCCCAACCCGCGGGATCGGAGGCTCGCACCACCCACCGACGCCGATATTTTTGTGAGGACGCGTTCAACCTGTGGTCCCGACCTGGAGAAAATCCGCGTAGAGTAGCGCGCCTAAGCTATCACACGTCACCGGTGAGCGTCAGGGATGTCGCCGGCCGAGCCCGAACAGAGGGCGCAAGAAAGCAAAATGGGCGGCCCGGAAGGCCGCCCGCTTGCTGAGAAAGCGAAGCCCGAACCTACTCGGTTGCAGCGGTCTTCGACTTCTTCGTCTCCATCATCTCTTCGGTCTCGCGCTGCGCTTCGAGGAACGCATCCATCTTGACCATGATGGGCGAGGCGACGAAGACCGAGCTGTACGTACCGATGATGACACCGACGATGAGCGCGATGGCGAAGTTCTGAATCAGGCCACCTCCGAGCACCGCGATAGCGACGACGGCGAGCAGCGTGGTGATACTGGTGATGAGCGTACGGCTCATCGTCTCGTTGAGGCTCTGGTTGACGATGTCCTTCGTACTCTCTCCGCCGGCGAGTTCGAAGTTTTCACGTATACGGTCGAAGACGACAATCGTGTCGTTCAGACTGTAGCCGACAATCGTGAGCAGCGCGGCGATAATCGGCAGCGAGATCTCCATCTGGGTCACCACGAAGAACCCTGCGGCGATGATGACGTCGTGGGTCAACGCCGCGACCGCGCCGGGGGCGTAGCGAATGTCGAAGCGGAAGGCGATGTAGACCAAGATGAAGAACAGGGCGACAATAATCGAGAGCACACCCGCATTGCGGAACTGCTCACCGACCTGAGCGCCGACCGTCTCCAGGCGCTCGAGTCCCGTACTCGCATCGAATTTATCGGGGAATGCTGCCGCAAATCCCTCCAAAATTTGGACCTGGAGGTCTTCGAAGCGAATCTCGTAGCGGTAGACGTCCTGAAGTCCCACCGCAGTTACCGTAACCTCGTCGACCCCTTCGACCGTCTCGATCGTCGATTTGAGCGACTGGGGGTCGACCTGGGCGGAGTATGTGACTTCTGCGCGACTCGGCTGTTCGATCGACCACTCGTAATCCTCGACGGAGCCGAGGTCCCCGAGTTGGTCACGCACGAGGTCACTCTTTTCCTGGTCCATGACCGAGACGCTCTGGGTCTGCACCATGAAGCGGTTATCTTCCTCGGATCCGTAAAGCTGGACGGTGGGCGTGGCCAGACCGGCTTCATTCTGGGCGGCCTCGGTGACCTCTTTGATGGTCACGTCCCCTTCAAACTGCAGGATGATGTCGCTGCCGCCCTTGAAGTCGATGCCGTAATTGGGACCGATGGTCAGAGCTGCGGCGATAGAAGCCACGAGCACGAGTCCGGACAGTATCAAGAAGCCTTTCTGCTTCGAGATGAAGTCGACTTTCGTATCTGGTTTGATTATCTGGAACATCTATGATTCCTCGCTGCGGTTGTGCGCGTGCGGTCGCTCTCCGAACTATCGGCTCAAATGCTGATACTCTCGGCCGGCTTGTCTGCATTGCCGGCTCCGAACGTGTCGAAGAGCAAACGGGACACGAAGACCGCGGTGAAAATCGTGCTGACGATTCCGATGAGAAGCGTGACAGCGAATCCCTTGATCGGGCCGGTGCCGTACTGCATCAGAACGAGGGCTGCGATACCGGTGGTGATGTTGGCGTCCATGACAGCGGACAGCGCCATGTCGAAGCCGGTGCGAACCGACTCGAGCGGTGACCGACCCTTGCGCACCTCTTCACGTATGCGCTCGTAGATAATGACATTTGCGTCCACCGCCATACCGACCGTCAGGATGATACCGGCGATACCTGGCAGCGTGAGCGTGGCGCCCAGCGCGGCGAGTCCAGCCAGAATCAGAATCATGTTCATGAGCAGGGCCGTCACCGAGATGACGCCGCTGCCGCGGTAGTAGATGAGCATGAAGATGATGATGAGGATACTACCGACGATCAGGGCGCGTGCGCTGGACTCGATCGAGTCCTGACCCAGCGTCGGGCCGACGACCGTCTCGTATTGCATCTCGATGGGAGCGGGCAGGGCGCCGTGGCGAAGCGAAATCACCAGGTCCTGCGCCTCTGTCTGCAGCTCGCTGAACGATTGCATCGACCCCAGCGTAATCTGGGCTCGCCCGCCCATGATGGGCTCGTTGAAGACCGGCGCGCTCTTGACCTTGTCGTCGAGCATAATCGCCATGCGCTTGCCGACGTTCTCTGTGCTCAGCTCGCCGAAGAGCTCGGCCCCCTTCGAGTCGAAGTTGAGCGCGACATAAGGGCGGTTGAACTTCTGATCGACAGACACTCGCGCGTCGGTGATGTACTCACCGGTGAGGCGCGTCTCGCTGAACAGGTAGTAGGTCTTCCAATAAGAGGCCTGCTCATCGAGCTCCTCCTTTTCCCTGTCCTTGTAGATCGGATAGAACTTGTAGCCGATCTCGTGCTCATTGTCGGTCTTGCCCTCGAGGAATGTCTCCAGCTTTTCTTTGGAGCTCGCCGTGACCGACAGGTTGCCTCCGTCCACCCGGCGCATGTTGAAGCCCTCGGGCAAGCTGCCCTGGAACTGGCGGAAGAACGCGTCCGTGCCGTCGTCGTCGACCATCTTGAACTGAAGCTGCGCGGTCGCGCCGATCAGGCTCTTCGCCCGCTCGACGTCGTCTTCTTTGAGACCGGGGAGCTGGACGACGATATCGTTCTCGCCGCGTCGCGTGATGCTCGGCTCGGAGACACCCAGGGCGTCGACGCGCTGGCGAATCGTCTCGATGGCCTGCTGGACGGCGAAGTCCTTGGTCTCATCGATATAGTCATCGCTCATCGAGAAGCGCATCTTGGTGTCGCCGACATCCGACTCATCGAGGCTCGTAAAGAACGTCATGAAGTCTTCGTCGACCAGCGCCATATTCTCGGCTTTCGAGAACGTCACGTCGATATGGTACTCGCCGTCGGGGTGGTTGACGTCGACATTGACGTCATCTCCCTCGTCTTGAAGGCGCGTACGGATATCACGGGCGAGGCGGTCGAGCTTGTCCTGGACTGCCTTCTCGGTCATGACCTTGTACTGCAAGAGCAAGCCGCCCTGCAGGTCGAGGCCCAACGTCAGCAGCTTTCCCTCGTCCATGAGCCAATCGACGGCAGGTCCTTCAAAGCTCTCGACCTCTCGGTCGAGTTTGCCGTCGGCGACATCCAAAAACGTGGGAGCCAGTCCGTACATCGCGGCTACCACCGCGATTGCAACGACTATCCAACGTAGAGTTTTCCCACTCATATGCTTCCGCTCGGATGGAAGTTCTGCGAAAACGCGCCGGCTCGCTCAACTCCGAAACAACTTCGGGGCCGCAAGCGGCGCGAGGCGTCCTCATCGACAATCGAGGACGTTCCGTTCGTTTAGTCTTCGTCTTTTTCTTTGTCCGTGTCTTCTTCGACCTCTTCGCCTTTTTCCTGGGCGACGAGATTGTCTTTGGCGCCCTGGATGCTGCTTCGAAGCAGCTCGATCTTCGTGTCCTTCGCGATGCGCAGCTTGATCGTTGCTTCATCCACGGTCACCACCTTGCCGACGATACCGCCGGTGGTGACGACCTGGTCGCCGACCTTGAGCGCGTCGAGAAACTTCTGGTGCTTCTCTTGCTTTTTTCGCTCGGGCCGAATGATCAGAAACCAGAAGATCAAGAAGACGATAGCCAGCGGCACGAGCAACCCGGTTATTTCACCGAGGGCTCCGCCAGGTGCTTGAGCTAAAATAAGATGCTGGAACATAAAGTCTGTCGGTCGCGGTCCGATGTTTCCGGGGCGATCCGCCTTTCGAGTTCACAAAACGACGCGCGAATTTTCGAGACACGCACAGCGTCGTGGGCGTCCGAAAAATTCCGCGCGCTAAGGTCGGTAGGGAATAGCAGTCTAGTAGGTACAGGTCAAGCGCTCTGCGTCGCAGGCGGCTCCACGGTTCCTCCCGTGATCAGTGGCTCCCGCGCAGCCAGCCGTCAGTCCTGCTCGAGGCCGGCGAGGAACTCGTCGCGAAACGCCGCGAACTCCCCGTCGAAGATGGCTTGTCGCGCTCGCCGAGTCATGTCGAGGAAGAAGTGCAAATTATGCAGCGTGCAGAGGCGCGCGGAGAGAATCTCGCGCTGCTTGTACAGGTGTCTGATATACGCGCTGGTGTAGTTGCTGCAGGTGTAGCACTCGCAATTGGGGTCCGGCGGGTCCAGGTCGAACTCGTGGGTTGCGTTGCGGATATTGACCGTCCCGCGGCTGGTGAAGAGCTGGCCGTTTCGTGCGTTTCGCGTCGGAATCACGCAGTCGAACATGTCGATGCCACGCGCGATCGACTCGATGATGTCGCGCGGCTTGCCCACGCCCATCAGGTATTTCGGTTTGTCGTCGGGCATCAGCGGTGTCGAGAACCCGACCGTCTCGTACATCTTGTCTTTGGCCTCTCCGACGCTGAGCCCACCGATCGCAAAACCGTCGAACGGCATCTGGGTCAGCTCCTCGGCGTGCGCCTTGCGAAAATGCTCGTCGACGCCGCCCTGAAGGATGCCGAAGAGCGCACAATCAGGCCGAGTTCGCGCCTCCAGACAGCGCCGCTCCCATCGGGTCGTGCGCGCCAGCGACTCGCGCATGTAGTCGTCGTCGCAGGGCAGGGGCGGACACTCGTCAAACGCCATCATGATGTCGCTACCGAGCGTCTCCTGGATGTCGATGACCCGCTCGGGCGTGAACATATGGCGCGAGCCCTCGATATGATCCTGAAATTCGACGCCGTCTTCTTTGATGGTCCGCAGGTCCTCGAGGCTGAAGACCTGATATCCGCCGGAGTCAGTCAGGATCGGCCCGTCCCAATTCATGAATTCGTGCAGGCCGCCGTGCGCATCGATGACGTCCATCCCCGGGCGCACGTACAGATGATACGTATTTCCCAGGATGATCTGCGCGCCGATTTCGCCGCGCAGGTCCTCGGGCGTCATCCCCTTGACGGTACCCTTGGTGCCCACGGGCATAAAGATCGGCGTCTCGAAGGTCCCGTGCGCGGTCTCGACGCGCCCGGCGCGGGCCATCCCGTCGGTGGCCTGCAATTCGAATGAAAAGGTCTCGCACTCGACGTATGACATGGAGGGGCTCGAAATCTAGAGGATAAACATGGAGTCGCCGTACGAGTAGAAGCGGTACTCCTGCTCGACGGCCGTCCGGTAGATATCTCGCATGAAGTCGTACCCGGCAAAGCCGGCGACCAACGCGAGCAAGGTCGACTTCGGCAAGTGAAAGTTCGTGATCAGGGCGTCCACGACCCGGAAGTCGGAGCCCGGCGTCAGGAACAGGTCCGTGGTGCGCGACCCTGGCTCGAAGGGTGTGTCGCGGCGAGCCTCGGCCTCGAGCGCCCGAGTGCTCGTCGTGCCGACGGCCACGATTCGGCGTCCGTCCCGGCGGGCTCGGAGAACCGCCTCGCTCAATGCCGGCGAGATTTCGTACTCTTCGGAGTGCATCTCGTGCTCGGAGAGGCGCTCGGCCGAGACGGGCTTGAAGGTCCCCGGGCCGACGCGAAGCGTGACGAATGCCTGCTCGACACCTTTCTGCGCGAGGTCTTCGAGCAATTCGTCGGTGAAATGCAGGCCTGCGGTCGGCGCAGCAACCGCGCCGGGCTGGGAGGCATAGACGGTCTGATAGCGCTCCAGATCGGCTGCGCCCGCGTGTCCTGGCTCGCCGATCTCTGCGCGCCGCTTCAGAATATACGGGGGCAGCGGCATCTCGCCGTAGGCTTCGAACAGCGCCGCCGGGGTCTGCTCCCACGCCAGCTCGACGTCAGCTCGACCCGCCTCCCAGGCTAACACCGTGATCTCGGGTGCATCCGGATAGTCGTCGAGCTCGAGCGGCATGCCGGGCCGCAGAGGGCGCGACGAGCGGGTCATGCATCGCATCTTCAGCGTGCCGCTCGCCCGCTCATGCCATCGCCCGCTCCCCGTCGGCTCGAGCACGTCGAGTACCAGCAACTCGACGGCGCCACCGGTCTCCTTACGCGCATGCAAGCGCGCGGGAATCACGCGGGTATTGTTGAAGACGAGGACGTCCCCCGCCCGCAAATACTCGGCGATGTCCGAAAAACGACAGTGTTCCAGGTCGCGCGTGTCGCGGTGAGCGACCATCAACCTCGAATCCGTGCGCTGATCGGCCGGGTGTGCCGCCACGAGCTCATCGGGGAGCTCGTAGTCGTAGGCGTCGACCAGATCGAGGTCGTCGGCCGACTGCGTACTGTTGTCTTCAAAAATCATGGTCGTGCTATCTGGCTTGCAGTGACATACAGAGTTGCTCGACACGCGGTACATGTTAGACTTCGAGGTGTCCATCCACGTGGTTTATCGGCAGATATGACTGAACAAAAACCTCCGAAAGAAGATCGCATCGAACGCGTTCGCGGCATCGTGGCCGAGGACTTCGCGCGCATCTCCAGTGGCGACGACCCGTTCACGATTCTGAACCTGTCGCGTGAGGCTACGCTCGAAGAAGCGAAAGACTGCTACGAGCGCTACGAGAAATTCTACCGCGCCGAAAACTTTCAGCGCCTCGGCGACATGGATCTGACACGAAAGGCGCTCCACATTCGCCGCGCGATCGGCCGCGCGATGGTGACGATTCAGGGCGAACTCGTCAACGCACCGGCTGCGGCAAACGCCGACCCGAGTGAAAGCCAACCGGTGATTCCCGAAGTCGACGCCGACTGTGCCGCGTTGAGCGACATCTACTTTCGGGACGGGCTCACGTACCTGAAATTGCGCGACCTGAACTCCGCCGTCGATTGTCTGCAGCGAGCCGTCGACTACGACCCGGGTCGGGGCGACGTTCTGGCGTACTACGCGTACGCGCGATTCAAGATGCGACACAACGATCCGAGCGTGACGGCGAAATCCCGAGAGCAGCTCGACCGAGCTGCCCGCATGAACCCCCACAACATCGACATCTTCTTGCTGCGAACCCGCTTCGGAATCAATACCGAGGACAGTGACTTCGCCAGCCAGGCGCTTGCTGCGGTTAAGAGGATACGCCCGGATCACCCGAAGATCGGCAAGCTCGAGCGTCGCCTGGCGAGGCTCGACCAGCAGAGCTGAACCCGCTCGGGTCACCGCCCGCTCAGACCCGCCATCAGTCCCCACTCCCCATCAAAGCTGTCGTAGAAGCCGCTGAGGCCTACGCTCCAACCCAGATTATCGAACGCGAGCTTCGGCTCGAGCGCCGCGCCCCAGTGGCTGTGGTTCGTCACGCCAGTCACGTCGACTCGAAGGCGCCGATGTTCCCACCCGATGGTCGCTGACTGCGAGACCCGCAGCGTGGATGCAGGGAGCTCGAACGCCAGAATGCGAGACCAGATGTCGCCCATCGCCTGCAGATCCGCGATGCGTTGTGACAGACGGTTCGCGCGAGCTACGGAGTAGGCGGCATCCCACCGGCCGATATCCAACCGCGCTCCGACGTCCCAGGCGACGTTCTGGCAGGCTCGCTCACACACCATGTGTCCTGTCGCGCTGACCTCGGAGCCGCGATCCGTGACATAGCTCACGTTCAGGCGCGCGCTCGCCCCGAGGATATCCGTAAACGAGGACGGTGCTCCGAACGACGCTGCGAATACCTCCGCGGGAACGTCGACAGACCAGTTGCCGCTGTTCAGGCGCTGTTCGAGCCGTATCCCCGCTGAGTGCCACGGCTTTGGCGACTGCGAAGCGACCTCGAACGCCGCCGGTGGCTCGCCGCCGTCACTGATGGCCTCGCTGGCGGTCTTCTCGAAGTCGACGACTTCGCTGATCACGAACGCCGACGGACGAACCCTGTGCCTGAGGCGCTCGAACACCCCGGTAAAGGACATGCCCGCGTCCGCAGCGGCGTACATCCCACCGGCCGTACCGGCTCCGAACCCGACTTCGGTAGGCACGATCCGCGTCCGGATGCGCCCGAGACCTCCCAGACGCGCAAATGCTCGCTCGGAATCACCGAATTCGATCATGACGTCGGTTCGAATCGATGACACGTGTCGGTCGCGCCGGCCGGAGCCGACCGACCGATGGTGAACTTCGAGCCCGAGCTCCGTGCGCTCGTCGATGGCATATTCGGTGCCGAAGCCCGCGTTTGCGCCAACGCTGTCCCCGGTCGGACTATCGGTGAAGACTCGTGCCTCGAAGATGCTGGCCCTCAGCGCGTGCGACTCGCCGTGGAGGGCGATCCCGCCGCGACTGTGTGACCAATCTCGAAAAAAAGCACCGCGTCGAATGCGCTGTGTTCGCCAGGCCTCCTGGTAGCCGGGTGTCTCGAGTGCCACCGCCGCGTGGGTCAGGGGCTCACCGAATATCGCGTCGCCTTCCGCGACGAGAGCAGGCCGGCTGCCGGGGCGCCAGATCGCACCAACCGTGGCCAGCGGCATGTCGTGATCGAATTCGAGGCCGCGCTCGCTCGCCTCGTGTTTGCCGACCAGGCCCAGCCCGACGCCGAACCAGTCGTCGAAGGTACCCCTCATATATCCAGCGTAGCCACCCGCAAAGCCGGACATGGGGTTCACGGCGATCGCCTCGACCTCGGTGACGTCGCCTCCTGCATGGACGACGCGTGGAGGAAGCACGCCCGGCCGCAAGCTCGGCTCGCGCCCCGAAATCTTCCACGGCCCCGGACCGCCCCCGGGGATGCGCACGTCCTCGATGCGCCACGTCGTACCATCGAACATGGCAAACGACGCCAGAAACCGTGTCGTAGACGGCTCCGATCCGCTGTCGGACGACTGCCAGGCGAGTCCGTAGAGCCGTATTCGCCAACCTCCGGTCGCTTCGTCTTGATGCAGGACCATTTTTCCGACGCGTAGCTGCGACTCGCCGGACGACTCGAAGCGCACGTCTTCTGCGATACTGACCCCGGATTTCCATACCCACTTCGCAGCGGAGATCTCCCGGGCGTCGCGGCGAGTCACGGTCACGTGATGCCAGGTCGAGCCGTCGTCATCGAAGGTCCAGCGATGAGCGGCCACTCGTGTCGCGTTGGTGTTCCAGATCAGGTCGTTACAAGAGAGCTCTCGCGCAACTGTACACGTGTCCGCGCGCGCCTCATTCGAAGCCAGCGCGGCGGCCAGCACCGCGGGGTCCAGCCCTGAAAACGTCACGTGGACGTCTTCGAGCTCCGATGGGGATGGAAGGGAAGGCCGACCGTCCGACGACTGCGCAGCCAGCGAGGTCGAGAAGCCCACCAGGACGAGGAAAGACATAAAGCAAGACACAAAAATGGCGGAGCACACGTTGCGCTCCGCCATCTTCCGCAGGGGCCAATTCTTCATGGTGGACGTCACTGCCCATCGTCGGGCGCGCGCGTTACTGGCCTCCCGATTCCCCGTCCGACGTCTCCTTCGCCTCGTGAGGGAAGTCGAGATAGAGGTACGTGCCATCCTGCTGGACCGTGGGCCGCTCGATCTCGTCGAGCGCGATCATGATCTCGACCGCTCCGTTAGCTTTCTTCGCTTCGATCAGCTGGACGTTCCGGCCGAAGAAACTCGTGTCGATAAACCGCGAGAAGTTCTTCGCCGAAACCTTGGTATTGTAGAGCGTGAGGGTGAGCGTCTTGTCCTCGGAATCCACGCTCTGCTCGTAGTCTGCTTCGCGTGAGGTCTGAATGAAGACGCGCGTTCGCTCGTCCTCGGGCTGGAAGCCGAGCCAGGTGAGACTATTCGGGCCCGTTTGGTCCTTCGCTTTGAGGTGTTCGACCTCGTCTCGCTTCCCAGGGATCACGCCGCGGTACATCTTCTCGATAGCCAGGTCGAGGGTCGTGCGCGGACCGGAGGCGCTGCCCGGCGAAGTCCCGCCGTACATGCGGACACGATACGTCGCGGTCATCCCTTCTTCCTGACCTTCCTCTTCGCCTTGCTCGCCGGCCTGCTGCTGGCCCGACGCTTGACCTCCGTCATCGCCAGAGGAGGGCTGCGGCATACCCGGATACCAGCCAGCTCCGCCCCTGGCTCCCGATGAACTACTGCCGCCGCCGCTCGACGAGCTCGAGGATTGGTCTCCGTACGTCCTGATTTTCTGAGCATGGGCCGGCGAGGCCATCGCAAGACCCGCTGCGACGACGCCGACCAAACACAGTTGGGGCAGAATTTTCATGCGAATCTCCGGCTGCTATTCGAAAAAAGCTCACGCCAGAGAGTATCACCCCGCATACGTTGTCGGCAAGTTTTCTGCGGTATCGGCGAACGCGCTCTATGAATAAGCGGCCGTTTACCCACGTCATGGGTATGAGGCCCTGAATTGACAGGGAGAAAACGTGGCTGTTACCGTCCGCCGAACGTTCGATTTTCTTCAGCCCAACCGCTCTTCGAGGGTCAATCATATGGCAGACGTCCAAATCAAGCGCGAGCACGGTCTCGATCACTCGGAAGCCAAAGACAGGATCAAGGCGATCGTCGACGATCTCGAGCAGAACCTCGATCTGCTCGACACGGTCGATTGGACCAGTGATTCGTATGCCAAAATTTCGGGCAAAGGCTTCAAGGGACACTTCGAAGTCGACGAGGACAACGTCAACGTCGAGATCGACCTCAAGTTCTTCGCCAAGCCGTTCAAGGGCAAGGTGCAGGAGAAGATCGCGTCCCGCATGGACAAGCATTTCGGATAATCGCGTCGTCCTCAGCGGCGATCATCATCGGATGGAATGAGAGACATCATGAAGACAAGACACGTACTTAGCGCATTGCTTGCTGTTGGAGTCGCGGCCCCCGCGGTCGCCGACGCTCGCATCCCATCTGACCTCGCAAAGGAGTTGCGCGGCTACATCGAGAATATGCAGGAGTCCAAGGACCCGCACGCGAAACAGGCGAGCCTGATGACGCTCGGTCGAATCGCCGACCGTGAGGACCGAAAGACTATCGAAGGCTTCAAGTCGGACGCGTCGCAACGCGTCAAGTACGGGGCCGGCTTCGGACTGATGTTCGCCGGGGACCGCGGCGGCGACGACTTCGTCGAAAAGCAGATCAACGAGGACTCGAGCCTCTACTTGAGCCTGCGAGAAGTCGTGACCGTCCTGCCCGATGACCAGGAAATCGATGTACTCGAGGATGCCCTCGCCGACGCAGACGACACCACCCGCCGCGATATCTTTCGATACCTCGCCCAGCAACACGGTGACCTCTACGAGTTATTGGGCGAGAAGCTGACGAGCCGGGACGATGCGACCCGGAAGGCGGCGGTGCAGGCTATTGCGTTCACGGGGCGTGACGAGGCGATATCCTACGCAGAGAAGATGATCGACAGCCGCCGCGACGCCATTCAGGCCGACGGCGTCGAGCTCGCAATTTTGCTGACTCGTCGACCGGGCGGGGCGCCGAAGGTCGTGCCGATCCTTCTCTCAGCGATGAAGGACGTCGACGGAGATGCCGCCAATAGCGCCATGCGCCGGTTGGTCGAGCTCGGAAACGAAGAAGCGGCCGCGCGCATGGCGAGATCTATCGCGGATAAAGAGGAGGTCACCGAGAAGAAGGATATCGCCGGCTTCCTACTGGAACACGAGGCATCCGTACCGGTCGATACGATCAAACCCCACATCGAAAAGGCCGAGGATCAGGCATACAAGGTGATGCTCTGGCAACTCGTCGCCGCCAGCGGCGGCGCTGACTTCGAGGAATTGCAGACAAAGTTCCAGAGTACCGAGTTCTCCGATCGCATCATCGCCGTCAAAGCGATGGGACATACCGGTAACGACAAGGCCATTCAGCCGCTATCACAGGCGATGTTCGAGGGCGATCCCGAGCTTCGCGCGGCGGCAGCGGAAGCTTTTGGCGAGCTGGGGATCGAAGAGGGGCTCGACGCGCTTCGACGCGCGCTCAACCGCGAGCGCGTCAAGACGGTCAAGCTCGAGGTCATCGACGCCATTTCGAAAATCGACTCCGCTCGGTCCGTCAAGATGCTCCGCTTTCAGACCACGGACCGTGACCCCGAGATCAAAAAGCGTGTCATCGAGGCGCTGCGGACGCTCGGACGCACCGAGGGCGCCAAAGCGCTGGGTGTTCTGCTGCGCGACCGCGACATGTCTATCCAATGGGCCGCGTTCGTCGCGGCGCTCGAGCTGGACCCCGATGAAGCGTTCGCGCGCATGGGCTCAGCGCTGCGCAATCCGCCGTCGAACTTCATGAGCGACGTGGAGTCACTGCGAAGCGAAACACGACGCCGCCTGATTCGATTCATGCTCGAGAAGGGGACCGACCAGGTCCGCGGACCAGCCCTGACCGCCGTGCAGAAGATGGGCGACGCCCGATTCGAGATCGCGCGCGAGCTCGTGATGGACGACTCGGTGGACGAGGGCGTGCGCCGCACGCTGCTAGTGGAGCTCTCCGAGAAGAAAGACCCGAAAGACAAGTCACTCTTCGAGCGCGTGGTGCGCGAGTCTTCCTCGAAGCCATTGACTCGTGTCGCGGCGTGGACGCTCACCGAGTACGCCACTGATGACCTCGAAGCGACGTTCCGCGGCTACCTTGGAAACTCCGACGAAGGCATCAAGGCGATCGGCGCGTACGGACTGGCCACGGTTAAGGATTGAGCGCTCGCACACTCAAAAAAGCCCCGCCGACCTCGATGGGTCGGCGGGGCTTTTTACGTCGTGGGTCTCGACCTCAGAAGTCGACCGACAGACCCATGGATACGCCGCGCTTCGACGGTGCGATGCCAAAGCGAAGGTTGTTTTCGTCGTTCGATGCACTCTCGGTCTCGGCCGAGCCTCCCGCATAAGTCTGATAGAGCAGGTAGCTACCGACGCCGATCCCGACGGCGGCCATCGAGAAGCCGACAACCTGAAGCGTTCGCCCGGAGTCCATGTCGGACTGGAGTTGGTGAGCGCGCGACGGCTCGACGCCGGCGCAGAGCCGGCCGGGATCGCCACAGATAATCGAGTCGGTCTCGCTGACCGCGGAGTTGAGCTGCGAGGTTCCGAGGATGCCCACGACCAGTCCGCCGACGCCGATGCCGACGGCCGCCCAACCGGGCACTTCATACGCGCTTGTCCCTCCTTTTGAGACACGCTGGCCTCCATCATCTCCATCGCCGGTGGCATCGAAGTTGAAGCTCAACTTCGATACGCGCCCCTGACGTAGGACCACGGTCTTGGATTTCTCCTGGCCGGTCGCGGCGCGGACAGTCACGACGTGCTGGCCGAGCGGGAGCCCGTCGAGCTTGGTCGGCGCCATGCCTCGCTTCTCTCCGTCGAACAACACGACGGCCTCGGTCGCCCCCGATATATCCACGGCGACCTGTCCGACGTCCCCGTAGATAAAGCCTTCGATGACCGCTTTGAGGTCCTCGCCGATCTCGGATGGTTCACCCTCGATGGTCTCATCGGTGATCTCCTGGACGAATGCCCCCTCCGAGAAATCGAACATCTTGATCGTGATGAGGTGCACACCGTCGGAATACTGTACCGATCCAAAGACGAGCTTGTCCCCGTCGACAAAGTCCGACAAACCCTGCAGGCAGTCCGGTGTGGCGGAGTCGCAACCCGCCGTGAGTATCAGATCGCCAATGGTCGCATCTCCTCCCTGCTTGACGTGCATGCCTTTCTTCTGCTCTATCGCTTCGTGTAGATGCGAGTAGAACACATCCATGACCTCCTGTTCGGTGTTGAAAGTCTCGAACTGGAGTATCACAACGCTTTCACCCTGATCGGCATCCGCATCTCCCTCCTGCGCGGCGAGTGGCGCTGCCAAAAGGGTCAGAAGCAGAAATGTCAGCAGGATGGACGTGCGTTTGAACATATGAGCTCCGTCAGTCAATCAGCGCCTTTCGTGGCTTTCGGACTTCTCGAGAAGTTGCCTCAAAAGTACCAGTGGGCACCCGATGATTCAACTGGATTCAGTCTCGAAACGATACGCGGACAAGCGACTCTTCCGCGACGTCTCCTGGCAAATAACCCCCGGGTCGACCATCGGATTGGTCGGGCCCAACGGCGTCGGCAAGTCGACGATGTTTCGCATCATCGCCGGGGAAGAACCCCCTGATGATGGTCGGGTCGTCATCCCGAAGGACGTCCGCGTCGGGTACCTTCCGCAGGAAGTCACCGAAGAGTACGACGGTACGGTCCTCGACGTCGTCCTGGAGGGAGCCGAGGAATTGCTCGAGCTCGAAAACCGGCTCGAGGCTCTCGAGGATCAACTCCAGGACGCTGGCGAGGACTCGCAGCAGTTGACCGAAGAATACGGTGAACTCCAGGAGACGTTCCGACAACGAGGTGGATACGCGATTCGGAGTCGGGCGCGCGAGATCGTCTCGGGCCTCGGCTTCGAGAACGAGGACTACTCACGTCCGATTCAAGAATTCTCCGGCGGCTGGCGCATGCGCGCGCTCGTCGGCCGCCTCTTGCTGTCGAGCCCGGACGTGCTCCTGCTCGACGAGCCGACCAATCACCTCGACCTCGAGAGCCTGGAGTGGCTGGAGGCCTACCTCAAGAAGTACGACGGCACGATCGTGCTCATCAGCCACGATCGCTACTTCCTGAACCGCCTGGTCGACCAAATCGCCGAGCTCTCCAACTCCAACGTCAAGACGTTCGTCGGCGACTACGACACCTACGAGCGGAAGCGCCGCGAGTGGATCGAGGAACTCGAGCGCAAGAAGAAGGAGATCGAAAAGGAGAGGGCGCACATCCAGGAGTTCATCGACAGGTTTCGGTATAAGGCATCCAAGGCCGCACAGGTCCAGAGCCGCATCAAGATGCTCGAGCGGATGGACACCATCGAAATCCCGGCGGACCCCACGCCCGATATCAACTTCGAATTCCCGCAGCCGCCGCGCATCGGCAAGACCGTCGCCAGCCTCAAAGATGTCGCGAAGGCCTACGACGACAACGTCGTATTCGACGGTGTCGATTTCACCTTGCATCGTGGTGACCGCGTCGCGTTCGTCGGCCCGAACGGTTCCGGCAAGTCCACGCTCCTCAAGATGCTCGCCGGGGAGCTCGAGCCCGACAGCGGCAGAATCAACCTGGGACACCGCGTCGCCGTCTCCTATTTCGCACAGCACTCGGTCGACCAACTCGACCTCGACCACTCCGTGATGAACGAGATGGAAGAGGAGTCTTCGGTGGAGGCCTTCCCGCGAGTGCGTCCCGTGCTCGGCGCGTTTTCATTCTCGGGGGACGACGTCGACAAACAGATCGGCGTGCTCTCCGGCGGAGAGAAGAGTCGACTGGCGCTGGCAAAGATGTTGCTCGAGCCGGCCGGATTGCTGCTGCTCGATGAGCCGACCAACCATCTCGATATCGCGTCTCGTAAGATGCTCGAGCAGGCGCTGCGCGACTTCGATGGCGCATTTTGCGTGGTCAGCCACGACCGCCACTTCCTCAACGCCGTGGTCAACCGCGTCATTCACGTCGAAGACGGCGCGCTGACGGAATATCGAGGAGACTACGAGTACTATCGATGGAAGCACGGGCAACTCGTCGATGAGAGCGATGTCCCAGACCCTTCAGGTGACGATGAGGGTGGCGGCCGCAGCCTCACGAAGAAGGAAATCCGACGGCAATCCGCGCAGATCCGAAAGGAAGAGCGCGCTGCGACGCGTGACCTCAGAAAAGAACTCGACAAGATCGAGCGCGCGATCGAAGACGCCGAAGAGCGGCACACCGAGCTCGAGACGATGCTGGCTGATCCCTCGACCTACGACGACAGCCAGGCCCTCGAGGAGCTCAATAAAGAATACGGCGAGGTCGAAAAGACCCTCGAGTCGCTGATGATGAAGTGGGAAGAAAAGGGGGCGGAACTCGAAGAGGTCGCCTCCGAGTTCCGCGAGCGCGAAGAAGCTCTTCGCGACTGAAGAGGGCGTTTACTCGGCGCGATTCGCCGCCAATTCTGCCTGACGAGCCCTCGCTCGCGCTTCACTGACGTCGAAGTACTCGCGAAGCGCCTCGCTGGCCGCGTAGGGGCCCTTGATGCGCCACTTCGGCGTGTTGCAGACCAGCCCCGCGACCGCAGCCTTCACGCCACCGAGCTCGTTGTGGCGGCCGAATCCAACAAACCACGTAAAGCCCAGATACGGTTCTTTCTCCGAGAGCGTGCCCGTCTTTCCGCCGACCGTCACGTCGTTGGGAAACGCGCGTCGATGACCGAAATAACGCCGCGCGGTACCGAAGTCGGCTGTACCTTGCAGCAAATTCGCCAGCGTGGCCGCGGTGTCCTTCGAAATGACTCGCCGGAAGACCTTGGGCTCGAATTCATAGAGGACGTTGCCTTTCGGCGAGGCGTACGAGTCGATGATGGTCGGGCGCATCATCACGCCATCATTTTCTACCGCGGCCGCGATCATCGCTCCGTGCAGCGGACTCAGATAGGTATGCCAGAAGCCAGCGGCCATTCGAGCGCGCTCGAGTGGATCTCCGACGGCCTCCGCTTTGCTCATCTCGACCGGCAACTCGAACGGGATCTCCGTGTTGTAGCCGAATTTCTCCGCCCAGACGGCCATATCGTCCGCGCCGATGTGCTTGTAGGCGAGCTTGGCCATGATCGAGTTAATCGACCAGGCGAGCGCGTCTCCGATGGTCGCGCATTTCTGGTCGCGGCCCGGATCGCCCTTGATATTGCGTACGCTGAGCCGGCTTCGGCCCCCGTGATAACAAATGCTGTCTTCCTGGCCGACGGCGCCGCTCTCGAGCAGCGCTGCGGCCGTGACGATCTTGAAGACCGACGCCGATGGGGCGCGCGAACGTCGCGCGAGGTCCTCGACGGCGGGCTCGTGATTCGTGTGGCTGGCCATCGCGAGCACGCGTCCGGTATCCGGCTCGAGCAACACGATGCCACCGTGGGGAACCCGGTAATTCTCCAGCATCTTGTCCAGGTGCGTCTGCACCTTCGGGTCCAGAGTGAGCGTGACCTTGGATCCATCTGCCAGCGTCTGGACGTACTTATCGCCCTCGAGCGTGGCCTTCGCCGGGTCGAGACCCGCCGATACCCAGTCATCTGGAACAGATGCGAGGGAGACTGGCTCGGCTGCCATCCCGGCCGATGCGATCTGTTCGGCGGCCTCTTTGTCGTCTTCGCTAGAGATCGCGGACAGCGCCGTCTCGGTCGCCGCAGCTCGTTCCGCAGCTTCGACCGCATGGCGAACCCGCAACTCTGGGGGTTCGTCTGCCCCCGCGGAGAACGTGGTGAGCGCAACCGCAAAACAGGAAAGGGCGGCTGCTCCTACAGCGAATCGGGAGAAATCGTGGTCTTCTTGTAGTTCAAAATTCTTCATCTTTTTCCTAGTGTGCTCTAGGTCGACCGATAGATCAAGATCCTCACGCGCCGCTCGCTGAATCGGTGGGGCGTCACCGAAGTGTCTATCGGTGGTTGTACGACACTGTGCGATATTGTCAAAATTTTTCCGTCGCTTTCGACCTCAATTGGCCCAGAAACCCCTTGACGCGCTGCTCATCTTCCAATAGTAATTCGCCGCCCCGGGGACGCATCGTCGTCTCCATTTGAGGTTGTGGCTACGTAGCTCAGCTGGTGAGAGCGAGCGGCTCATATCCGCTAGGTCGGGGGTTCGAGTCCCTCCGTAGCTACTTTGAAAGGCCCGGTCGCCCAGGCGACCGGGCCTTTCGTGTTTGGCTGCCGAAAAATGGATGTGGTCAAGCCGGCGCGGCGACCACACTCTCTGGGCAGTTACGGGTTGCACGGCCAGTCTAAGCGCCTTAGGCTAAGGCGTGAGAGGCATCTCGCACATCACTCCGACGTTCTGGACTCCAGATGACCGAAACACCCGAGGAAGTTCGCAAACGCATCGATAAGATGTACCAGCGTATCCAGGAGGAATCCTATTACGAGCTGCTGGATGTCGAACGCGATGTCGGTGAGAAAGAAGTGGTCAAGAAATTCCGTATGCTCGCCAAGGATTGGCACGCCGACCGATACAGCGGGATCGACCTCTCTGACGAAGACCGACAGCGCATCCAGGAGATCTTCTCTGCCATCAATGCAGCATCGCAGACCCTCCAGGATCCGGACAAGCGCGCCGAGTATGACTTCGAGTTGGAAGCAGGCAATCAGGATATCGAAGCGGTTATCAACGCCGAAAATGCGTTTCGCCGCGGCAAAAATATGATGCAGACCGGCAATTCGACCGGTGCACACCAGCTCTTCAAACGAGCACACGAGCTGGCGCCCGACGAGGACGAGTACCGCGCGTATTATCTCTACACCGAGTACCTGCAGATCCCGAAGAACGAGCAAGGCCGGGCACTCAAAAAAAGCCGAACGCAGGAGATCTACGACGAGCTCGACGAACTCAGCGAAAACTACAACGAGTCCGACTGGATTCTCGAGTTTCTCGGAGTCGTTGCGATGGGGCTGGGCAAGCTCAGGAAGGCCAAGCTTTTTTTCCACGAGGCTCTGACCCTCAACCCCAGAAACGTCACCGCCAAACGTCAGCTACGTCTGATCAAGATGCGCGAGGAAAAAGAGAACTCGAAGGGCTTCTTCCAGAACCTCATGGACAAGATTACCGGCAACTGACTCGCAGTCGAGCGGGCCATGACATTCCAAGATGAAGCACCGGGCCGCGCGGCCTCGATCGCGCGGCCTTTTTCTATCCCCATCAAAAACCAACACCCGGCGCCGAGCATCGCGTTCAGCGACGCTGTCTCGCCGCCTCAATCTTCATCCATAAGGGATGTAACTTATTAAACCCACGAGAAACGCCCATCTGAGTGGCTCATACTGGTTTTGCGTCCGATAAGATATATTATGTAAACTTACGTTCATGTCGCTGAATGTGGGTGTACTCTACCGAACAAGAAACAGAAAACCCGCCATGTCGGCGGGCTCGCTGCTTCTCGGTTTTCATATGGGCTCGAACTTAGTAGCCGCCGTACATCTCGAGGCGGTCCCCGACTTCGACTTCACGTTTGGAGTTGGTGATGATCGCTGTCGAGTAACCCTCGGTCACATCGATGACCATGACCTGGCCGACGCGCTGCCACGGAATCTCTTCCGGCACTTCGCCCATGTCGGGGCGGTGAAGCCCCTCGTCACGTTGATAGATGAACATCCGGTTTCCGGGGCGCACACCGTCGGCCGCGCCCTTATTCACGAATACGTAATGGTGCTCAGCGTAAACCGATCCCGGTTGAATCGTGTCGACAATGCGAGCGCCCGGCTCGTCCTCATCGGCCTTCGTAGCTTTGACCGCTTTGAGTTGCCGCTCGTAAGGGACCAGCAGATCCCCACGCTCCATTTCACGCCAGGACTGAGTGACGTGGGCCTCGTCGAGATACTTCTCGTTGACTTTGGTGATCTGAATGGCGCCGAGGACGAGGTATTTGTGGCCGATGCTCTCGCCATCCTCGTCCTTGATCTCGCCGGCTTCTCGAACGACGGCGTATTTCTGGCCTCTGGCGACCTCACCGGCGTCCTTGAACTCCTTGCGGTCCTTCTCGTCGATTTCGTCTTTTTCTTTCTCGGAGTAGCTGTCCTCACCGAAACCGACCCATGCCGTATCACCCTGCGCCAACATGGTGGCCTCTTTCGGGGAAGCGACGATACGACCGACGTATTCGGGACGTTCTTCAACGATGAAACCGGCCAGCGGCAGATACATGCCACGGTCGAGTTGCTGACTCGCCTCGTCCGAGCTGCCCTGTTGCTGACCGCCGGCACCGGCCATTTGCTCGCCTTCGCCCTCGGTTGCCGGGCGCAAATAGACGATATCCCCCGGATAAATCCAGTGGGGGTTGGTGATGTGGGGGTTGTAGCTCCAGACCCGAGGCCACTCGTAGCTGTCACCGTAATAACTGCCGGAGAGGTCCCAGAGCGTGTCACCCTGGTCTACGACGTGATAGTCGGATCCCTCCCCCTGCTGCGATTGAGCCCGAGCGGTGTCCGGACTAAAGCTCAGAGCCGCTGCGGCGAGCGCCCCGCCAACAACGGCGTGTTTGGTGATCTTTCGGGGATTCAGAAAGCCCGGCAGAGCGCGCGCCATCCGTCGAAGTTGCCCTTTCAAAAGCATGGAAAATTCCTCTCGGTCGAACTCGGAAATACAGCACTATCACTGCGACTCGGAGAGCTTCTGAGCCCCCAGTCGTCCGGCATTGGTGGTTGGGTAACGGTCGGTGAGCTTCTGGAGGAGCGCCTGCGAATCGTCCTGGCGCCCCAGTTTTTCGAATGCGAGGGACATCTTGAGCATCGCGTCCGGCACCTTGTTGCCGTCCGGTGTCTCGCGAAGCACTCGCTGGAAGAACTTCACGGCCTGCGCGTACTGGCCCAGCCCGTAGTGACACTCCCCGATCCAGTAGAGAGCGTTGTCGACGTAATCGGCTTTGGGCCCAGCTTCGAGAAACGCCTGGAAGCCCGCCAGCGCCTCGGAATAGTTACCCGAGCGGTACTGAGCAAGCGAGGTGCGATAGGTGTCCAACGGGTTGGCTCCGACCTTCGGCTTATCGACCGACTCGGAGTCCTCGCCCTTTGCCCCCAATTTCTCGTCGGTGACCGGTGCCTGCGCCTTCTTGCCGCTGCTCTTGGACGATGAACTGGAGCTCGAAGACTCCGACGAACTCGACGGCGGATTGCCGGCGAAGCGTCGGAAGTCATCCTCGGTAATCACAATCTCGGCCTCGTCAGCGCCGTCCCCTCCACCGTTTTGCGAATTCTGTTGTTGTGACTGAGGCTGCTGGCGTGGCTCCGAGGGTTCTTGCTGGTCGCCCTGCTCTGGGGACCGTCCGTCGCGGTACGCCTGCTGGTTCGACAGCGGGATACGGGTGACGGGGCGACGATTCTGATCCTGAGACCGCTCGTCGTCCTTTCGTTGTCGGCGATCGACCTCAGACCCGTACGGATTGTCCTCCCCGTAATAATAGGATTCCGGCGCGGGTTGCGGCGCCTCGGCTCGCGGCGAGATCGTCGTGCCTTGTCGAATTTTCCCGCGGCGCTGGAGCGCAATGCGGTTGGATTCAGTGCGGTCTTGGAGCAGAAAGACGGTGTCCTCGAGCTCTTCGATCCGGACATTGAGGCGTCCGTTCGTTCGCTCGACTTCCTGGAGCCGGCTCTGCAGCTTCTCGATCTTGCGTTCGGCCGCATCCTGATTCGATGCAGTCTGCTGATGGGCACAACCGACGCCG
Source organism: Myxococcota bacterium (assembly GCA_051747295.1). Classification (GTDB taxonomy): domain Bacteria; phylum Myxococcota_A; class Bradymonadia; order Bradymonadales; family Bradymonadaceae; genus JBNJFZ01. Next base: position 22,702 of record JBNJFZ010000083.1, read on the forward strand.
AACGTCAGCCCGATCACCGTAGGTACCAGGACACGACCGAGGTATGTCGACATGAATCGCTTGTCGCAGCGAAGTTTCAAAAGGTCCTCCTCTCGGGCCCCAGGTCTTGGAGCATACATCATGAGGTCCGAGGCGGGTCAAAAATCTGCAATTGCAGTTGTGTATGCGACTCCGAACTTGTTTCCTAACCGAGATGCTAGCATGGAGGCAAGGGGTGTCAAGAAATTGAAGCTATTCCTTTGGCCTATTTCGTCCGTCGGAGTTGACTCTTTGAAATCACCGACCGGATCTGGCTACAATGCAGTTCGAGAGTCACATGCTCGCACAAATAAGGTGTCAGGCCCGCCACGTGCTCCTTTTTGACCATAACGCGATTATGGAGTCGGCGGGCTCAAAAGCAAGTGATGCGGCTTCAAAGCAGGCCAAACTTGACCGATCGATAGGTCCCTCGTTAAAGTACGCGCACGTGCGCCACACTATTTTTTCGTGGTTTTTTGTGATCGACT
>JBNJFZ010000084.1:0-16030 GCA_051747295.1 Myxococcota bacterium
AACGTCATCGAGCGCGCCGTCACCCTCGCCCGCGACGACATGATCACCGTGGAGGTCCTGCCCTTCAATCTCCAGGAGGATTCCCTCGGCCAGGTCACCACCGAGATGGAAATCCCTCCCGGTGGCATAGATCTGGAAGGTGTAGTTGAGAAGCTAGAGCGTTCTCTGATCGAAAAAGCACTGGAACGCGCCGGCGGCGTCAAGAAAGACGCCGCCGAACTGCTCGGCATCAGCTTTCGCAGCTTTCGCTATCGAGTCGAGAAATACGAGATGGCCGACGACTCCGCAGATGCGAAGACTGAGTAGAACGTGATAGCCTCGAATGCAATTCAACCGTCAACACTCATTCACGCATGGAGAAGCCATGAATTCATCCAATCTATCACGTCGGGGCTTCACCCTCGTCGAACTCATGATCGTCGTGGCTATCATCGGCGTGTTGGCTGCTATCGGCAGCATCGCCTACACTAAATACGTCAAGAGTGCCAAGATCACCGAACTCAAGCAGTATGCGCTCGAGGTGGCTGCGGGTCAGGAACAATATAAGTCACGAAATAGCGCATATCTCGATGCCGGTGAGTACAACACGACGAACGCCACGAAGTTCGAAAAACTCCTCGGCTTCGACTCGGTCTTAGGTCCGGAAACAACTGTTGAGACGATCGCAGGAGGGCCCAGTGACGACTGCGGGAACTTCTGCGCCGGCTCCTCGCCTCCTGCAGAACAGATCTGGTACGCCGTTCGCGTCGAGCAAGACCTAGATCCGTCTGAAACAGAGAATACGACCGTCATTCTTCACAATGGACTGCAGCGACCGCTGGTCGTCAATGAGAACAAGTGACGATTTTCGTCAAGAGTGACAATTTTTGGCACGATTTGGAACCGAACCGAACCTCATAAGCGACAAAAAAATCTACAGTTGGCGTCAATTCGCGTTCTCAGAAGAATTCAAGAAAATCCGTTGTGCTGGCAAAGTGCTTGCATAATGTTAGTCACGGTTGCACGAGACAGCACCGAGTTAGTCCTAACCCCAATCTTGCGGAAGGTAGACAAATGAGAAAACTGTTCACGAATAAGAAAGGTTTCACGCTCGTCGAGCTCATGATCGTTGTCGCGATCATCGGAATTCTAGCCGCCATCGCGATTCCGGCGTTCCTCAAGTACATCAAGAGCTCGAAGGCTTCGGAGGCTGAGAGCATCATGAAGAAGATGGCTGAGGGCGCGAAGACTTACTTCGCGGCCGAGCAGACAAACTGTGCTGGTGTAACCGCCTGCGACCAACCTTGGCATGACACAGGTGACCCTGCAGGCTATCCGGTGGAATGGGATAATTACGTGTTCCCAGGCGGCACATATAGCTTCAACACGTCTGAAGGTGATGGGGCTACGCAAAACCCCGCCACTGCACCGACCGGAGGCGCTAAGCAAGCACCTGTGTCATCCCCAGGCGAAGCAACGTATGTTGCGACGACCAATAAGTTAAACCTTGGCCTTGAGGACCCACTGTACTTCCAGTATGCCTACAATAGTGTAAACACTGGTGAAGACGCGGAGGCCACCTTGTGGGCCACAGCAAACTTTAAGACGGGTGGCGAAGCTCACACAACGACCCAACTCGTCAATGTCGACGCTGACACCCAGGAAGTTCAGATTAACCCGCCGGTCCTGACCAACGAATTCGAATGAGTCTAAACCGGATGGCCTGACGGCCAGTCGAAATCCCCCCTCGAGGAGTTCGTGGGGGGATTTTTTTGTCCGCGCAGGCTTCAATTTTCGACCTTTCCTTGGAGAACGAGCCTCACCAGCCTAAGTTAGCAGTGACCTAAACCCTCATCCTCTCTTCGCGGGAACCTTTGGAAAAGCTACGCGATAGCCCATGGATTCGATACGTAGCGCTGATCGCGCTGCTGTCGTTATTGGTGCTCGACATCATGTTTGCACACCTATCGCTGCGCCGAGGGGAAGCACAAATGGCTCCCGTCGCCACTACTCACCAGCGTGTCCTGCCTTCCTCCGAAGCCCTTGCCGCGTTGTTCTTGAACTACAACGAAGTTGCCACCGATCTAGTCTGGATTCGTGCGCTCATCTATTTCGGTGAACAGCGCAAAAAGCGGCGAAATCTTCATGCGATGGAGGGCTATGCTTACACAATCAGCGAACTCGATCCGTACTTCTACAAAGTATACCGCTGGTTCGCTGATCTGTACGTCAATGCGCAGTATCTGCGCGATCCCGACGCTATTGAAAAAGCTAACCACTTCCTCAAGAGAGGCATGAAGTTCTTTCCTCACAAGCACGAGTTGCCGTTCTCGGCTGCGCTGAATTATATCGGCTACTCGAGAATGGCGTCGCCCGAACGTAGACTGAAAGAGATGGACCGCGCCCTATACTTCCTACGCAGAACGGCCGAGCATAGCGACGCACCGCCAAATTTGCCCGCGCTGATTCGGTGGTTCACTCAACGAAAAGAACAACTCGAGCAACAGCTCGGGAAGACTGACGACAACCGAGGCACCGCCGTCCTTAGCGAGGAAGACAAAGAGCTCTACGCCCGAATGTACCTCCTCGCCCCGGACGAGCGAGTCAGAAAGCGAATTGCTATGATGCTCGAGCAACAGGGTATCCGCCAGGAGGACGTGCTTCGAGAGGCCCGATATAGCGCGAAGAAGCTCGCCCGGGCACAAGACGAGACGTTGCCCTATCTCCCTGTCGATTTGTGGATGAACGTTTCGGAAGCAGGGCAGAACCAATGAGCGAAGACGCACTACTTACTGCTGACGGCCTTTCGAAGACGTTTCGTATCGGCTTTTGGCGAAAGAAAGTCGAGGCCGTTCGAGATGTGACCTTCTCCGTCCGTCAGGGCGAGATCTTCGGACTCATTGGGCCCAATGGTGCCGGCAAGACGACCACCATGAAGATGCTCACCGGGCTTATCTTTCCCGATGCCGGCGAGATGACGATGTTCGGCGAGTCTATAGAACACGTCGAGATGCGCAGCCGACTCGGATATCTTCCCGAGAACCCATACTTCTACGAGCATCTCTCGGCGCGCGAACTTCTGGTTTACTACGGCAACCTGCACGGACAATCTCGCACGGACGCAAAGCGCCGTGCAGAGGGCCTGCTCGAGCGGGTGGGGCTGAAAGACGCGGCTGACCGAGCGATTCGCAAGTTTTCCAAAGGTATGCGCCAGCGGGTTGGCATCGCACAAGCTCTCATCAACGATCCCGAGCTCGTCATCCTCGACGAACCACAGAGCGGGCTCGATCCAGTCGGAAGAAAGGAAGTTCGCGATCTCATCGTCGAGCTCAAGGAAGACGGAAAGACCGTCTTTTTCTCAAGCCACATTCTGCCGGACGTCGAGGCGGTCTGCGACCGGATTGCGGTCATGCACGAGGGTACGCTCCGAGAGACCGGTTCACTGGACGAACTGACACACTCCCGCGGCACGAGCTATGAGTTGATGGTTCGGGGACTTACACCCGAAGATGCGAACGCGCTTCCAATGACCACTAGCGCCCAGAAACGCGCAGACATGACGGTCATCGAATTCGAGGCCGGCGCCGATATCGACGACATCCTCGAGAGCGTGCAAGACACAGGTGCTAAATTACATTCACTAACTCCCCAAAAGGAGAACCTCGAGGACGTCTTTCTGCGGGATACTCAGGACGACGACGATCCCAGTCACACAACCAGCAACAACTAGGCAAAGATGCTGCTCCGTTGGACACGTTCGATTTCTGCGATCGCGCTGAATACCTTTCGCGAGGCGGTGCGAAATAAAGTTCTTGGTAGCCTCGTGTTTTTCGCGGTCATTCTGATCTTGGTCAGCATCGCGTTCGGGCAATTGAGCCTGCATACTGAGGTGCGAGTCGCCCGCGACCTGACCTATTTCACGACCGCCGTCTTCACAATGGTCATCGCGGTCTACACGTCCGTGACCCTGCTACACACCGAAATCGAAAAGCGCACGATCTACACCATTCTGTCGAAACCTATCCGTCGGTGGGAATTCCTGCTCGGTAAGTTTCTGGGCATACAAGGGCTCCTTCTGATCATCCTGATAAGCCTATTTGGCGTGTCATCGGGGGTCATCATCATGCAAGGAGGCGACATCCACAGTGCGCTAGCGTGGGGTCACGTCACGCTGGCGTTCCAGATGTGGATCGTCGCTGCAGTAGCGTTGCTACTGGCTACCTTCTCCTCTCCCCTGCTATCAGGGATGATCACCGTCGCCGTCTTCATCGCTGGCAATCTCGTGTCCCAGATCAAGCAGGTCGAATTGATGCTTCAGGACAGCGGAAATCCAGTTTGGATTCCGATACGAGGCGTACGCTACGTGCTCCCGGATCTCGAAGCACTCAACCTCGCCACCGAGATCACCTATTCGATCGCAATTCCTTTTGAATTTATGGCCTCGGCTGCCTGGTATGCTGCCGCCTACACGGCGGTCGTGCTCGCGCTCGCGATGGTCATCTTTGCGCACCGCGACTTCGTCTGAAAATAAGCCGCTTTGCGGGCCTCTAACCAGTCATCCCTCACGCTGAGCTCTCATGTCGTCCGGGCAAGTAAAGAGTCTGCTGATTACCTTGGGAGTATTAGCCCTTGCACTTCTACTAGTCTACTTGGAGGCGCCCCAAGGGGGCCCGGTTTTCGACGACGGTCCTCTTCTGGGCTTTAAGTGCAACGATAACCTCGCATCATTCACCCTCGAGGGCGCTTGTAGTTACCGACCCATTCGCCACCTTAGCTTTGCGGTGGAAGGCTCTATATGGGGAAGCAAAAACTATGTCGCGCACCACATTGTCAATGTGGTCCTCCACGCCATCGCCAGCCTGATGGTATTCGGCCTTCTGCGCGCGTTGATCGGCCGTGACAAATTCGCAGCTCCACTCTTCGGAGCTCTACTCTTCGCGGTGCACCCTACTCAGGTTGACTCTGTCGCGTATATCTCGGGAAGGCGAGATGTGCTCTGCGGACTCTTCTACTTCGCCGCGATGTGGGCTTACCTCACGGGAAGGGAACGTGATGGGTGGTCGAAGCACCTACTCTGGGCGAGCACCGCGCTCTTATGGTTGCTCGCACTGGGCTCGAAGGAAATGGCGGTGACCTTCCCGCTTGTCGTGCTGTGGCATGGCTTCACAATTGACGCACCAGCCCGGGCCGAAAATCAAACCTTTAAGAGCCGAGCGAAGTGGCTCGCCGCCCATAGGCTCAAGCTCCTGCTCCCACTTTTTACAGTCGCTGCCGGCTACGCTACCTACAGAGTCATCGTGGACAGCAAGTCGATCCTGGTTACGGAGGGCCACTGGTGGGGCGGTTCGTTCTGGACGAACTTGATGACGAGCCTCTCCCTACATCGCTATTTCGCTGAATTAGTATTCGTGCCGATTCGCCTGGTGGGAGACTGGCATCCGCCCATCGTCTCCCCCGTAGAGTCACTCACGACGCCGGCTCTGTGGCTCGGCGTTACCGTACTAATCATCTTGCTTGTAGCGGTCATATGGTCGATACGCTCGAGCCAAAACCTGATCGCTATGGGTCTGGGTTGGTACCTGCTTACTTTGCTTCCCGTCAGCCAGCTTGTCCCCCATCATGAGATTCTCGCCGAGCACTATCTCTACATTCCACTGTTCGGCATTCTGTTAGCTGTCAGCTCAACTCTGGAGAAAGTCCTCCACGACTGTACGACGCGAACGCGTATCTTGATGGCGACGCTGGCACTGGCAGTTCTGTTGGCCTTTGGCCTTCGCGCTCATCTTCACGTCAAGGACTACAAGAGCCCGCTGACACTCGCGAACGCAACGCTGCGATGGGAGCCAGATCATCCAAGAGCGATGCTTCGTGCAGCAAGCTGGCTCGCGGACGAAGAACGATGGGAAGAAGCTGAAGGTTACTTAATCGCTGCCTTGGACACAACTGCGTCTGACAAGCTTCGACAAAAGGCGTACCGAATGCTCGGATTCCGCTACCTCAGTGAAGGCAAGCTGAACCGACTATCAAAAGTTGTCGAAATGGCACTCCAAGACTTCCCCAACGATCCGAACTTTCGTGGGCTGAAGGGTGAGTTGCTGCGTAGATATGGACGGACGTCGGAGGGCACCAACTTACTACAAGAAGCGGCTGAGCATGAGGAGGTCGCCGCAGACATCGACTTTCTCGCTGCGATGTCTTTTCGGAGTCAGGGTCGCGAGGATGAGGCAATCGACCTCCTTCGACGCGCCCGAACGAAGGCTAATCCGAACACGGAAACGCATCGGCGCTATACACTCGCGCTCGCTCACATGTTGAGCGAACGCACGCCCAACGAGGCATCTAGGTTTGTAGAAAGTGTCTTGGAGCAGGACCCAGAAAATGCAGCCGCGGAGAAACTTCAACAGTCGATAAATCGCGACTAATCAAGACAAACAACAAAACCCCCGCCGACATCCGCCGGCGGGGGTTTTGTGCGTTCGAGGCAGACCGTCTCACTGCGTGTCGAAGTAGTTGTCGCGCAGATCTTGGAGGTAGGTGACGATGCGCTGGACTTCATCGGCGTCGGCCTCGGTGGAGTCGGTCGGGATGCAGCCTGTGACGTCCTGGATGGACTCGACGTACTCGCTGCCGTTCCAGATGCGGGCTTCGAATTCGTGGCGGGTGTCGGGCTCGTCGACGGTGCCGCACTCCCAACCGCTGTCCATCTTGTTATGGGTCGATTCCGTCAGCACATCTGCGATGAGCGCGTCGACGTCCGAGTTATTCATGCTGCGCGAGAGGCCGCTTCCGTTCTCGACCTTCTCGATCGTGCCGGCGGTCGCGTTGACGCGCACACCGAACGTGCAGCTCGAGGTCGGGCAGTTACTCTCGTTACGTCGGTAATACAGGCTAGCGACCTGGAGCCGCTCGACCTCGCCGGTGTCCTCCTCGGCGGTATCCTGGCCCGTATCCTCTTCGACGTCTTCTTCACCAGCATCTTCTTCGGCCGTGTCCTCTTCGGCCGTATCCGACACCGCATCACCGGCCATGCCGGTATCATCTCCGCCGTTATTCTCGTCGTCGCCATTGCAACCGGCTGCGACGAATCCAATAACGAGTAGAGCGGCGAACAAATATTTGATCGTGGGCTTCATATGGGTGGTCCCTAAGAGAAGTTTGTCAATCATGTGAACTGTATTAGCCAAAATCACCTGGCAGGTCAAAAGACCGGAAACCCGAAGCTGAAAAGCCGCGCCGGAAATCTCCGGCGCGGCTCTTCAGTCGGTTAGTGTCGCTCGCCTATTTTAGCGAAGGGCGTCGGGGCCCATCGCCTGGTACAGGAAGCGAATCATGTCGAGCTTGGCGATCACGTCCTCCATCTGACGACGCGTGCCTTCAACCTCTTCCCGCTGGCGGACGTAGTCGTCCGTGCCGGGCTGGAGTTGCTCGAGGTCGGCCTGCTCCACTTCCCAATCGTCCTTGAGATCGTTTGCCCACTCGACCAGGTCCACGGTGACGGACCTGCCGTCACCGGTCTGGGGAGCGTGGTAGATCTGGTTGGTGACCGGATGGGTGAAGGTCGCGACTTCGGTGCCGTTCGGATACGGCTGCAGCTCGTCATTGGTGACGGACACTTTGACGTACTGCGAGAAGTCACTGGAGCGGTCGTACCAGGTACTCGCGTTGAGCATACCACCGACGAGGGTGCTGAACTCCTGGTTGATGGAGACAGGCGTGTAGATACGCGTCATGTTCTCCTGGCCATTGGCTTCGCCAGTCCCGAGGGTCTCGAGGTCGACAATTTGCGGCTCGTCATAATCCTGCTTGCGCGGGTTATAGACGCCGCCGAATCCGTGGTAGTCGCCGATGACGAGGCCACGCAGAAGCGTGTGCATTTCGTCTTCGAAGAGCGTCCAGAACGAGATGTTCGTGGCACGGAAGTCGGTGAAGAAGCTCGAGAACGCGTAGTTCGCGCTGATATCGAACAGGGCCTGCGCAGCCAGTGACTTGTCGATGTACGTACCGACACGATTAATGCGGTAGTAGTACTCATCGGTGAAGTCGTAGCCGTAGTACTGACCCTTCCCACGGTTGATGTCGATGTGGTTGTCACACTGAGCACCGTCGGTCATGAAGTCCGACGGCACGAATGTGTTCTCCAGATCGTAGTGCCATCCGAGGGTGATATCGGCGTTTTGCTCGTTGAAGCGACAGTAACGGCCCGGCTCCGGCATCGCCAGCATCTCACTGTAGAAGTTAAGCGCGTCGACCGATGCTCGCTCCAGGTCAGCGGTATAGGACCCGAGGTCCCACCACTGGTAAATGGAGTAGTAACGGAACGGACGCGACGCGACGCCGAGCGTGCGCATCACGCGGCTGATGTAGCTGTTGTAGAACATCTGCCAGTCGGTGTCCTGGTCACGATACCTCCAGAAGGGCTGGAAGAATCGGTACGAGTTGAACGCGTGGTTGACGACTTCGGTCTGGTTACCACCCCAGTCGAAGACGTCGCATCCCAGACGGGAGTCGCGGAACTCATCCGAGCAGAACTCGTACGGAACGGTCCGGTCGATGTACGGCTGGTTATTCCGAGTCAGCTGCTGGTTGTGCCAGTTGCTGGTGTTCGAGCGGATGCCCTCACGCTTCTCCGTCATAGCCTGCTGAATGGGTACCCATTCGCGGCCGTCCTGGATGATGTCGATACCCTCGAGCCGGACGCTCGCGTCGGTGTTCGAAGGATCGTTTGCGTAGATTTGCGGCAGCTCGGAGTAGTCGCGGGTCCACTCCTCGTACCAGAGCAGGTTGGGCAGATCGATATCCTTCTTCCACTGCTCGACGTGCTCGGCGTACGCGAAGTTGATGGCGGCCTTGTCGTACTTACCCAGGCCCGAGAAGCGACCGGTCAGGTCACCCGTGTAGTCCATGATGGACGCCAGACGGGTCTCGGCTTCGCTCAGGTAGGACAGGTCTTTACCGGTCAGGTCCTGAATCATGCCGGCGTCGGTGATGGCGTTGCGCTCACTCTCGGAGAGGTTCCCCTCGAGGATGGCCCGCTGAATGTTCCAGTAGCCATCGTGGTAGTTGAGCGCATCCATGCTCGCGCTGAAGTTGTGGCGGAGGCCGACGGTGTGACCCACCTCGTGGAGCTGCGTTCCGATGAACGCGTTCTCCATGATGTAGCGGCGGATCTTCTCACGGGGCTCGCCCTTGAATGCTTCGGCGACACCTTCGTAGGTGACCAGGCTGGACATCGAGCGCTCGAGGTTCTCCGAAGCAAAGATATTCTGCTTGGCGAACCGGTTGAGCCGACGCTGCTGACGGTCGTACGCATATCGCGGTGCCGCCACGTCGAGGTAGGCCTGGTGGAGCTGATCGTCGCTGGCGTCCTGTCCGTACAGCTCGGTCGCGAGTCCTTTGACCATCTGCTGGAAGTCAGCATCGGCCATCATGAAGCGCTTGACCGAGGGCTGGTCGTAGAACTCGAGCTTGCGGGTATCGCTGCGCTTGGCTTCGGTGATCGTCTCGGAGAGGCGATTAGCTTCGCGCTGGATACGATCCTTGCCCCACTTCTTGATGAAGTCATCCTGCTCGGCGAAGTCGGGACGCTCGGTGAAGCCGGTCGGGCTGTTCTCCTCGACGGAGATGCCTCGACGGTTCGCCAGTTCCTGACGCGCGTCGACGGGAAGCGAGGGCTCGAGCGACTGCTGAGCTTGCTCTTGCTGCATGTTCTGGACGTAGTCACGGATGTGGTCGCCGCGACGAATGTCGTTCTCGTCGAGCTCACCGTTGACGTACTGCACGATGTCGGCACCGTACGTCGAGTAACGACGCAGCGGGGTACCGGCGAAGTTCGCGTTACCCGAGATGATCTGACCGGTCAGCGGGTCAGCCGCCGACGGTCCGTAACCGCTCCAGTATCCGTTGAACTCGTCAACCCAGTTGAAGAAGCTGTAGCGGAGGTCGCCGACGCGCTCCCAGGAGAAGCGGGCATCGGCGTCTTCACGCTGTGCCGTGGCGAACTCGAGTTCGGCGCACAGCTGGATGCGTTCCTGCTTGGGCATGCCCCAGAGGGTGTTCTCGAGAGCGTCTGCGGTCTGAGCGCTTCCGTACTCACTGATGAAGTCGTCGAAGATGGTCATCGGATTCTTGCGATCGCCGTCCTTCATCGAACCGTGCTGGTCGCGCCACTGCATCAGCGGCTGCGGGTGACAGCTGTTGCGCTCGATTTTGAACATACGCTTGTCGCCGTACAGCTCCTCGAGCTCAGTCTCGACCTGAGACATGCTGTCGTAGCCCTTGGCGATCATGACCGACTCTTTGAATGCGTCGTCCCACTGGGCCTCGACGACTTCAGCCGCCGGGATCATGTCACGGGGGTACTCCGCGTTGAGGTGGTATACGACCGGCTGGGGCTTGCGCTCGCTGATGTCGAGGCGATTGCCCTCGTCATCATAAGCGGACTGCCAGATATTCCAGCGGTTCGCGTAATACATACGGTTCTGGTCGACCACACCGCGCTGCTTGTCATACTTGACGCGCTGGGTGCGGAAGTAACCGAAGCGAGAGAACATATCGAAGGTCGCCTCGCTGCAGCGCTCGTCGGTATCTCCGTACTCGTCCTGCAGATACTGCTTGGTCTGGTCGTTGCATTCCGCGTCGAAGTAAAAGCCCGAATCCTGGTCGTAAATGCTAGCGGTCTGGAGCACGTCGCCCGACTCGCCACCGGTATTCAGGACCTCGCGGTCACGCATAAGGAAGGGTTCGTAGGTCTTCTTCTGCTCGTCGTCGATGCGAATGAACGAGGAGCGCGTCTGCACCTTGCCGCCCTCACAGCTGAACTGCGTGTCGATAGCGACGTTGTAGACGCAGGCGTAGACGTCCGGCTGGAAGATGTACTGGGTCGTCACGTCGATGTAGTCCTCGCCGATGCGAGCACGGTCCGGATGGACGCTGCCCGAATCCTGCGGCGGATCCCATCGAGAGGATGACCAGACGCCCAGGGCGTTTTCGAACATGCCGTTACCGTCGACCAGGTTCGTCGACCAGTCGACACGCATGTACTCACGCTCGTACCAGGGCTTGTCACTGCGGTCCTCGACGAGCACGTTCGATTGCTCACCGGTGGAGCTATTGTAGCTGCGCTGGACATCGAAGTGGTCGACAATCGGGAACGCCGCGACCGCGCCGAGCTGGCGCGTGTCCGGGTCCGTCAGGCCGTCCTGGAGGCCGTCAGCGATCGGTACCGTCGAAAACGCATAGAGCACGTTGTCGGTGATCTCCCACCGAACGCGCTTGAGTGGTGATTCCAGGGCCTCGAAAATCACGCTGCCCTGCGTGTCCGTGTCGATCACGGTTTGACGATAATACCACTCGTCATTGTCTTGGAATAAAGACTTCTGAATCTTGTCCGGCTGGGTTCGGTCGATGTCGCCGACATCTTCGGCACATCCTGCTCCAAACCCGAGGGTTGCTGCAATCAGCAATCCCATTGCCAGACGCCATCCTCTCAAATGTCGCATCAAGTCCTCCTTATCAGGCCGTCTGAACATGGTGTCTCGTTCGTAAATTCAGCGCTCGTGTGCGCGCTCTAACACTGCGTAAAACTCTTCAAGATCCGTGCCGCCACATGCAACCAGGCTCTTTGATTTTTGAAAAGTCACTACTTTCAACCGCATATAGGGGGCTCATGTCAAGCTCCACGTTGGAATTGCACGACTTTTGCCGTCCTGTGACGCCGGCGAAACCCACGCCAACCCGGTCGACATCATGCAGAGACGCATCCACTGCGGTTCGGTCCACTAACAACTCCCGACACAGGTCATTCCACTTCCCACCTCAACGATCGAGTTGTGCCCACTCAAATGATGTCATCGTGAGGTTTCTCGCGCGCCCGCGACGTTATAGTATGTGCAACCTCGAGATTGCCGGTGTTAACTTTCGATCACCGCTTCGGTCGCCGATCACGCCACCCTTGCGATGTTCGAGCGATCTGAAGCCCATGGCCCCCACTCGACCGGTACTGTCGGCATGCGCTAACCCCGGACAGCAGCTTGACTTTCCGGGAGGGGTGACTTTGATTGCGCCATGATGTAGTAGACTCGCCGGGCCCGAGCTATGGGCTTACAACGAGTCAGCCGCTTTTTTATTTGCGCTCTTTGTGCTGTGATTGTTTTGTGATTGATTGATGTCGTGCGGCTGCAACCAGACTGATGAGATGAGGTTAAAATGTCTGTTGTAAAACTCATGGTGCTCGCCGCCATGCTGTCACATTATCAAGCTGGAGAGTCGTTCGAGACACCGCAGATCGAAGTGCCACCCGTCCAACAGGTCGGACTCGCGTCCTGGTATGGCAACGGTGCCTGGCACGGTGAGATCACCGCGAACGGCGAGCGCTTCGACCCGAGTGACTTCACCTGCGCCCACCGCAACCTCCCGTTCGACACCATGGTTCTAATCGAAAATCGAGCCAACGGACGACGAGTGTGGTGCCGCATCAACGATCGCGGCCCCTACGGATATATGTCCGATGACGGCTCCTGGGATTTTCGAGTCTCCAGCTCCTCCGTGGTCAACTTCCGCGGTATTCTGGATATGTCCGTCGCCACAGCCGAAGCGCTCGGAACCACAGAGGTGGGACTGCAGCGCGTCAACCTGCGCTACTGGAGCCGACGCCCCGAAAAGCCCTTCGACCTGGCGATTTTGAACCCCTAAACGTGGCCAACTCGCGACTCGCGCGCTCCACAATTTCGATCACTTTGCCGATTTCGAATCATGAGTTCTCATCCTCGCGCCTACATCACTCGGGTCACGCTATGTTGCGCGACCGCCCTCCTCCTCACCGGGTGCGCCGCCGTCAAAGGCATGCTCAAACCCATGGTATGCGACTGTGCCGATGCCAGCGCCACGGCAAATACATGCCCGAGCCAACCAGACGAGGAGATCGGCGACGAATCCGTGATGACGGTCGCACAGTCAGAAGTGGCCGCGTCCACCGACTCTGCGAGGGCAAGCGCCGAGGCCGAGCCCCAGGAAAGCGCCACGCCCAACAAGCGCACCCTCGAACGGAACGAAGAACCCGAACGCGACCCGCTCGAATTGGTCGAGCCCGACATAGCAAGCGCGCTCATCGCTTCCGATGACGAAGAAGCGCTATCGAAGCTGCACGCCACGTACCCCGTCCCAGAATCCCTGCCCGAGTCCGCTGTTCTCTTGAAGGCGAACTTCGATGCAGACGAAGGCCAGGAGTTGGCGGTCGTCGAACCCGGACGCCGCATCCAGATCTTCGACGAATCCCAGCGCCTCGCCGACTTGAAGTTCAGCACCAGCACCGCGCAGACCTCACCGAAGAAGGTAAAACGAAGCGGTACATCGGCCGTGAAGATCGTACGCGACGGTACCGCTCAAATCCTGACGCACTGGACCGAAAAGAGCGAAGACGGCGGCGTCATCTACAAAGTCGGCGTCTTCAAACTGATCGAATCGTATATCGGAACCGCCTTTGAGGCAGAGCTCGCCCGGAAACCGACCGATTCGAAAGCGTTCGTTTCTTCAGGCACATACGAATTTCTCCGCGGCGGCGATCACGCATTTATCCGCTGGATACCGACCACGGACGAAGGTGACTTTGACGCATCGGAAGCCACAGTTTACAAATGGAACAAGTGGGAAGGTGTGTATCGAATACCCGCGCCACCTCCCACGGCTCCGGAGAACCAAAAACTCCAGACACAGCGAGACGTCTCTCGAACGACGTCACTCGCCGTGAAGTGAATTTTTTGTAAAAGATCGGTTGCATGTTCGGGTGTGATTCACCTATTCTAGGTCGACGCGTTCGACACTAGTTCAGTGACCGCCCATGCCCAATTCAACGTCTACCGGAGGGATCAAGGTGGTGTTTAAAGTACGGTGCTTCAAATGTGGTGACGAAGAAGCCCGGCTCATTTTGGGTGGTCGCGAGATCATTCACGCCCGCTGCCATGCGTGTGACGCGAATCTACTCGCCGAAGTACTAGAATTGGAGCAAGAAGTACTGGCCGAGCAAGATGACTCCTCGTGGGATGAACCGACGACCAATACCGGGATTACTCCGCTGGATGACGAGTCCAGCAGCCTGGACGAAGAAACGAAGCTGGCATAGGCGTGCCAGATTGTCCTCGTCACTCCCCCCGCTGGTAGAAGCGCGAGCCCTCCTCGGGTCGCGCTCATATCCTTTCTGAAGTCCAGTTTATTCGGCCCGGACTAAGAGTTGTCGGGCGTGTTCTCGGTTTCGCGGACGCGCTCGCCCTTCTCCACCTCGGCTTCGCTAACCTCCGTGGACCCGAGTGGTCGTGTCACCCGACCGACACGCTGCGTGTCGACCCGTGCGCTCTCCTCCGATGCGTCCCAACGCAACCGAACCCGAGCATCGCATTCGCCCTCCAAGAGCGCGTCGGTCATCGGCGAGAACAAGAACTCATTGACGAGTTCATCGATACGGCGTGCATCATCGATACGGGATGCACGCTCGAGCATCTCCTCACGCAAGTCGCGATCCAATACGACGGTGAGCTTATATTCGCTCTTCATCGCGTCGACGAAGGACGCAATTCGTCGCTCGAGAAGTTCTCGGGCCGGCGAACCGCCACCACCCGCCAGCGCTCGAAACGGCACGGCAGCATCCACATAATCACGGAGTCGTGCTGCCAGAGAATTGTCGAGCATGTCGAGTGTTTGACGAGCGCTCGGCCAGCGCGAAGCATCATCGCTATCCCCGAATCCGATTTTCGGGCCGTTACGGCTGGTGTCTTCGTTGACGGTCAGGATAAATAGCGCGTTGCGAACATCGGCGCGGTGGCCGCGAGTATCGACGATTTCACCCTCTTCGATAAGCCGCAGCATCCGCTCCTGAATACGTGGATGCGCCGAATCGAAATCTTCGAGCAAGACGACCGAGCTCGGCCGCCTCCGAAGCGGAGTGACGAAGAGATCTTCATCTTCGTAACCCACGTAGCCGGGCGGCGATCCGATGAGACGGCTCATGCTGTGGGATTCCTGGAAGTCCGTCATATCGAGCCGAAGCACAGCCTTCGGGTCGTTGAAGATCTCCTCGGCCAACGCGGTCGCCAGGGTCGACTTTCCGACCCCGGGCGGTCCGACAAACAGCAGAACCCCCATCGGTCGATTTCGGTTCGAATTGCGCAGGCGACTGCTCACGAGCGCTCGCGCGACATCCTCAATCGCGCGATCTTGGCCGACGACGGATTCCTGCAGGCGGTCCTCGATACCAACCCACCAGTTGATCTCACCGCGAAGGAGCCGGTCCATCGGAATACCGGTCTTGAGGTAGACCTGCCGGGCGATATCTTCACGCGTGACCGTCAGCCCCCCTTCGTCGTCGCCGATCAAGTCGTTCGCCCGGGCAATGCAGGCGTCCATCAGCAATTTCTTGGACTTATCGGGGAGGCGCTGCTCGGGCAGGTATCGAACCGAGAGGCTGATAGCCCCGTCGATCGCGGACTCGTCGACGCTAACTTCGTAATCTTCTTCGAGTTCGGGGGCGAGGGTGGTCAAGATCTCTCTGACGACCTCGTTTTCCGGCTCTTTGATCTCGATTCGCTCGAACCGGCGCTTGAGCGCGGGGTCTTGCTCGAACCAGCGATGGTACTCTGCCTCGGTCGTCGCCCCCACCACGGCGATGTCGCCGGAAGCAAGCGCGCTCTTGAAGTGATTGGGCACCTCGGCCGGCGTATTGCTCCCGGACCGCGGTGCAAAGACGGCGTGCGCCTCATCGATGAACAGAATGACCTCGCGCTTTGCCTCCTCCAGCAGGCTCGTGATGCGCGCCTCGAGATCCCCGCGGTAGCTCGTCCCGCTCATCAGGCTGGCCCCGTTGATCTCGACGACACGGTATCCCTGCAACAGCTTCGGGACCTTTCCGGAGGCGATACGCTGGGCGAGGCCGACGGCCAGCGCGGTCTTGCCGACACCGGCTTCGCCGGTCAGGAGGGGGTTTCGCTGCTCACGTCGAAGCAACACGTTTATGACCCGCTGGAGCTCCTTCTCTCGCCCGACGATCTCGGGCAACCGCCCCTCC
>JBNJFZ010000084.1:16130-23194 GCA_051747295.1 Myxococcota bacterium
CCGGTCAGGAGGGGGTTTCGCTGCTCACGTCGAAGCAACACGTTTATGACCCGCTGGAGCTCCTTCTCTCGCCCGACGATCTCGGGCAACCGCCCCTCCAGAGCCTCTTCGGTCAAGTCGCGGCCGAGCATGTCGAGCGTCGGAGTGGGATGGCGCTTGGACGCAAATCGAAGCGCGGCCTCGACCGGCAGAGCTTCTTCCAGCACCTTCGGTTCGCCCAGCGCGTTTCGAATCTCGGACTCGAGGCCCAGTGCCTGGACCAGCTCGAGGCTCGAGCCGCCATCGTCCAGAAAGCCCTCGATCAGGTGTGACTCGGTCACGGGCCCACCGCCGGCCTGATTCGCCGAATAAGACAGCATCCTTATCATGCGCGGCGTCAGGGTCTTTCGACCGATCAGAAACTCCGGAATGGAGTTGGGTTTGGTGCCGATGAGCCTGAGCAATTCCTCGCGCAGTCGTCCCGGCTCCAGGCCGCGGGCCTTCGCGGACCGCCACAGGGTCGACCCTTTGACCGAGCACAGCATCGCCACCATATGCGGTGTCCCGAGAAACGGTGTACCGTTCGAGGCCGCGATCTTCATCGCGCCCTGCAAGACGCCCCAGGTGCTCTCGTGGAACATCTCTTTTCGGAGCAGCCCCTTCTCGCTGAATAACTCGTCGCCCTTTCCTTCGCTGAGGCGCCGGATCGCCCAGCGAACCGATGCCGATTCGACGGCCTCGACTCGCCAGATCACGCTACGCGCCAGATCGATCTCGCGAATCACCGACTTCTGACGGGCTCTCGCCTGATCCCAGGCCTCGAGGATGATTCGGGTAAAACCACGCGAGAACGACGAGCGTTCGATCACCGGACCCTCACCCGGCGAATCCTCCTCGATCTCGCGGGCGAGCGACTTGAGTCGGTTGAGGACATCGCGCGTCTCGACGATGCCTTCGGTGCCCTCGGCCACGAGCGACTCCATCTCGGTGTGGCCGCGCTCGACGAGCACAATGAGCAGATCGAGCGGCAAGAACATGCGTCGGTCGACGCTCGCGAGCCACTCCTGAATCTGCTCGACCACCTCACGACCGTCCGGCGCGAACACGTCCATGCGCAGGACGCCATCCTCATTGAAAATGGGGTCGGTCGATTGGGGCTTCATATCCCTGTCGGTTCGCCGGTTGTGATTGACGGTGTCTGGCCGCTCCAGTTTAGCGTATTCGCCGCGATTTTGGAACAGTTGCACCCCGTGAGTTCGACGCGACGAGAACGCGTCCCGAGCTCATCGTGTTCCAGAGCCCCGTGGGCTCGCATGTGATCACGCCCGTTCGATGATCGCTACCAGGAACCCGCCGAAGTACTTCAGGACGCTGTCTCGCCCCATGAACTCGAGTCGTCTCAGTGCGCGACCCACAATCGGCACTCGGTGCAGAAAGGCCGCGGGCGTAAAGATCCGAACCCCTGCGTAATCGACCAACTCCAACTGCTCGGGGAGCCGACGCGTCAGATCCAACGCGTCATCCCACCGCGTGTATACCGCGCTCTCGTCGGTCTCCCGCGAGATCTTCCCCGGGCCCGCGACTCGCTTCGCGAGGTATCGAAGGCTCATCGGATTGTAGAACTCGAGCAGGAGCGTCCCGCCCGGCCGCGTCACCCGCGCCATCTCCTGGAGTGCGCGGTCGATATCACGGACGTGAGCGAGGACTTTCAGGCTGTACACGATGTCGAATTCGGCATCCCCGAACGGCAATGCAGTCGCGTCGGCCTGGGCGACATTGAGACCGCGCCTTCGCGCCTGTCGCAGCATGCCAGCGCTGATATCGATACCCGCCACACTCCGCGCCCGCTCGGCGACCCGGTGCATCACCAGCCCGGTACCACATCCGACCTCCAGGACTTCCTTGCCCTTGACGTAGCGGTGCAGCAAGTCGACTTCGAGGTCGTCGATCATCGCGTGGTAGCCCCGATCGCGGCCCTTTTCGTACCAGTCTGCAAATTCGTCGTAGTATGCTCGGTTCGATTTCTTCAACGTCGTGTTCCGTGGTCACTTCTGCGATTAGACACCGATCCGCCGACACATCGCGGCGGGCCGCACTATAGCGCACGCACACCGACGAGGCCACATATCCATTCGCACGACTGCTCGCTTCATTTGCACCCACGCACAGCGAAATGGCTGACAGTCGGCCCCGCATGCGATAGCATCACAGTCGAGCGTCCACTGACACGACAACCCGGCCACCTCTGGAGACTCGCATGGGTCGCACGCAACGACTCGCCCAGCCACAGGAATTTGGTAAGTACCAACTCGTCGCCCGCCTGTCTCACGGCCGCATGGGTGACGTCTACAAGGCCAAGAGCCATGGAGTCGAGGGCTTCGAGAAGATCCTGGTCGTCAAGGTCATCAATCAGGGCCTGGTAGGCGTGCCCAATTTCGTCGAGACGCTCATCGAGGAAGCAAAGCGCTCGGTCAGCCTCTCTCACGCCAACGTCGCGCAGGTCTATGATCTGGGCCGCGCGGAAGACGAAGACCAGTTCTACATCGCCACCGAATTCGTCAATGGCTTCGACCTGGGCCGCGCGGTCTCGCTCGCCGGCCGAAGCGACCGCGACTGGACCCTCGAGATGTCGATCTTCGTGATGAGCGAAGTCGCCAAGGGGCTCGACTACGCCCACAGGCGAAAGGACTTCAACTTCAACAACCTCAATATCCTCCACGGAGACATGTCGCCGCACAACATCATGTTGTCGTTCGACGGTGAGGTGAAGGTCACGGACTTCGGCATCTCCAGGGCGCTGGACCTGGTCCCACCGCTCGATACCGAGGACACGATTCGGCGACACCTGTACGCCGCGCCAGAGGTCGTGCGTGAGCAGGAGCCAACCCAGCAGAGCGACATCTTCAGCCTCGGCCTCGTCTTGTACGAGCTGCTCGCCGGAGAGCATCCCTACCGTGGCGGCACCGAGCGCGACGTCATCGAGCGAGCCCGCACCGCGCGCATCCCGCCGATCACCCAGCATGCCGATGTGCCGCGTCAGCTCCAGCAAATTGTCGAGTCGATGCTCGTCCCCGATCCCGCCGGGCGAGCGACCAGCGCCGGCAGCATCTACGAAGAGCTGATCGGGTTTTTATTCGGCAACAATCTGCGTTCAGATAGTCGGTCGCTCGGATTGTTCATGCAGGAGTTGCGCCGAGACGAGCAGCGAATCGCCCCGGAAGAGCGCACGCAGGAGGTTGGCCTCGAGGAGATCAGCATGACCGATCTTCGAGGCGTCCTCGGTGGATCGGAGTCCGAAATCACCGAGGCCCCCGGCGTGGCGGAGGTCTCCGAGCCCACCCACTCCGACCTTCCCTCGGCCAAGATCCAGCAGATGATCTCCGAGAAGAAGGACAACGCCGACAGTGACCAACCACCGCTACCCGGTGCGCTCCAGGAGTACTTCCTGTCCGCCAGGGCCGGCGACGGAAAAGCGGTCTTGCTGTCGGGTCAATTCGGCGCGGGACGCGAATACCTCCCAGATCGACTCGTCGACGCCCTCGGATGGCGCGGTAACACCCAAGCATTCGGCATCCAGACCACGCGGGACGATATCTACCGGCCCTTCGGCGTCCTCAGCGACCTGATCCTTCGCTGCCTGCACGAGACCATCTCCGGTCAGGCCGACCCGCGCGACTCGGCCCTCAAGATTCTCCGCGAGCTCGATGTTGCGCCCGAGGCACTCGATACGCTTCGCGGGATCTGGGGCATGCAGTCTGCGCCGAGGATTGGATATGAACGACGCCTTTCCCAGCTCAGTGACCTGTTCATCGCCCTGCTCGAAGATTTCTGCCGCAACGGCCCTGTCGTGTTGGTCATCGACAAGGTCGAGCACATCGACGGCCTGACCATGGACGTCCTGCGGGAGTTCGTCGCCCGCATCGGAGAGATGCCCGCCATGCTGGTGCTGGCCACCGCCGCCGACGAGCTGATGCGCTCGGCCTTCGACCGCGGCCAATCCGAGAACCTCGAGGCCATTCGCGTCGTCGGTGAGGAGCCGCCGGAACTCTCTGAGATCAACGGGCTCTCCGGACCCGCCGCGAATATCCTGAAGCTGCTCGGACTCTCCCAGCAGCCGATGTCCCAGGCGGACCTCCAACAGCTCCTGTCGCTCCCGAGCGATGACCTGATGAACTCGCTCCGGGAGCTCGCCGACCGTGGATTCGTGCGCATCCCGCGCACCGGAATCTTCGTCGCCGGCGTACCCGAGCTCGTGATCTGGGTCGAGAAACGCTTCGACCGACAGGACGTCGAGCGCGCGGCCGGTGCCCTGGCCCGCTACTACACCCATCGCGTCGTCACCGGCGAGATCGATCGCCTCACACCGACGCTCATGCGGCTGTATGCCTACGCGGGAGACCGACGCCGCATGCTGAGCCGCGCCGAACACTTCGGACGATGGCTCGAGCGCGAGGGTTGGCAAGATGTTGCACTCGACTTCTACAAGCACACCGCCGATCTGCTCGCCCGCGACGCCATCGGATCACCGCAGGCGCGTATTCGCTACATTCTCTCGCGCGCGGAGCTCGCGCTCGAGCTCTCACGCCTCGACGAAGCACGCGCCAGCCTCGAACCGGTCGCCGCCCTGACCGAATCTGTTCGTCACGAACGCGGGCTGATTCGCGGCCAATTGCTCCTGGGCCAGATGGCGACCCAGCAAGACGATCTCGACGACGCGCTCAAGTACTTCCGACGAGCCGCCAGCGCCGCCCGTGGGATCAACGATCCCTCGCTGCTCGCCCGTAGCATGCTCGCGCTGGCCGGTTGGCACGAGCGCTTCGGAGACACGCGCACCAGCCAGCGCATGCTCGAGGGCGCGATGAACCTCTTCAACCGCTGGGGGACCTACCGGATGGACTTGAACTCGCGTGCGCTCATGCTCCACAGAGCATCCAGCATGTGGGCCGACCGCGGGATGCTGCATCGAGCCGAGCGCGTCTGTGAGGACCTCGAGATGCTCGCCGAACAGTCGGAGCTGGCGCCCGTCGAGTGTCGGGCCAAGTGGGCTCGCGCTCGCGTAGAGAGCATCGAGGGCCGCTACGACCGCGCACTCGAGTTGATGGACCGCGCCCAGGCAACCGCCTACCGCGCCGGCCTGACGGCACTCCGTATCGAAATCCTACGCGACCATGCCTCGATCGCCCTCGATGCCGACAACTACGAGCGCGCCATCGACCTGAGTTCACGGCTCGTCGACCTCGCGCAGCAACACGAGGACCTCTTCAGCGCACAGCGCGGACGCGACCTCGAAGCCACCGCCAAGTGTCTGGTGGGCACAGAGATCGAGGCCTCCGTCGCGCACCTCGAGTCCAGCCTCGAGCGCGCCCAGTCGCGTGACGTCCCTCGTGATGTCTATCGATGCCACCAGAACCTCGCCCGCGCCTACGAGGCTCTCGGCCGAGACACGCAGGCAGAAACTCACCGCCGAGAGGCGACCCGCCTCGGCCAGAAGTTCCGGTACCGCAGTGCCGCGTGAGGCCCCGTGGTTTTCAGGTTGAGAGTCTCGCCGGACAGCGTCAGTCGTAGCGCAGGCCGTCTACCGGGTTGAATTGCGCGGCCCACCACGACGGCCCGATCGTCGCCAACAGCGTGATCAGCATCGCCACACCTCCGACCACCGCGAATTCGCCGGCTTCGATCTGAACCGGCAGGTGATCGATCATGTAGATACTCGGGTCCAGCCCAAAGCTCGCATTCTTGATGACGAGGGACACCACCAGACCTCCAATGAGGCCGTTGAGCGTGCCAATCGCACCGATGACCAGGCCCTGAGCCAGGAACACGATCATAATCCCCCCGTTCGTCGCCCCCATCGACTTCAAGATCGCGATATCTTTGCGCTTATCCAGCACGATCATGATCAGCGTCGCGAGGATATTGAAGCTCGCAACCAGTACGATGAAGCAAAACAACACGAAGAGCACGAGCCGCTGGAGGCCGAGGCTGGTAAAGAGGTTGTGGTTCAGATCTTTCCAATCCAGGATGCGAAATCGCCCCGCGTCGATCGCGCTCGACACGCCCGCCTCGATCGTGTCCACCGCAAAGACGTCATCGACGCGAATGTCGATGCCCGTGACGACGTCGCCCTGGTTGAAGAAGTCCTGCAGCGCATGAAAGTCGACCATGACGAGGCGGCTGTCGTACTCGTAGAACCCGCTCGAGTAGATGTCGGCGACGATAAACTCGTTCGATGACGGCGCGTGGTCCTTGGCGCTCCATTTATCCGGGTCCAGGCTCTCCAGCGGACTCGTCAGTCGTATCGTATCGCCCTTCTCCACCTCGAGTTTTTCGGCGAGCTTGCTGCCGACCAACATATGAGGCGCCTGCTTCTCTCCATCCTCGGGGAACCGCTCGAACTCGAGCTTCGACAGTGAATCGGGGTCCGTTGTATACTTCGGGATGTCGCTGACGTCCTTGATCGTCCCCGGCTCGATACCCTTGATGAGGATCCCAGCGGAGTTACCGCCCGATGTGGCGATCATCTCGTGGAGGATAAATGGGCTGGTCGCCTCGACCCCGTCGACGGACTCGATAGACTCCTGAACCTCGCGATAATCGCGGAAGTCGATCCCGTACTTGATGACCAGGATATGGCTATTGACCCCGAGCACTCGCTCTTGAAACGCGTCTTCGAATCCGCCGGTCACCGCGACGACGCTCGTCAGTGCCATGACCCCGAGGAACACCCCGATGATGGCGATGACGGTAATCGTCGACAAAAAACTCTGGCGCCGGCTCTTGAGGTGCCGAAGCGCGATGAAAATTTCGTAGGTAGACATCTCAGTACTCGCGCATCCGCCGGCCCGCACCGGGCCAGGCGTCGCAGGTCACAATAACGATCGGCACACCAGGATTTGTTTCCGATCCCGAGCCGATCACTGGTCTAAAGGGGGTATAACACTTGACCTCAGGTGGCAACCTGGTCGCACGGGACAGACACCCACATGACCTGATGATCATACACAAGTCTGAACTGGCGATTGGGCGGGCCTCGCGACCCGCCCGAATCAAAGTCACCTGATCATCGCCCTGAGCATTAGACCGAC
>JBNJFZ010000085.1:0-23188 GCA_051747295.1 Myxococcota bacterium
TGGAAACGTCGGGCTGATCGAAGCGGGTTGAACTATCGTACATAGCACGAAAAAAGGAGGCCGGCAGCGGCCTCCTTTTTTTGTGCGAGGCAGCGAAGCAGCGAAGCGGCTAAGCGGCTAAGCAGCTAAGCAGCTAAGCGGCTAAGCGGCTAAGCGGCTAAGCGGCTAAGCGGCTAAGCGGCTAAGCGGCAAAGGCAGCTAAGCAGCTAAGCGGCTAAGCGGCTAAGCAGCGCATGGAGGCGTAGATAGGGGAGGCGTTGAGGCTGCTCAGCTGCACGGCTGCTCGGCAATCGATGCTCGCTTGAACCGAACCGGGCTCGGGCGCTATCTATCGTGCCCAGTGACAACAGCTAACGATACGAGGATGCGTCGATGAACGAGACCAACAAGCGAGCATACGGATTGTGGGACAGCCCGTTGAGCCCCAAGGCGATGGCCGGGGCGCGCGGGCTCAAGGGCGTGCAGTGGGCCGACGGCGGCGCGTTGGTGTGGCTCGAGTCGAGGGACGGCACGAGCGTGCTGGTAGCCCGCGATCGCGACGACGCGAGTCGCGACATCACCCAGGAACACAAGGTTAGCGGCGGCGTCGGCTACGGCGGCGGCGAGTTTTGTGTGCATGGCGAGCGGGCCTATTTCGCGTGTTCGGACGGACGGCTCTACCGGGTCGAAGTCGGAGAGGGCACGCCAGCCGCGCTGACGCCGTCCTTCGGCCGACTCGCCTCGCCGGCGGCGTCTCCGGACGGCGAGTGGGTTGCGTATGTACACACCGAAGACGGCACGGACACCATCGGGGTCGTCGACGCCGATGGCGACAGATGGCCGAGCAAGGTCGCGTCGGGCGCGGATTTCTACATGCATCCGAGCTGGTCGCCCGACTCCGGGAAGCTGGCCTGGGTGGAGTGGGACCACCCGAATATGCCGTGGTCCGGCACGCGCCTGAAGGTCGCCGATGTCGACGTCAGCGCGGCCGGCGTGGCGTTGGCCGACGAGCGCCAGCTCGCCGGCGGTGAAGATATCTCCGTGATGCAGCCGGAATTCTCGCCCGATGGCTCGAAGCTGGCGTATCTGAGCGACGAAGACGGCTGGTGGCAGCTGTATCTCCACGACGTGGAGACCGGCGAGTCACAGCAATTGACCGAGGGAGAGTTCGAGATCGGCGGGCCGGCGTGGGTGCAGGGCATTCGTGCATACGCCTGGAAGGCCGACGCAAGTGGGATCTACGCGATCATGAATGAGCGCGGCCAGATGAGCCTGCTCGACGTGAATGTTGATGGCGGCGTGGAGTCTATCGACGCACTGTCGGCCTATAGCGAGTTTGCGCAGCCGTCGGTGGACGATTCCGGCCGACTCGCGCTGCTGGCCTCGTCGAGCGAGATCCCGCGCCGTGTCATCTCGTGGGCGCCCGGTGATTCGGTGCGCGTGGAGGCGCGGTCGTCGGCCGAGCGATTGGCCACGGAGCAGCTCTCGGAGATGCAGCCGGTCAGTTGGACCGCGCAGAGCGACGGGCGCGAGGTCGAGATCTTCGGCAATTTCTATGCGCCGACCAACCCGGACTTCGAATCCGACGGCAAGCCGCCGGCGCTGGTCATGGTCCACGGCGGGCCGACCTCGCAGCGGACCGCACGCTTCGAGTCCGGCAATCAGTTCTTCGCCAGTCGCGGATTCGCGGTGCTCGACGTCAACTACCGCGGCAGCACCGGCTACGGCAGGGAGTACCGCGATGCGCTCCTAGGACAATGGGGGCGCTACGACGTCGAGGACGCGGTCAGCGCCGCGAAGTTCCTGGCGGAAGAAGGGCACGCGGACCCCGATCGCATCGTGATCATGGGCGGCAGCGCGGGCGGTTACACGGTGCTGCAGACGCTCTGCACCCACCCGGGCGTGTTTGCGGCGGGCATCTCGAAGTACGGCATCTCGAACCTGTTCAGCCTGTCGATGGATACCCACAAATTCGAGCAGCACTACAACGACTTGCTCGTCGGCGAGTTGCCCGCGGCGGCCGAGACCTTCCGAGAGCGCTCGCCTTTGTTCCACGCGGACAATATCGAGGATCCGGTCGCGCTGTTTCAGGGCGGAAAGGATAAGGTCGTGCCGAAGAACCAGGCCGACCAGCTCGTCGGGGCGCTCGAGCGCAGCGGCACTCCTTACGAGTACGAGGTCTACGAGGAAGAAGGCCACGGATGGCGGCGCTCCGAGACGATCGAATCGTTTTATGAGAGTGTGATGGAGTTCCTGAAGACGTACGTCATTTTTGGAGCGTAGCGTCCGGCGAGAGGCGGCGGTGCGGGTCGAGTTACCGATCATCGAGTCACGAGATTGGAGTTATGGAGTATCGCGGCAACTTTATCGGCGGCGAATGGATTCCCTGCGACGAGCCTGATGGGGAGATCACGCGGGAGAATCCGAGTCGTACCCATGAGACGGTCTTCAAGGCACCGTGGTGCGTCTCGTCGGTCGAGGAGGCGGTGAAGAGCGCCCGCATGGCGCTGCCCGAGTGGGACCGACTCGGCGTCGAGGGGCGGCGACCATACCTCGAGAAGCTCGCCGACACGTTCGAGAAGTGTCAGGACGAGATCGCTCGACAAATCGCGCGTGAGGTCGGCAAGCCCCTGTGGGAGGCGCGCGGCGAGGCCGGGGCCCTTTCTTCGAAGATCGAGATCATGAAGGGCGAGGGCATGAAGTACGTCCAGAGCGTCTCGCCGGAGGGGCTCGCCGGCGGCTCGTTTCGATATCGGCCGCTGGGCGTGCTCGGTGTACTCGGGCCGTTCAACTTCCCCCTGCATCTGCCGAACGGGCATATCGTGCCGGCGCTGCTGACCGGTAATACCGTGGTGGTCAAGCCCTCGGAGATCGCGCCCGGCTGCATGCAGATCTATTTCGAGTGTATCGAGGCGGCCGGGCTGCCCGACGGCGTCATCAACCTGGTCCAGGGGCCCGGCGAGGTCGGCGCGGCGGTCGCGGAGTCCGAAGGGGTCAACGGCGTGTTGTTCACCGGCTCGTGGGAGACCGGGATGCGCATCAAGGAGGCGACGTCGCGCCACTACTGGAAGCAATTGGCGCTCGAGATGGGCGGCAAGAACACCTCCATCGTGCTCGACGATGCTGACATCGAGCAGGCCGTCCATCAGATCGCATACGCGTCTTATATGACAACCGGCCAGCGCTGCAGCGCGACCAGCCGCGTCGTGGTGCGCAAGGAGATCGCCGTCGAGTTCATCGAGGCGTTCGAGGAAATGACCGAGCGGGTGACAACCGGTGACGCGCTCGACGAAGAAGCGTTCATGGGGCCGCTGGCCACGAAGTCGGCGTACGAGGCGTTCCTCGAGGCGCAGGACGACAACGAGGGCAGTCGACTGGACGTGATCGTCGAGGGCGGCGCGGCCCGCGAGGACCTCGAGGGCTACTACGTGAAGCCAGCGGTGTGGTTGGCCAGCGAGGTCAACGCGACGGGCAGCCACCAGGGGCGCGAGCTCTTCGGCCCGGATGTGGTGATCTATGTGGTCGACAGCGACAAAGCGGCCGCGCACGTGGCGAACGCGACCGAATTCGGGCTCGCGATGAGCGTGTTCACCGAGGATCGCGAGCGCTTCGACGAACTCGGCTACGACCTGAAGGCCGGCGTGCTCAACATGAACCGCTCGACGTGCGGGGCGTCGAGCCGCCTGCCGTTTGGCGGCGTCAAAAAGAGCGGCAACGGGCGGCCATCGGCGCTTCTGGCGGCGCAGTACTGCACGTATCCGCAGGCGCAGCTGGTGGAGTCGGCGGGGTTTGATGAGCCAGATACGAAGCCGTTTAGCTTGTTGAGGGAGGGTGAGTAGGAGATGTGGGAGATGTAGGAGAGCGGGTCCCTGGTAGGTGTGCTGGTTCTGAGAATTGCGTGGCCACCGAAATCCTGCTCTCGCGGCGTTCTAAACGCCCCACCCCTCTTAGAAAGGTCGCAGGGCGGGGGTTGGGGTGTTAACGGGGCCGAGCAGGCAATCGGGAAGCGATGGTTAGCACGCCCAATCACTGTCATCTCCCTGGCATGATGGTCGATATTGGTACCCGTGCCCCGCAGGTTTACACGAAGCCGCCGGGCCACTTCGGCGTTCGCGTGATCGGGAGCGGTCAGTGGCCCCAGTGCACAAAGCAGACGGGCTCGAGTCCGATATTGGTCCTTTCGGGGCCCCTAAATCTGGGATATGCTGCGCCCGGGTGTCGTCTATGGTCAATACTCTCATGGCTCGGCGTCCTGTCCAATTTGCCATTTGGTCCATTTACATGCGGTCCCGACCGATACCGGCGCCTGCAGAGGAAATATTCATGAATCGACGTATGGATTCGGCTCGAGCAATTCGTCAGCACATCGGAGCGACCACGCTAGTGGGCGTGTCGCTCGCCGCGTTACTCTTGCTACCGGGCTGCAGCCAGGTCATGAGCACGATCAACGGGGATGATTCGGCCACGGAACAGAAGAAAAGCATCGAGCCGGTCGAAACCGAGGGGTACCTGGGAGAGGCTCACAAGGAAAACGCCGGCGAGTTCGTCTTTGCGACCGAGCCGATCACCCGTGAGAATTTTGCTGAGGTCGAGTACGAGGACTCGTTTACGCTGGATGAGCCCATCTACATGCGTCAGTGGCTCGAGGACTCGCTGGGCAACGAGTTCCGAAAGCGGGGGACTGAATGCTACGACCGGATGAACTCTCAGCACCGCCAGATCATCCGTATTCAGGTCGGTGATGAGCCGCGCGAGGACTGGGTGACCGGGACGATCGCCTACTACAGTGCCGAAGCTTTCGACGATTGGATGGCGATGGTCCCCTACGACAAGTCGATAACCGGCGTGGGTGAGGGGCCCCTCGAAGCGGGCGATGAAGAGCGCGAGTTCGAACAGGCATTCAAGAGCGAAGTGCTCCCCAAGCTCGATGTCGGCGAAAATAAGATCACCCTACACGCAGAAGCCGAGTGCCATGTCTTCCAGGGGGACCCGAACAACTTCGAGGTCTCCAGTGGCAGCTTCACGCTGGTCATCCCCGACAAGCAGACTCTGGCGAGCGCACTTGGAGACGCGGCGGTCGAGATGCCCGAGCCCAAGCATCCGGCCCAGGAGGAGCTCCGCGAGAGCACGCTCGAGCGCATCGCTCAAAAGTGGCCGAACGAAGAGCCGCTCGACGTCGTGACGACCGCGAAAGACTGGTCGATCAGCCAGAACGAGGTCACCGGCGTGCCGGTGAGCCGCTCGGTTCCGGCCAAGGCGCTGGTTAGGCGTAAGGAGTCTGGGAATTGCCACGTCTTCGATATCAGCATCATTCAGAAGTACGAGGGCGGCGGAGAGTATACGTCGACGGTCGACTTCGCGGTGGGCAGCAAAGAGACGGTCGTCTGCCCGCCCGACGCGGCGTCCGAGTAACCTCAAACACAACTATCTGCTCGCGAGGTGTCCCTGGCTGGAGTTGAGAGATGCCAAGATCCACATCGTTTAACGTGAACGCGCCTTAATCTCCGGTCTCCAGCCGCCGTCGAGATGGAGATGCCCGAAATCTCGCACTCTACGCCATCAGCTTGCTAGTACTTCTCGTCGATCGCTCGCCACGCCGAGCTAAACGCGGCGCGTTCCTGGGCGAGCATGGCGTCGACCAGCTTGCGGTTTTCGACCGTGGTGGCGGCGGGGGCGACCGAGCTGTCGACGTTGCCGGTGCATGCCCGGGCGAAGTCGGTATCGACCGGGCTATCGGTGCGTTTTCCGAGATACGCTTTCAGGTATTCGAGTACGCGGATGCGCGCTCGGTGCCGGATATGGGAGGGGAGCTTGCTCCAGTAGGTGTCGAGTTGGTCGGCGCTCGCCCCACCGTGGGCTCGCTCGAGGGCGGCGAAGGTCGCCTCCTGAACCGCATCGTCGTCGAGCCGTTTCGAGGTCAGTTCAACCCGAGCGGCCAGATGCTCGCGACTCCACATCGAGGCGGCCGCGGACGAGCCGCCCGCACACCACGTTCGGACCAGGAAGATGTCTTCGTCCTCGACGCCCGGCGGCACGAACGGAGTGAGCTTCTCCCAGCGCTTCGACATTCCCACCTCGAAGCTGGCAGGCTCGCCGTTCGGGCTCTGGTCCTCGGTCTCCCACAGCATGCACTTGCCGTAGCGGCCCAGGCGGAAGCGTTCCGGGCGGATCGTGAACGCGTAGTCGCGGAAGTACTCCGGATACAGCGAGTTCCAGGCGCGGGTGTCGCCGCCGAAATCTCCGATGCGGCCGACAATCGTGGAGTCGCAGAATCTAAAGCTGCTGTAGTGGACGCGGCCGGCCCAGGCGTTCGATGCGGCGCCGGGGAGCTGGAACGACCACGATTCGGTCTGGTCGAATTCGTGACGCTCGAAGAGGAAGGGGTAGGTGACCGTGATTTCGACGGTGCGGTGGGCCGGGAACGTCGCGCTCCACTCGACGCTCAATCTGCGCTCGCCGCGGCTCTTGGAGACGGGCGTTCGAAACGACCGAGCCTCGTCGTCATGGGTGATCGAGAGGCTGCTGTAGTTCTTCTGGAATGCTTGGCGTGCATCGGCCGCGGAGTCGTGCTCGGCTGCGCCAACCAGTGGCATGTTCAGGGTGGTCTGGATATCACGTCGGGTCGGGTTGTGCACCCACAGCTTCAGCGCCACCTCGCCGTGCTCGACCTTCAACTGACGTTGGTCGACCGACAACGTGGCGCGCGCCGACGGCGTCGGCATCGCCAGATGGCCGGGCTCGAAATGCTTGCTGTCGTCGGCGTGCGCCAGGTGTGGAACGCCGAGGGAGAGAAGCGCCAGGACGGCGAAGGCTATGGCGAATCTGTACATCGGCAATCCCTGCGAAAGACCAGCAAGTTACAATACTTGCAAGCCTCGCAACGCCCCGATGTATTCCAATGTGCGACGGAGTCATGGAGGCAGGCTGCCAGCCTGCGCGCCAAGACTCCCTACTCCCTACTCCCTACTCCCTATCGTCGTTCCACCCCTCGATATTGCGCTGCCGGCCCCGGGCGACGGCGAGCGCGCGGGAGGGCACGTCGTCGGTGATGGTGCTGCCGGCGCCGACGTAGGCGTCGTCTTCGAGCTCGACCGGCGCGACCAGCGCGGTATTCGAGCCGATAAAGCACCGCTCCCCGATGATCGTCTTGTGCTTGTTCTCGCCGTCGTAGTTGCAGGTGATGGTGCCGGCGCCGACGTTGGTCTCGGCCCCGATATGCGCGTCGCCCAGGTAAGTCAGGTGGCCGGCCTTGGCGCCGTCCTCCATGCGCGATTTCTTGACCTCCACGAAGTTGCCGACCTTGCAGCCCACGCCGATGTCCGCGCCGGGGCGCAGCTGGGCCATCGGCCCCACGGCCGTCTCGCTGCCGACCTTCGCGTCAGTGATGTAACAATTGGCCTTGATGTGGCAGTTGGCGGCCAGGTGGCTGTCGGTCACGACGGTGCCGTTTTCGACGGTGGCACCGCTGCCGATCTGCGTGTCGCCCTTGAGGTGGACGCCCGGGTACAGCGTGACGTCTTGGGCGAGCTCCACGCTGGGTTCAATATAGGTTTGCCTGGGGTCGATCATCGTCACGCCCACGTCCTCCATCCACCGTCGATTGATGCGCTCCCGGGCGAATGCGGTCGCTTCGGCCAGGTGAGCTCGCGTGTTCACGCCCTGAATCGTGCGCAACTCGGGCACCTGCCAGCCGAACGCGCCCGTATGCTCGGCCGCCATCGCCACCATATCCGTCAGGTAATACTCGCCCTGCGCGGTATTGGCTGGCCCCTCGCAGATGATCGGCAGGTACTCCTCGAGGAACGTCGTTTTCGCGAAGTAGACGCCGGCGTTGATCTCGTCGATGTCGCGCTGGGTCGGCGTCGCGTCGGCGTACTCGATGATGCCGGTGACCTCGTCATCGGCGTCGCGCAGGATGCGCCCGTACTTTGCCGGGTCGTCCAGTACCGCCGTCACGAGACCCAGCGGGACGCGCTGGTTCTGGGTACGCTCGAAGAACGCCGTCATCGTCTCGGCGTCCATATTCGGCACGTCGCCCGACAGGATGGCCGTGAACTTGGGCGTATCCTCGCCCTCGAGCCACTCGCGTGCCGCCCAGACGGCGTGAGCCGTGCCCAGCTGCTCTTCCTGGATGGCGATCTCAATCTTATCTTCGTCGACGTTGTCGCGCAGCCACGCTTCGACCTCGTCGCGGCCGTATCCAAGCACGCAGACGACGCGCTCGGCCCCGGCCTCGATGGCGGACTGGACGACCCAGCCGATCATCGGGCGGCCGAGGACCTCGTGCAGGACCTTCGGGCGCTCCGATTTCATGCGGGTGCCTTTGCCCGCGGCGAGTACGACGGCCTGGAAGTTGACTGACATGGTGTCCCTCGTTGCGCGATTGGTATAAGCGGTTTTTTCGTCATGCGGGCATCCTGCCCGCATGCCCCGCGATGCCCGATCAGATGCGCTCAGGATGAGCGCATCACCTTACGCCGTCTCTTCCTGTGTGACTTCCGAGTCGTTGAGCTGCGCGGCCTTGTCCTGCTTGTCGGCGCCTCGCGGCGGGTCGCTCTTGTCGCTCGAGCGGGCCGACGTATAGCGGTCGATCTGCACGTCGCTCGTCGGCTGGGTCGCGTCGGCGGAGAGCCGCTGCAGGGCGACTTCCTGGGCCACGCGCGGATTGTAGATGGCCGTGGCGTCCTGAGTTTCCTCGAACTCTCGCACGATCTTGTCGAACTCCGCGCACGCCTTCGCTGTGACGGTGCGCTTTTTGCGGTACGGCATGAACGAGGACTTGAAGCCGTTGATCATCAGCTTGCGAAGGTCGCCGATATTCAGGTTGTAGTACTCGACACAGCGCCAGAATTCCTCGGTCATCGTCGTGTCTGTGACGAGGCGGTTGTCGGTATTGATGGTCACGCGCAGTCCGTAGGACAGGTAGAACGGCAGCGGGTGGCTCTCGAAGTCATCGCACGCGCGGGTCTGGACGTTCGACGTCGGGCACATCTCCAGCGGGATGCGATGGTCGTTGACGTAGTTGAGCAGGTCACCGTCCTCACGCAGCCGCACGCCGTGGCCGATGCGGTGGGCGCCGCACATATGAATCGCCTGGTGCACGCTCTCGGGGCCGTAGGCCTCGCCGGCGTGAATCGTCAGGTTCACGTTGTTATTGCGGATGAGGTAGAACGCGTCGCGGTGGTCCTTCGGCGGGTTGTCCGCTTCGGCGCCAGCCAGGTCGAACGCGACCACGCCCTTGTTCTTGAACGCCACGCACAACTCGGCGAGTCGCAGCGACGACTCGGGGGTGATATGGCGGATGCCGCAGATGATCTGGCCGCTCATGATCCCGTATTGACGCTTCGCTTCGCGCAGCCCCTCGGCGACGGCCTCGACGATGACCGGGAACGACAGCCCGTTCTGGGTGTGGAGCAGCGGGGAGTAGCGCACCTCGATATAGCGCACGCCCTCTTTTGCGGCGTCTTCACCCAGCTCGAAGGCGGCGCGGTAGAGCGCTTCCTCGGTCTGGAGCACGCTCAGCGTCACATCGAACGCCTTGAGGTAGTCCGTGAGGTCCTCGCAGACCTCGCCCATGTGGATCTCTTTGGCGAGTTTCTTGGGCGTGTCCGCGCCGTTCGGGAGCTTCACGCCCTGTTTTTCGGCGAGGTCGAGGATCGTCTCGAGCCGCAGGCTGCCGTCGAGGTGGACGTGGAGGTCGGTCTTGGGGAGTCGCTCGATGAGCTCCCGGGTGATTTCGAGTCTTTTGGGTTCGGTCATTTTATATTCGTCTGGACGGGGAAGTGGTTCGCAATTCGTATATTTGTACAAAAACGGGCGGGCCGCGGAGAGATTCCGCAGCACGCCCGTATATAGATTTGAAGCAGTGTAGGGAGGGGAAGCCAGATGATCAACCTCACCGCCGTGTCAATTGACCCATTTTCCGTTGCGCTTTCGGTCGGGGTTCTTCGAGACCTCTTTGATATTTCGCCTGGTCTTCCATCGGTGGAAGAGCTGCTTGAGCTTGGTGGGGCGCCAGTAGTCGGTCACGAGAAGCAGGCCGGTGGCCATGCCGCCGAGGTGGCCGGCGATGCTGACCGGCTGGCGGGCGATGACGACCATGAAGATATCGATGCCCAGGAACAATAGCAGCATCATCTTGCCGGTCATCGGAAAGAACAACAGGTTGATGCGGCGGTTCCAGTTGTACCAGGCGAACGCGGCGATCAGGCCCATGACTGCGCCCGAATAGCCGAGCGTGGGGACGCTCAGCCCGAAGACCAACTGCGAGAGGACGACGACGACTCCACCGCCGAGCGCGCACAGCAGGCTGTGGGTCCAGAAGCGCTTCGAGTCCCAGATCTGGTCGACGTAGCTGCCGAACATCCACAGGGCGAAGCCGTTGAACAGGATGTGGCCGAAGTCGTGGTGGAACAGCGCGTAAGTCAATACGGTCCAGACCTGATAGTCGCCGACGATGGAGTCGCGCGACAGCAGCAGGTACTGGCTGATCAACTCGTAGACACCCTCCGGCAGGCTCACCAGAAAGAGGACGACGAGCACGCCGAGGGTGATCTTGATATTGGTCGTGAAGGGTGGCCAGGCGATTCGTCCCTGCATGGCGCTACCTCTCTAGAAGAGCTGCTCGGGAACGGCCGGTTCCAGTCCACTGGGCATATTCGGCGGGCGGAACCCCGAGATCTCGAGCAACGGGATGATCCTGCGTAGATCCATCACAGTACCCAGGCCGAGTATTTCCCTGGGGCGTACCCAACGTGCGTCGATGCACTCCTGAGCGCGCAGGTTGATGTCCTCGCGCTCCGAGTTCAGCGAACACAGGAAGTACCAGGCCGATTCGAATTTGGCGACGGGGCGATTGACGGTGACCCGCAGCCCGGTCTCTTCGAAGGACTCGCGCACGGCGGCGACCTCCGGCCATTCGTTCTTCCAGATCGTGCCGCCCGGCGGACACCACTGGCCGCCACGGCCGACGTCCAGAGACCGTCGGATGAAAAGTAGGTTGCCCTCGCTTTCGATTAGCGCCCAGGCCGAAGCCATGGTTCACCTCATTTGTCATTCGCCACGAAAAGGTCCGCGGCTACGCAATTCAAAGTTTGGGCGGCGCGAAAACATGCACCGATTCAGTTCAGTTCTAGCAACACATCGATGAGGCTGCTGATTCCCCGAGCCATCGGTGGCGAAGAAAAGGGTTGCGCCGCGCCCATACACTAACGCTTCCACGCTAGATGTCGAGAGAAACGCGCTGACCGACTCGAGTCGACGTGTTAGCCTAGCGGGCATGCGTGGACGTCAGAACAACCAGTCCAGTGCCCCGGGCCGCGACGACAAGACCGTATTGAAGGGGACGCTCGACCGCATTCGCTTCGAGAGCGACAACGGCGAGTTTGCCGTGTGCGATCTCGACGTCAAAGGCCGGCGAGGGACGGTCACGATGGTCGGCAATATCATGTCGGCCCGGCCGGGTGAGTCGGTCGAAGTGACCGGTGAGTGGCAGAACAACCCAAAGTTTGGGCGGCAGTTTCGGATCGAGTCGATGCGCGTGGTGCCGCCGACGACGCGCGAGGGGATCGAGAAGTACCTCGCCAGCGGATTCGTCGACGGGATCGGCCCGGTACTCGCCGAGCGCATCGTCGACAAATTCGGCGAGGATACGCTGGATGTGCTCGACGCGGAGCCGGGGCGCATTCGGGAGGTCGAGGGCATCGGGAAGGTGCGCGCCGAGAAGATCGGCAAGGCCTGGGATGAGCAGCGGCAGGTCCGAAGCGTCATGGTGTTTCTGCAGTCGCACGGCGTCTCACCGACGTACGCCGCGAAGATATGGAAGCGCTACGGCGACCGCTCGATCCAGATCGTGCGGGAGAACCCGTACAAGCTCGCCGAGGATATTCGGGGCATCGGGTTTCGAATCGCCGATTCGATCGCGCTGGAGGCGGGGCTGGAGCGCGATTCGCTCGCGCGGCTGCGAGCCGGATTGCTGTACGTGCTGCGTCAGGCGCACAGCGATGGACACATGTACCTGCCGCTCGACGAGCTCCGCGACGGCGCCGTCGAGCTGCTCGAGGTGCCGAAGGATATGCTCGGCGCGGCCATCGAGAGCCTGAAGGCCGACGACAAGATCGTACTGGAGCCGCAGCCGCGCTCGCCGGCGCCGGCGGTCTACCGCGAGGCGGCACACCGCGCAGAGACGGGTGTGGCACAGCACCTGAGGCGGGTTATCGCGTCGGGCGGCTTGTTGAATTTTACGAGCCTGACCGGCCAACTCGAAGAGATCGAAGACGAGATGGGCATCGAGCTCGCCTCCCAGCAGCGCGAGGCAGCGCTGTCGATCTGGAAGGACAACGTGGCGGTGGTCACCGGTGGTCCCGGCACGGGTAAGACCACGATTATCAGGGCCGTCTGCGAGCTCGCCGGCCACTTCAACCAGAAGCTGGCGCTGGCCGCGCCCACCGGGCGGGCCGCCAAGCGCATGAGTGAGGCCACGGGCGTCGACGCCAGGACGGTTCATCGACTCCTGGAGTTCGCGCCCAACGATGGCGGATTCACGCGCAATGAGGAGACGCCGCTCAAGGCCGACGTCGTCATCGTCGACGAGGCGTCGATGATGGATACGTACCTGATGCACGCATTGGTGCGAGCCCTCGATTCGGGCACCCGGTTGCTGCTCGTCGGCGATGTCGATCAGCTGCCGAGCGTCGGCCCGGGGGACGTTCTGGCGGACATCATCGTCAGCGAGACGGTCCGAGTGGTGCGGTTGACCGAGATCTTTCGGCAGGCCCAGGAGTCGACGATTGTCCAAAACGCTCACCGCATCAACCGGGGGTTGATGCCCGTGGTGCCCTCGCGAGGGGGCGGGGAGCTGGTCGATTTTTACACGATCTCGGCAGAGTCGCCGCAACTGGCGCGCGAGAGGATCGTCCAGCTCGTGACCGAGCGCGTCCCGGATGCCTTTGGATTCGACCCCATCGACGAGGTTCAGATATTGTCGCCGATGCACCGCGGCGACGTCGGGTGCGAGGCGCTCAACGAGACGCTCCAGGCCGAGTTCCACGGCGGCGGCCCCGAGTTGGTGCGGGGATCCAAAAAGTGGACCGTCGGTGACAAGGTCATGCAGACGCGCAACAACTACGAGCGCGATGTCTTCAACGGCGATATCGGTCGTGTGGCGCGGATCGATACGGACGACGAGGAGTTGGTCGTCGACTTCGACGGGCGCGAGGTGACGTATCCGAAGGTCGATCTCGACGAGTTGATGCTGGCCTACGCGGTGACCGTCCACAAAGCGCAGGGCTCGGAGTATCCCGTCGTCATCATGCCGGTCGTCACGCAACACTACGTGCTGTTGCAGCGCAATTTGTTGTACACGGCGGTCACGCGAGCGCGAGAGCTCGTGATTTTGGTCGGCAGCGAGCGTGCCGTGGAGATCGCGGTGCAAAACGACCGTGCGAGACATCGCTACACACTCCTGGCGAAGCGGCTTCGAGGCGATTGAACCATGTCGCACTTCGACGCGGACAACCTGAGCTTCTTCGATACGATTCAGATCTTCTTCACGCAGCTGACCGGACGCGGTGTGATGTTGGGGGGGCGAGATATCGAGTACCTGGATCGGCTGCGCGCGGAGGGCGTCGATGCTCGAATGGTCTGCCGGGCGATCGCCGAGGCGGTCGAGCAGATGCCCGACGACGACCCGCCGCGAAACGTCTTCGCGTGCCGCCCGTGGATCGACTCGCACCTGGAGCGGGTGCGGGCCGGGAGTGCCGGGGCGCACACCGAGTCGCCCGAGCAGGAGGCGTCCGACGACGAGTCGTCCGAGGCCGAGGATGAGGCCGAGGGTGAGGCCGGTGGGGCGGGGAGAGCCGGGAGCCCTCAACCGTTGCTCGAGGACGCACTCGCGAGCATCGAGTCCGCGGGCAAGGACGCACGCAGCGAGGCCATCAGGCAGGTCTATCGCGAGGCGTGGCGCCAGGTTCGCGAGCTGATGGACGACGCGGTCTCGAATCCGTTCGAGGAGTTGGCGGCCGTCGAGGACGCGCTGGTGGCGGCGTATTTCGAGGCGCTCGCCGACGACGAGCGCGAGCGGCTGGAGAAAAAGCTCGAGCAGGAACATGCCCCGCACCTGCAGCGCATGACCGAAGAGGCGCGGCGTCGACACCTGAGGGCGCGCAAGCGGAAGGCGCTGATGGAGAGCTACGGGCTGGTGTCGCTGCTGGATTGACCGCCGGTCAGCGGCGATCTGCTGAGCCTCACGGCTAAAGGACGACCTTCAGGCTTTACGCTGTAGGCTCGTTCGATTACAAAATGGACGCCGCTACTTACACCTCTTTCCTCCTGGAGGACTGCCTTGACTCGGGACACGATTGTCGACCGTTTTCTCAAAAAGACTGAGGAACAGGCTGGAAAGCCGGCGCTATGGGCCAAGCGCGAAGGTAAATGGAAATACATGAACTGGGCGAATTACGGCAAGAAATGCCGCATGTTCGCCGGGGGACTGATCGCTCACGACATCGGGGTCAAAGAGTCGATATGTATCATCGGCTACAACTGCCCGGAGTGGGTCATCTCGGATATGGGCGCGATGATCGCTCGGGTCGTTCCCGTTGGCATCTATCAGACGAACTCGCCCTCGGAGGTCGCGTATATCGCGAACCACTGCGAGGCGCCGCTGATCGTGGCTGAAGACCGGGAGCAGTGGAAGAAGATCGACGAGAAGCGCGACGAGCTCGAGTACCTGCGCCTGATCGTGATGATGAACGAGGCCGACGAGGTCGACGACGAGATGGTCATCTCGTTCGACGACTTCATGGAGGAGGGTCGCACACACCTGAGCGAGGTCGAAGAGCGCGTCGAGAATATCGCGTTGGATGATCTCGGGACGATGATTTACACCAGCGGCACGACAGGCCCGCCCAAGGGCGTGATGCTCACGCACGACAACCTGGCGTTTACCGCGTCGCAGGCGCAGGTGATCGTCGGCGGGATGGAGCCAGACGACTGCATGGTCTCGTATCTGCCCCTGTCGCATATCGCGGAGCAGATGTTCACGATCCACCTGGCGGCGACGTTTGGCTATCCGATCTGGTTCGCCGAGGACATCGCGAAGGTGCGCGAGGCCATCGAGGTCGCGCGGCCGACGGTCTTCTTCGGGGTGCCGAGGGTGTGGGAGAAGTTCAAGGCTGCCCTGGAGAATCGCCTCGACGAGGCCACCGGCGTGAAGCTCAAGCTGCTCAACTGGGCGCAGCACGTCGGCAAGCAAGCCGGCCAGGACATCATCGAGTACGGCGAGCCTCAGGGGAGTCTGAAGGTCCAGTACGGGCTGGCGAAGCGACTGGTGTTCAACAAGCTCAAGGAGAAGCTGGGCTTCGACCGGCTGCGCATCGCCGTCAGTGCGGCGGCGCCGATCGGCATCGACGTCCTCGAGTTTTTCATGTCCTTCGACATCATCGTCCGCGAGATCTACGGGCAGTCCGAGGACTGCGGGCCGACGACCTGCAACTACCTGGAGCCGGGCAAGACGCGGATGGGCTCGGTCGGCCTGCCGATCCCGGGCGTGGACGTCAAGATCGCCGATGACGGCGAGATCCTGGTCAAGGGCCGCAACGTCTTCAGGGGCTATTATAAGATGCCCGATGAAACCGATGAGACGCTGGTCGATGGCTGGCTCCACTCCGGTGATATCGGTCGCTTCGACGAAGACGGCTTTCTGTACATCACCGACCGCAAGAAGGACCTGATCATTACGGCGGGCGGAAAGAATATCGCGCCTCAGAAGATCGAAAAGCTGCTCCGAAAGATCGATGGCATCGGGCAAGCCGCCGTCATCGGCGACCGCCGCAAATACCTCGCCGCACTCGTGACCATCGACCCGGAGCGCGCACCGGCCGTCGCCGAGGAGCGCGGTTGGCCAACCGACCCCGAGGAACTCGCCACGCACGACGGCTTTCGGGGGTACGTCGAAGAGGGCGTCGAGGCGGCCAACCTGGAGCTCGCCCGCGTTGAAACCATCAAGCGCTTCGAGATTCTGCCGCATGATTGGTCTCAGGAGACCGATGAGCTCACGCCGACCCAGAAGGTCAAGCGCCGGGTCATCGACGAGAAGTACTCCGACGAGATCGAATCACTGTACGACTGACCATCACGAAAACCTCGCTCGGTCGCCAGACCGGCTATTTGAGCGATCCGGCTTGAATCCAGCCGGCTGCACCTTAACTTGCGAATGATCGTGAACGCCCTTGCCACTGCGCGCGGGCGCTCCCATTGAGACTCTACTGCACGAGGACAACATCCGATGAAAGTTGAAGACCTGATGACAGCCGCGCCCGAAAAGATCGACGTGACGGCCAGCGTAACCGACGCGTTCAATCGACTCTTCGAGCTCGACGTGCGCCACCTGCCGGTGGTCGACGAGAATGACGAGCTGATCGGCATGCTCAGCGACCGCGACCTGCGCAGCTACTCGCTGCCCTTGATGAATAACTTCGAGAACGCCGACACGTATAACGATCGCGGCGACGCGCCCGTCAGCGACATCATGCAGGGCGATGTCATGTCGGTCGGCCCGGCCGAGGAGATCACCGAGGTCATCCGCCTGATGATCGATCACAAGATCGGGGCGCTCCCGGTCGTCGATCCGATTCGCGGAAACCTCGTCGGGATCATCAGCTACATCGATATCCTTCGCGAGGGCGAAGAACTGTTCGACGGAGTCTGATAGGCGGACTGCAGGGATGGGCTCGAGGCGCGTGATTTCTTGTTGACACGCCCGCAGCCCATCCCTATAAACGTCGCTCCCAACGGGGCTCGCGCCTCGTTTTGGACATATGCGGAAGTGGCGGAATTGGTAGACGCGCCAGACTAAGGATCTGGTGGGCCCTTAAAGCCCGTGGAGGTTCGAGTCCTCTCTTCCGCACTCGAAGGCTCGCCCGACCAGGGCGGGCTTTTTTGTTGTCTCCAGCCGGAACTCCCTCCCTCTTCGAATCCCACTCGGCGCGCGACGCTCGAAGCGTTGCGGGCGCTAACTCGCAGTTTATGGAGCCAGCACCATGAGTGACTCCGAGTCGGACTTCGAGATCAAGCTAAATGCGCTTCGGATGAAGTATCTGAACCGGTGTCGCGATCGGGTTGAGGTGGCGAACGGCTGGCTCGAGCAAGCTCGGTCGGACTCGCACGCCGTGCAGAGGCTACACGCGATGGCCCATGAGATGGCCGGATCCGGCGCGACGTACGGATTTCCGGGCATCACCTCCGCGGCCGCCGGGATCGAGTCATTACTCGAGCCACACGTGACACGTGGTGAAGCGCTGACTTCCGATGAGCGCGCCAGAGAGCTCACCCAGTTGCTCCGGGAGCTCCAGGACGCAATTCCCCAGTAACATATAGGCCGACGCGCTGTACTTGATTCGCAGGGCGGTCGCAAAGTCAGCTTGGGCTCCATGGCCAAGACTCGTCGTGCGGCCATCGTGGCCGCACGCGGTGGCAGCGCCCAGGTCGGAATGCGATTTTTAATCGCGCTCTCGTGCCGTTCTAAACGGCCCACCCCTCTTAGAAACGCCATAGAAGCCGATCTTCGGTGGCATGGACGAGTTACCTCACGAGCGCTCGCGAGCTCATCTCTTTCCTCCCACCTTCTTTCCTCCTTCCTCCATGGAGGGGTGGGGCGCAAACCCGATCTGCGCGCCTCCGGCGCTCCGGTCGGGGGGCAGAAGTTCACTCACAGCTGCTGCGGTTGTTGAGTAAAAGCTCCAGATGGGCGTAGCACGTTTCAACGCCAGCGACTCTGCGATCACCCTGAGTCGTTTGTTGGCCGGTGTTTAGAACTGTTAGATGTCGTGGTAAACTGCAACCTCACCTCAGAAGTCAGGCAACTATCACCCGAGCTCCCGGCTCGAGGTGCCAGCTACCGCAGCGGCGCGTCGACGAGGAGATTTGACTATGGCTCGAACTATACTCGTCGTAGACGATGACCCCGACGTTCGAGCCGTCATCGAACTAACGCTTCGGCAGGAAGGATACGAACCGAAGGCTGTCGCCAGCGGCGAGATGGCGCTCGAGGCGTTCGAAGAGGGTGATCCCGATCTGGTGATCCTGGACGTCCTGCTCCCCGATATCGACGGAAAGGAGGTCTGTCGCCGGATTCGCAGGATGTCCCAGGTCCCGATCGTCTTCCTCTCCTGTCGAGGGGAGCCGATAGACCGGATCCTCGGGCTCGAACTCGGAGCCGACGACTACATACCCAAGCCCTTCGACCCGCGCGAGCTGTCCGCGCGCATTCATGCGGTCTTCCGGCGAACCGAGCGAGCGCCGCAACCGGCAAACGACAACGCGAACGAGCTGATCTGCGGGCGGCTGCGGCTCGATCTGGACCGCCACGAGGCCTACTGGAGCGGCGA
Organism: Myxococcota bacterium; assembly: GCA_051747295.1. GTDB lineage: Bacteria > Myxococcota_A > Bradymonadia > Bradymonadales > Bradymonadaceae > JBNJFZ01. The sequence goes on from JBNJFZ010000085.1 coordinate 18,366, forward strand.
GAAGGTCAAGTTGACCAAGACCGAATTCAGCATTCTCCGCACGCTGATGAGCAAGCCCTATCGCGTGTTTCCTCGCCAGGAGATCATCGAGAAGGCCTACGAGGATCACACGATCGTCAGCGAGCGCACGATCGACAGCCACGTCCGACGAATCCGCAATAAGCTCGATGAGCTCGGTGCCGAACCGATCGAGACAGTCCACGGCGTCGGGTTCCGGATCATCGAGGGTTTGGACGATGAGTCGGTGCCCGGAGCGCGAGAAGAGCGTCCGAACGCCTGAGTCGGACCCACCGCGTTACAGGGCGTTTCATCTGCTCTTAACATCCTGAAACATTCTTGGCGTGCGTTGCCAACGGAGGGGGCTCAGGCCCTTAGCGAGGCGAATTTGGCGGCTCTTTGCGGGCTGGCACAACCCCTGCATCGTCTTACGAATGTCTACAGCTGAGGCTCACCCCGAGGTGAGTCCCACTCTATGTTTGTAAGTGATAAGGCAGCAGGAGAAGCCTTGGAAAAGCTAAAGAGAATCATACCCGCCCTGGGGTGGATTCAGGAGTACGACCGTGATGCCCTCAAGGGGGATCTGGTCGCTGGATTCACCACGGCGGTCATGCTCATTCCGCAGGGCATGGCGTACGCGATGTTGGCGGGGCTTCCGCCTATCGTCGGTCTGTACGCCTCGACCGTTCCACTTGTCCTCTACGCATTGTTCGGGACATCGCGTCAGCTGGCCGTCGGGCCGGTGGCGATGGTCTCGTTGCTTACCGCAGCCGGTGTCGGTGCTATCGCGGACGGCGGCACCGCAGCATATATCGGTTATGCAGTCTTACTCGCTCTGATGGTCGGCGTCATGCAACTCGGCATGGGGATCGTCAGGGCGGGCTTCTTGACGAATTTCCTGTCGCACCCGGTCTTGTCTGGGTTTACGTCGGCAGCCGCGCTCATCATCGGGTTCAGCCAGCTCAAGCACCTGCTGGGCATCGATCTGGAGCGAAGCAAGCACATCCACACGATCGTGATCCAGGCGTTCGAGCAGCTAGGGTCCATCCAGCCGATCACCTTCGCGATCGGCGCGGTGAGTGTGGCCCTGTTACTGACGCTCAAGAAGTGGAAGCCGATGTTTCCCCGCGCGCTGGCCGTCGTGGTCCTCGGTACGCTCGCCGTCTGGGCGTTCGGGCTGAACGAAGCTGCGAGCGTCGCGATCGTCGCAGACGTGCCGGCCGGGCTTCCCGGGCTGACGATGCCGAATTTCTCGTGGGATGCCATGATGCAGCTGCTGCCCACGGCGGTGACGATTTCGCTGGTCGCCTTCATGGAGTCGATCGCGGTCGCCAAGCGCGTCGCGGCCAAATATGGCCAGGAGGATGAAATCGACGCGAACCAGGAGCTCGTGGGGCTCGGATTTGCCAATATCGGCGCCGCGTTCTTCGGTGGTTATCCGGTCACCGGCGGTTTCTCGCGCACGGCGGTCAACGAGCAAGCCGGGTCAAAGACCGGATTTGCCGGGGTGATTACTGCGCTGGTCATCGGGGCGACGCTGATGTTGTTGACCCCCTTGTTCTACTTCCTGCCGAAGGCCGTGCTCGCCGCCATTATTATGACGGCGGTCTTTGGGCTCATCGATGTTCCCGAGGTCAAGCACCTGTGGGAGGTCAAGCGCGGCGACCTGGCGATTCTGGCCATCACCTTCGTGGCGACGCTCACGCTGGGTATTGAAGAAGGCATCCTGATCGGTGTCGGTGCCTCGCTGCTGTGGTTCATCATCCGGTCGACGCGTCCGCACTACGCGGTCATCGGGCGGCTGCCGGGCACGACTCACTACCGGAACCTCGACCGCTATCCGGACGCGCAAACCGAGCCACACGTGCTCGCCCTGCGCGTCGACTCACAGTTTTATTTCGGGAACGTCTCGTTCCTGAAGGAGACGCTCCGCGAAGAGGAGCAGAAGATGGACAGCGAGCTGCGCGCGGTGGTCATCGACGCCAGCAGTATCAACCAGCTCGACGCGTCGGCGGACGCCGCGCTCCATCAGATCGCCAATGACTACCGAGACCGCGGCATCGAGCTGTACTTCGCCGGGACGAAAGGACCGGTCCGCGATGTCATGCACCGCTCGGGACTCTGGGACAAGCTCGGCGCCGATCACTTCAAGCGGTCGGTGCACGAAGCGATGGAGCTGGCAAAGGACTACGTCGACGACTGGGACGAGCAGGACGCCGGAGCAGCGGCGCCCGAGCAGGCCCCTCACGAAGACGTGGAGCCGGAGATGGTCGATGAGTCGGGGTTCCCGACGCATCCGTCCGAGCAGCCGGCCTACTGAAGCCACGATGAGCGCGGAGCCTACGACAGGGATCAAATATGAGTATTGCAACCACATTCGATACAATCACCAATGATGAGGACGCCTCCCGGCTGATGCCGGGAGGCAGCGCCGAACCCCACCTGGTCATCTTTTGTGGCCAGGGGGCCGACGTCCTCGAGAGAGCAGAAGCCTTGCTGGAGACCACACCGCTTCCGAGCCGATGGCGGCTCGCGCGGGTGGACCCGAAGGCCGCCGAGAATACCGCAAGATGGTTTGGCCTCGGCGATACTGCGTCCATGGCGGTGATCCGTGAGGGCGCGATTCTGGCCATTGAACAAGAGTGCTCCCGGGAAGCTTTCGAGCGGCTCATCGAAGTCGCCACAAGAAGAGAGCAGCTCGTGGAGTCGGCATAACACAACGAAGGCGAGAGCCATTCTTATAGAAGAGAACAAAGGAGAAGCATTATGGAGAATTTCACGCCCATCCTGTCGACGATAGGAGGCATCCTCATCGGCCTGTCTGCGGCGGTGATGATGGCCGGAAACGGTCGCATCGCCGGCATCAGCGGCATCTTTCGAGGAGCCGTTTTCCCCAAGTCCGGAGATTTCCTCTGGAGGGCCATGTTCATCGCCGGACTCATCGGCGGTGGCGTGGGCCTGTACATGTTCAAGCCCGAGTGGTTCGAGATTGCGGATTCCGCGCAGCGCTCGATGCTCGTCGTCGCCGGTGCCGGCCTTCTGGTTGGATTCGGCACTCGCCTCGGCAACGGATGCACCAGCGGACACGGTGTATGCGGGCTGGCACGCTTTTCGGTTCGCTCATTGGTCGCCACCGCGTCTTTCATGGCAACTGGTGCGGCAACCGTGTTCATCTATAACCTTATTGGAGGTTAACCAATGAAGTATCTCATCTCACTTATCGCCGGTCTCATCTTCGCGGGCGGCCTGGTCGTCGGCGGCATGACCCAACCGGGTAAAGTTATTGGATTTCTCGACTTCTTCGGAAACTGGGACCCCAGCCTGGCGTTCGTAATGGGCGGCGCAGTGCTCGTGAACCTCGTTCTCTTCAAGTTCACCACGAAGAAACGCGAGCAGCCGCTCTTCGACGCCAAGTTTCGTATCCCGACTCGCTCGGATATCGACTGGCAACTCGTCGGCGGAGCGGGGCTCTTCGGTGTCGGCTGGGGCCTCGCAGGTTATTGCCCCGGTCCGGGGCTGACCGCACTCGGGAGTGGTACCACGACCGCGTTCACCTTCGTGGGCTCGATGGTCGGCGGTATGATTCTGTACCAGGTCTTTGACAAGTATGTGCTAAGTCGTACCTCGGCCGAGAAGGCAGAGGAGGCCGACAACGACTCCTCGATGGTCGGCGAGAAGATCAGCCTCCAGGCTGACTGATGGCGAGGCGTTCACCGGCGTTACAACGCGTTGAAACGCGTCGAGACGCCTGGCGGCCACACCCCGCGCAGACGCCCTTCTGGGCGGGGTGTGAGACCGCTAATCGGATGGCACACTACCTGCATCATGTTAAGGGCGACGGGGCGAGAAGCCTCCGACATAAACTTTTACAATGTCGTTACACACTTCATCAGTCATTTCGACGAGGTAAGCATCATGGAAATCAAGACCTTTTATGACGACCGCACCTTCACCCTGACCTACGTGGTCTACGACGAAGACACTCGCGACGCCGTGATCATCGACCCGGTGCTCGACTACGAGCCGAAAGCGTCCAAGACCTGGACCGAGTCCGTCGACGAGGTCATCGACTTCGTCAAGGGCAAGGAGCTCAACCTGCACTACGTGCTCGAGACCCATGCGCACGCCGACCACCTGTCCGGCTCCCAGCGCATCCTCGAGAAGTTTCCGGACGCCAAGCTGGCGGTCGGGGAGCACATCACCGATGTCCAGGAGACGTTCAAGGACGTCTTCGATCTCCCGGCGGATTTTCCGACGGACGGACGTCAATTCGATGAACTCCTGGCCGACGGCGAGGTCGTCGAGGCCGGCTCCCTCGAGATCGAGGTCATTTACACGCCTGGCCATACGCCGGCGGACGTGACCTACAAGATCGAGGACGCCATCTTCACGGGAGACGCGATGTTCATGCCCGATATGGGTACCGGGCGTTGTGACTTCCCCGCGGGAAGTGCCGAGGATATGTACGAGTCGGTCAACCGTCTGTACGAACTCCCGGACGATACGCGGCTATTTGTCGGGCACGACTATCAGCCCGGCGGACGCGAGCTCGAGTACGAGACAACCGTCGGAGAGCAGAAGCGCAACAACGTGATGCTCCCGGCCGACAAGTCCAAAGAGCAGTTCATCGAAGACCGAGAGAGCCGCGACGAAACCCTCGATGCACCGGCGCTGCTCTTCCAGAGCGTCCAGGTCAATATCGACGCCGGCGAGCTGCCGAAGCCTAGCAAAAACGAGGTCGCTTACCTGCGCATCCCGATCAACGTCTTCCGTCCCAAGACGGACGAGGGCGAGACGGAACTACACGAGGTATAAATTACGCCCCC
>JBNJFZ010000086.1:0-23042 GCA_051747295.1 Myxococcota bacterium
TCTTTGGCTTCTTCGGCCTCTTTGGCTTCTTCGGCCTCTTTGGCTTCTTCGGCCTCTTTGGCTTCTTTGGCCTCTTTAGCTTCCTCGGCCTCTTTGGCCTTCTTGGCTGCTCCGGCCTTCTTGGCCTCCGCGCGCTGAGCCTCGACTTGCTTCTTACGGCTCTCGAGACGAGCAGCCCGCGCGGCTTCGTCGGCGCCCTCTTCCGAGAGGTCGACGCCCTGGCCTCGCTTGAGCTTCTTCATCAGCGAGCGCACCGTATTCGACGGCTGCGCACCGTTGTTGACCCAGTACTTGACCCGGTCGACGTTCATACGGATCGCCGGCGGCTCCTGGAGAGGATCGTAGGTTCCAATTTGTTCGATGTAACGGCCGTCGCGCGCATTACGCTTGTCAGTGGCGACAATACGGTAATACGGGCGCTTCTTGGCGCCGAAGCGCTGCATTCGAAGACGTACAGGCATCTTTGGTTCTCTCGTCTTTAGCTCAATCTGAAAACACGAACACTCGCGCCGCGGAAGTATCCTCGGCCGGCACGGGTGAGTTCAATCCAATCTTTGGCTCCAATCCACGCTGCTTGGCGCAGCGGGGTTTGGAAGGTGCGGAACAGTAGACAGACGCCTCAATGATGTCAAGCGCGCCTACTCGGAGGACTCAGGCCTCGCCGAACGCCTCACTGATGACGTCCTCGAGCTGGCCGGACTCGTGCATTTTCGACACGATATCCGATCCGCCGAGCAGCTCTCCACCGACGTAGAGTTGCGGAATGGTCGGCCAATCGCCGAAGTCTTTGATGCCCTGGCGCTTCTCGGGATCCTCGAGGATATTCACCGTGTGGAAAGGCACACCGTAGGAGGCCACGACCGCCGCCGCCTTCGCGGAGAATCCGCACATCGGCTGCTGGGGCGTGCCCTTCATGTAGAGGACAATCTTGTTCTCGGTGATCTCTTTTTGGATCTCCGAGTTGATGTCGCCGCCCTCCTCACGTGATTTGGGCGTGCTCGCCTGGTCACTTTCGGCGCCGACGATCGGCAGAGAAATCTTCTTTTTTTCGTCACTCATATTTCACTAGCTCCCCTGTTGGGATTCCCATTCTTCGGGCGTGAATGTCTCGAGCGTCAGAGCGTGAATCGGCCCTTTCATCTCGTCCTCAAGCGCGGCGTACACGAGGCGATGACGCTTGATGAGCGTCTTGCCCTGAAAAGCCGGCGACACGATCAGCACTTGATAGTGGTCCTTCGTGCCGGTGAGGTCCTGGAGCTCGACCCGTGCGTCCTCGAGGGACGACTCGAGCTTACTTACGACTTTCTGAGGTTCGATCATGTCGCTTTTCCGTAGTTGCTCGGGCCCATTCGGTCGTTCGGCCATTCAGGCGACATCTGCGCGCCTCGTGGCCTAAACATCGGAGCGGCTGGCTTCATTTCCATCCACCGCCCACAGCGAATCGCACGAACGGGCCCCGAGATCAAGCCCTACCGTGCCGATCTCATGCCAGGTCCTCGTCGAATATCTTGTTTCGCGCATGTCGAACCCGCTACACTTCCTTATCGTCGCTGGTTAGATGAGATCGTCGGTCGGACTATATTGCGGGATACCTGCCATGAAGACATCGATACGCGTTGGTACGAGATTGCTCACCGTCGTTCTCGTCGCGCTCTCGTTGGCCGCGTGCTCGGATGACCCGGAGCCGAATAACAACGGCATCACGCCGGGGGCCGACGCCACAACCGACACCGTGAGTGACACGACCGACGACACCTCGACGGATACGACATCCGACGGGGACGACGACGGGCAGACGCTCGGCCCCTGCGCCGGCGTGACGTGCGACGGCGGTGAGGAGTGCCTGGACGGCGCGTGCGTCCCAGTCAGCTCGGCGGACGCCTGCGACATCCCGCGGGATCTGGGTCTGCTCGGCACCGACGGCACCAGCACCACGGTCAACCTGCGCATGGAGGGCAGGACCGACAGCCTGCAGACCGGTTGCGGCGCATCCGATGTCCCCGAAGGCGCCATCAAGTTCCGGACACAAAACGCCGCGAAGATCGAGCTCGGGCTCAATAGCGGCGTGGGCTTCGGCTATGAAATCCGCACCGCCGACTGTGAGAGCGCCGATAGCGCGCTGGCGTGTCTGACCAACGACACACACACCTTCTATACGGCCGCCGGCCTCGACTACTACCTCATCCTGGAGCCCACCGACGCCGACCAGATCGCCCCCGTCGAGGTGACTCTGACCGCGACCGAAGTCGCCTGCGCGCCGCCCGGCGCCTCGTCCTGCGACGGAACCACCCGCGAGATCTGCTTCGTCACCGAGGGCATCCAGTCCAGAGAGTGCGCCGACGCCTGCGATGCGGGCTATTGCACCGGTGACACGTGCTCGGATCTCATCACGGTGTCGGCCTCAGCCTCGTTCAGCGGCGACAGCGACGCCTACCGCAATCGCTTCGACTTCTCCGGCGAGCCGAGCTGCTCCTCGGGCGGGACCACGGGACTCTCATCGCCCGGTTACGATGTCGCTTTCCAGCTGGAGGCGCTCACCGCAGGTCAGACTGTCACCGTCGATGCGACCAACACGAACGCGGACAACTTCATCTTTGTCCTGGAGACCTGCAGCGAAGCCGGGCCATGTCTGACCGGCCAGGGCTTCGGCAGTAAGCTGTCGAACTGGGAAGTTCCGTCTGATGGCGATTACGTGGTCGTCGTCGACCAATCCGAGCGGACGAACGTGCCGTTCCAAATCGACATCGACATCCAGTGAATCGACCGACTCGCTCCCCTCGCCCGCAATCCCAGACACAGCGCCTCGCCCTTGACCTAGAAGGGGCGGCACACCTATATATGCTCCACTGAATTGCGCCTCATTTCAGGCGCATTCGAAGCTCTTCCTCGAGAGAGGACATCCCGAAGGGTCGGACCGGAGTCGTACGGAATCTCCGTGACCCGCCCTTCGGCGCATCCAACGGTGAGCACGTTCGAGCCACACGCAGTGAGCGGGCTCCTCCCCACAAAACGTTAAGACAACAAGGAAGCAGATCTATGGCAAAAAAGCGCATTCGAAAGGCGGTCGTCATCGGAGGCGGAGTCATGGGCAGCGGCATTGCTGCGCATCTGGCCAACGCTCGCATCCCCGTCCATCTGCTCGACATCGTTCCCAAACCCGGAGAAGACGACGATCCCGAGGATCCGGCGTTCCGGAACAAGCTCGCACGCAACGCGATCCAGAAGATGAAGAAGGCGAGTCCCTCGCCGATCTATCTGGAGCGCGACCTCGAGCTCATCACCCCCGGAAACGTCGAGGACGATCTCGACGCGCTCGCCGACGCAGACTGGGTCGTCGAGGCCGTCCCGGAGAGGATGAGCATCAAGCAAGACACCTTCGCCAAGATCGAAGAGCACGCCGGTGAGGACACGATCATCGCCTCGAACACCTCCGGTCTGTCGATCGAGGGGATGCTCGAAGGCCGCTCGGACGCGTTCAAGGAGCGCTTCCTCGTCACGCACTTCTTCAACCCCGTGCGCTACATGAAGCTCCTGGAGCTCGTGCCAGCGCAGGCGACGAGCGAAGAAGTCGTCGACACGATGGTCAAATTCGGCCGCGACGTGCTCGGCAAGGGCATCGTCTTCGGCAAGGACACGACCAACTTCGTGGCCAACCGAATCGGCGTCCACGGGATGATGACCATCATCGACCTGATGCCGAAGTACGAGATGTCCATCGAGGACGTCGACCAGGTCTTCGGCAAGCCGATGGGCCGCCCGAAGTCCGCGGTCTTTCGCACTGCTGACGTGGTCGGGCTGGATACCTTCGTGCACGTGTCGACCAACTGCTACGACACGCTGACCGAAGACGAAGACCGCGACGTCTTCCAGGTCCCCGAGTTTGTCAAAGAGATGGCCGACAAGGGTTGGACCGGACAGAAAGCCGGCCAGGGATTCTACAAGAAGACCAAAGAGGGCATCCTCGCGCTTCGTCCCGAGACGATGGAGTACGAACCGCGCGACAAGTCCGAATTCGACAGCCTCGAAGGCGCGAAGGGCTCGCCGGCCGACAAGATCAACCACGTCATCCGCGAGGGCGACGACCAGGCCGCCGACTTCGCCCGCGAGGCGACGTTCCGCTCGCTGGCCTACTCGGCTCGCCGACTCGGTGAGATCGCAGACGACATCGTCAACATCGACCGCGGCATGCGCTGGGGCTTCAACTGGAAGCTCGGACCGTTCCAGACCTGGGACGCCATCGGCGTCGAATGGGCCGTCGAGCAGATGCACGAGAACGACATCGACCTGCCCGAATGGGTCGACGAGATGGTCGAAGCCGGCCACGAGACCTTCTACAAGTGGGACGGCGCCACGCGAAAGTACTACGACCCGCTCGACGGCGAGTACAAAGCGGTCCCGACCGACGACAAAGAGATCTCGATCGACGTGCTCAAGCGCTCAGACCAGAAGGTCATGGGCAACGACGGTGCGTCGCTCTACGACATCGGAGACGGCGTCGCGCTGCTCGAGTTCCACACCAAGATGAACTCGGTCGACAACGACATCATCGAGATGATGGAGAAGGCGGCAGCCGAGGTCGACGACAACTGGAAAGGCCTGGTCATCGGCAACGGCTCGGACAATTTCTCGGCCGGCGCCAACCTCATGCTCGTGCTGATGAACGCACGTGCCGAGAACTGGGGCGACATCGAGCAGATGATCGAGCGCTTCCAGAACGCCAACCAGAAGATGCGCTATATCAGCAAGCCGGTCGTCTCGGCGCCGCGCGGGCTCACGCTCGGCGGCGGTGCCGAAGTCGCGATGGGCGCCAACGCCATCCAGGCCGCAGGCGAGCTCTACATGGGCCTCGTCGAGGTCGGTGTCGGGCTGATTCCGGGCGGCGGCGGCAACCTGCAGTTGCTGCGCAACGTCTTCGGCGAGGTCGCGGACGAGAAGGACTTCGATCCGCTGCCGTTCCTGCAGAAGACGTTCATGAATATCGGCATGGGCGAAGTCGCCAAGAGCGCTGACCAGGCGCGCAAGGCCGGCTTCCTGACTCGCACCGACGAGATCTCGATCAACGCCGACCACCGTATCCACCACGCCAAGCAGAAGGTCCTCGGGCTGGCCGCGAGCGGCTTTACGCCGCCCCGCCCCACCCGCTTCCGCCTGCCGGGCAACGACGGTGTCGCCACGATGGACATGATGCTCTACGGCATGCAGACCCAGATGCAGATCAGCGAGTACGACCGACACATCGGTAAGAAGCTGGCGACGGTTCTGTGCGGTGGAGACACGACGCGTGCGGTGCTGACGAGCGAAGAGAAGCTGCTCGAGCTCGAGCGTGAGGCCTTCCTGTCGCTTTGCGGCGAGGAGAAAACGCAAGAACGTATGCAGCACATGCTCATGCATAACAAGCCGCTTCGTAACTGACGTATCGGTCGGCCGGAGTTCTGCTGCGGCTTGTGAGCTGGCCGATCTCGCGGTCTCACTCCTCGACGATGCTCACGCATCGCCTGCGGGGCTCGACTCGCGACCTCGGCCAGCTCACGGCACCTCGCGACGAACCCCGGCCGACGACACGTCAGTTACTCAGCGCTCGAACCAGCGTTCGATTCAGCGTTCGACTCAGCGTTCGATTCAGCGCCGGGAACAACGAAGTGCGAGAGATGTTCTAAACAAAATACGCCGCGCGCCATGCGCGGGTTCTCCACAGGGAGATAAATATGGAAACCAGAGAAGTTGTAATCGTATCGTATGCCCGCACGCCCTTCTGTAAGGCGAATAAAGGGCTCCTCAAAGACACGCGCCCGGACACGATGGCGGCAGCCGCTATCAAGGCCGCGCTCGAGCGCGCCGAAGGCGTCAGCGCCGAGGACATCGAAGACGTCGTGATGGGATGCGCCATGCCGGAAGGTGAGCAGGGCATGAACGTGGCGCGGGTTGCCTCGCTGCTGGCCGGCCTGCCCGATTCGGTCCCGGCCATGACCGTCAACCGGTTCTGCTCGTCGGGTGTCCAGACGATCTCGCAGGTCGCCGAGCGCATCATGGTCGGTGCGATCGACATCGGCATCGCCGGTGGAACCGAGTCCATGTCCATGGTCCCGATGGGTGGAAACAAGCCCTCGGCCAACCCCGAGATGATGGAAAACCAGCCGGAAGTCTACATTCCGATGGGTGCCACGGCTGAAAACGTCGCGAAGAAGTTCGATGTCGGCCGCGAAGCTCAGGATGAGTTCGCGCTGCGCAGCCACCAGCGATCGATCGACGCCTGGGAGCGAAGCTTCATGAGCGGCGAGGTCGTGCCGGTGGAGACCGAAGTGGTCAACCCGGACGGCACGAAAAAAGAGGTCACGGTCAGCAAGGACGACGGCCCCCGCCCGACCACGAGCATGGAAGTGCTCGCCAAGCTCCCCACGGTCTTCGACCGCAAGAATGGCACGGTCACGCCCGGCAATGCCTCTCCGCTGACCGACGGCGCCGCTGCGACCGTCGTGATGTCCAAGGATAAGGCCGAAGAACTCGGGCTCGAGCCGTTGGGCTACTACCGCAACTTCCAGGTCGCCGGCGTGCCGCCCGAGATCATGGGCATCGGCCCGGTCCCGGCCGTCCGCAAGCTCCTGGAGAAGACGGGCTTGAGCGTCGACGATATCGACCTGTTCGAGGTCAACGAGGCGTTCGCCAGTCAGTCGGTCTACTGCAAGAACGAGCTCGGCATCCCCGACGAGAAGCTCAACGTCAACGGCGGCGCGATCTCGCTGGGGCACCCGCTGGGTGTCTCCGGCACGCGTATGGCAGGCACCATCCTGCGCGCACTCGAGGAAGTCGACGGACGCTACGGCGTCGTCACGATGTGCATCGGTGGCGGCATGGGCGCAGCCGCGCTGTTCGAGCGCGTGAAGTAATCACCGCTGGATGAGCAATGCATGCCCGAAGGGCGGCCTCGCAAGGGGTCGCCGTTTTTGCGTATGATCCGCCAACAAAACGTTTCAACACCCACCCGACAAAATGAAACACCTGGGAGCCTAACCTCGTCTAGGCGTTGCGCTGCGCGTTTGACGCGGCACACGGTGCCGAAAAAAAACACCCCGATGCGATGGCACGAGCTATGCAAATCTAGTCGTCCGAGCCGCAAGCCAACGCGCTAAGCGTGGAGCGGCCACAGACATAATTTAAATCAACGAGACCGGAGCATAGACATGACACTTCTACTAGGCGACGAAGCACCGAATTTCACAACGATGACCACCGAAGGCGAGATCGACTTCCACGAGTGGGGAGGCGACTCCTGGGTCGTCCTATTCTCTCACCCGGCGGACTTCACGCCGGTGTGCACGACCGAGATAGGCCGCGCCGCCAACCTCAGCGAGGAGTTCGCCAGGCGCAATACCAAGCGTATCGTCCTGTCCGTCGACCCCATCGAGGACCATCACGAGTGGGTCAAAGACGTCGAGGATACGCAGGACACCGAGATGGACTATCCCATCATCGCCGACCCGGACAAGAAGGTCGCGAACCTCTACGGCATGATGCATCCGAAGGCCGATGACACGCACACCGTCCGCTCGGTCTTCGTCATCGATCCGGACAAGAAGATTCGACTCACGATGACCTATCCCCCGGCCATCGGTCGCAACTTCGACGAGATCCTGCGGGTCATCGACGCATTGCAGGTCAGCGACGAGTACGACATCGCAACCCCCGTCGACTGGAGAAAGGGCGAGCGCGTGGTCGTCAAACCCTCGATCAGCACCGATGAGGCGCGCGAGAAGTTCGACGACGTCGAGGAATTGCGTGACTACCTGCGACTGACGCCCGATCCCAGCGCCTGACCATCACGCGAACCTCTTTCGCGCCGGCCTGCACGGGGCCGGCGTCCCCTTCCCCCGCTATCTCTGAAGAGAAACCGCTATGAAATGGACGTATCTACTCATCTGGGGCTCCTGGATCGTGTTTGGAGCCACCACCGTCTGGGCACTGGCCTGGGCCATCCGCAGCGGCCAGTTCTCGCAGATACAGAAAGGAGCCCGATCGATCTTCGATGAAGAAGAGCCTATGGGTCAGATGACGGACGCCTTCCCGGATGTGGAGGCCACTGACCTGCGCGGCTCGGGTGAGAATTCGGGAGGCGTCGATGAGTGAGGCTATCCAGAACCGTTCAGAGGGCCACCCCGAACCGTCGACCAAGCCCGCGGAGTTGACCCTTCGCGCCAAGATCGACGCGTCTACTCGGGGTCCTGCCCTCTTATTCATCGCCTCTGGAGTGAGTTGGCTGCTGGTCGGGAGCATCCTGGCGTTTCTCGCCTCCTACAAGCTGCACAGCCCCGAGTTCCTCAGTGACGCCGGTTGGCTGACCTTCGGACGCGTGCGCCCCGCCCACCTGAACACCATGATCTACGGGTGGGCATCGATGACGGGAATCGCGATCTTGCTTTGGCTCCAGGCCCGGCTCTCGCGCGTCGAGCTTCCGGGACGTGGCCTCCTCTATCTGGCGGGCATCGTCTGGAACATCGGGGTCACGGCGGGCACGATTGCGATTCTCGCGGGCGATGGGACCAGTGTCGAGTGGCTCGAATTCCCGTCCTGGGCGGCAGCGATTCTGGCCTCGGTCTTTCTGATCATCTTCGGCGTCTCCGTCGTGACTTTCTGGCGACGCGAAGTCGATCACGTCTACGTCTCTCAGTGGTATCTATTTGGAGCTGTCTTCTGGTTTCCGTTTCTCTATGTCGCAGGGAACCTGTTGATCCACGAGAACTGGGCAACCGGGGTCGCTCAAGCGACTGCAAACTGGTGGTTCGCCCATAATGTTCTGGGCATCTGGTTCACACCGATCGGGCTCGCCTCCGCCTACTACTTCATCCCCAAGGTGATCGGGCGCCCCATCCACTCATACTATCTCTCGATTCTGGGGTTCTGGACCCTGGCCATCTTCTACAATTGGGCGGGGACGCACCACCTGGTGGGCGGGCCCATCCCGCTCTGGCTGCAGTCCGTGGGCATCGTCGCGAGCATGATGATGTTCATCCCGGTCATCACCGTGGCTATCAACCACCACATGACGATGGTCGGACACTTCGACAAGCTCAAGTTCAGTCCCACGCTGAGGTTCATTGTCTTCGGGGCCATGTCGTACACCGCGGTCAGCGTCCAGGGCTCCCTGACGGCGCTGCGAGTGACGCAAGAGTCAACGCATTTCACCCACTATACCATCGCTCACGCACATCTCGGGATGTACGCGTTCGTGACCATGACGTTTTTCGGGGCGCTCTACTACATGATGCCTCGCCTGACCGGCCAGGAGTGGTCCTCGGCAAACCTGATACGCATCCACTTCTGGACGACAGCCGTCGGCATGGTGATCTACTTTGTCGGGTTGACGATCGGAGGCATCCTGCAGGGGCGGATGATGCTCGATACCGACAACGCCTTCCTGGAGGTGGTCGCGGCGACGATTCCCTACCTGTGGTCGCGGAGCTTCGCTGCGGTCTTGATGACCCTTGGACACGTGGTGTTCGGCTATCTCGTCTTCAAGATCATCTTCGACTGGATTCGCGCTCGCCGCCCGAAGGGCAAACCGACGCTGCTGTCCCGCCTGACCGCCGACGCCGACGCACCAGGAGGTTCCGATGAGTAGTCCCTCTCCAGAAAACGATCGCGCCGACAGTGACAGCAAGACCTATTCACTGTTTATGAACAGCAACATCCCGGTAGCCCTTGGGGTACTTGCGACGGTTATCGCTTCGTACATCGGGTTGGTCGAGATACCGAATTGGAGTACCGAGAAGCTCGGTCAGGTCGAGTTGGCCAACGGCGATTTCTACCCGCGTGAGCTGACCGAGAGCGAGCGGCGCGGCCGCGAGGTCTACCGCAGCCTCGGCTGCGTCTACTGTCACAGCCAGCAGGTTCGCCAGGGCGACTTCGGTCGCGACATCTCGCGGGGCTGGGGGCGTCGAGCATCGGTCCCGATCGACTACTCGTTGGAAGACACTCCCTACCTCGGGACGATGCGTACCGGACCCGATCTGCGCAATATTGGAGCCCGCCAGCCCAGCAAGCAGTGGCACTACCTGCACCTCTACAACCCACAGATCACATCCAAGGGGTCGAATATGCCGCCGTTTCGCTTCCTATTCGAGGAAGTCGAGATCGATCGTCAGGCGGGACTCCCCCCGCACTGGATCGACCTTCCCGAGGAATACGAGAAGGAGGGCTACTACGTGGTCGCCAAGCAGGACGCCCGTGACCTCGTGAACTACCTGCTCAGCCTCGATTACCAGGCCGATGTTCCGCGCGAGGCGATGCGCCCCGCATCCGACGACGCCTCAACTCAATCCAATGGAGGCGACGAATGAGCTCACAGAATACCACGTCCGACGACACGACCACGGTCTCCAGCGAGAGCACGCAGGACATGCCGGCCGATATGCACGAGCTGCATGACCCAATCTTGCGAGAAAAGGCCCGCCCGCGTGACGGCTTCCAGCCCATCCCGCTCACTCTGATCTTCGCGTTCTTCGCCCTCTTGATGTGGGGCGGTTACTACCTGGGGGAGTACAGTGGCGACTGGCGAGCGGATATCTACGAGCCCGGAGGCGAGCTCGCCCTGGCCGCGGCAGGCTCAGGTGAACAGGACCAGGAGGTCGACCTGATGGCGCTCGGCAAGCGAACCTACGCCAACTGTGCAGCTTGCCACCAGAATAACGGCAAGGGCGTCCCCGGCAACTTCCCCCCGCTCGACGGGTCGACCTGGGTCACGGGCTCGAAGCAGCGCCTCACTCGCATCCTGCTACACGGGCTCGAAGGCCCCATCGAGGTCAAAGGCGAATCTTATAGTGGAGCCATGCCCGGCTGGAAACAGCTCAGCGACGAAGAGCTCGCGGGGGTCATGACCTACGTGCGTGCCTCCTGGTCGAACGAGGCTGCAGAAGTCTCACCTGAGCTCGTCGCCGAGATCCGCAAGGAGACCGAGGGTCGCAGTCGCACCTACAAGGCCTCCGATCTCGAGGAATTCGTCACGGAGCCATGACATGAACTGCTGCAACTCCACCACCGAAGGCTGCGCGACGACGGGCGTAAGCGACGGCGCCACGCGGGATGAAGGGGATGACACGAGCTTCTGGCTTCGCCTCGGCGCCGCCGCACTCTTCGTCGGCAACAGCATGGTCGTCGGGTTGGCGATCAACGTCTCCGAGATGGCCGCAGATACTCGCGTTGCGGTCGAGCTCGCTCTCCTCGCCGTCACCGTCATCGTCGCCCTCTTGGTCGCTCGCCCGTTGATCCGAAACTTCTGGAAAAGCCTCAAGGGCTTCGACATCACCTTCGAATTCTTGTTCGTGACCGGAATCCTCGGGGCCCTCGGCGTCTCCATCGCTTCCATGATCCGTGGTCACGGCCCGATCTACTTCGAGGTCGCCTCGTTGTTGATGGTCATCTACGCCCTCGGAGACCGCATCGGCGCGGTGAGCAAGGCACGCAGCCTGGAAGCGGCTCAGTCATGGTTGGAGACCGACCCGACGTGTCGGCTCGAGCACCCAGGTGGGCGGACGGTCGCCATCCCACTATCTGGCGTCTCGCGAGGCGATACTGTGTTGGTCTTCGCGGGTGAGGAAATCCCGGTAGACGGCATCGTCCGAGACGGCCACGCCTTCGTGCGCACCGCACAGGTAACCGGCGAGTCACGCCCGCTGGTCGTCCGAGAGGGAGACCGCGTGCTGGCGGGATCCCACGTCGTGGACGCATCGTTACGCCTCGAGGTGACCGCATCCGCCGGCGCCCGGACCATCGATTCGATCGCCGAGCGCGTCCGTCGTGCATGGGATCGCCCATCGACCTGGCAGAAGACAGCAGACCGTCTGGTCGAGTACTTCTTCCCCGTGGTCGCGATCATCACGCTGGCGACATTTGTTGGCTGGACGGTAGTAGACGGATGGGAGACAGGGCTGATGAACGCCCTGGCCGTGCTGCTGGTCGCCTGCCCCTGCGCGATGGGCTTTGCCGTACCGCTCGCCATCTGGATGACGCTCGGCCGCCTGGCCAGGAAGGGCCTGGTCGGCCGAAGCGGTGATGCCATCGAGCGGCTCGCCGAGATCGACACCGTCGTCTTCGACAAGACCGGCACGTTGACCGCAGGCTCCGAGCACCTCGTCGACGTGGTCGTGGCCGACGATTTCGAGCGAGCTCGCGTACTCGAGATCGCCGCGGCGGTCGAGGCCACGAGCAATCACCCCGTGGCCCGCGCATTCCAGCAATCATCACTGATTCCCGAACCCGAGCATTATCGAGTCGTGCAGAGTCGCTACATCGCAGGCAGCGGCATCCAGGCGAGCGTGCAGGAGCATGAGACCGGTAACATGCTCGAGGTCTTCATCGGCCAGATGGCCCCCGATCGTCTCAGCCACCTCACCGAAGATCTGCATGCTGGCGGCTCCGCGCGCACGCTCGGTCTATGCATTGAAGGTACGCCGGCGGCCGTCGCGCTCCTCGATGAGAAGACACTCGACGGGGTCGACACGCTGGAGGCACAACTGGAGGAACTCGGCATCGAGGCGTTTATGCTGACCGGTGATACCGAAGAACGCGCGCAGAGCGTCGGCATCTCGCGGCATTGCGCAAATATGGACCCGAACGAAAAGGCCGAGTTTGTCGAGGCGCTCGAACACCGCGGGCACCGTGTGTGTTTTGTAGGCGACGGTATCAACGATGCTGCAGCCATGGCGAGCTCGCACATCAGCATCGCCCATGCGCGGGGCAGCGAGTTGGCCGTCGACGTCGCGGATATGACCTGGCACGGCGATCGACCATCAATCGTCCCCGAAGCGCTGATCTCCGCACGCGAGAGCGTCGAGCTCATCCGACACAACCTCTATTATGCCGCCGGATACAACCTGATAGGTATCGCTGCAGCGGCCGGCGGCGTGCTGCATCCAGTTGCCGCAGCGCTGATCATGGTCGTCTCGAGCCTCTTCGTCACCTGGAGGACGGTCTGGGCGCTCGACCCGACGGCGACAGATGCCGATGATGATGTCGCACCGGAGGCTCCATCGGGGCCAGGCGTGGATGCTCCGCTGGCTTCTCCCCCACGACGAACTCCAGCGGCGAGCTAGAAGTTGCCAGTTCGACGCGGCACTGCCATGGTGTTCGCCATGGATTCGCCCCTGGTACATCGCTTCGCTATTTGCACACTGCTGATGGCCGCCCTCGCCATCTCGAGCGCGTGCGCGTCCAATCCCTACGAAGAACAGCGCATCGAGGACCCGCGCTACGACCTCGACCACACGCGCACCACACGATCACCGGACGGCAAGAAGCACCGCCTGTCCGGACTCGCCAGCTGGTACGGTGAGAAGTTCCACGGGCGCACCACCGCGTCGGGCCTGCCGTTCGACATGTATCGCTTCACCGCCGCGCACAAGACGCTGCCGTTCCACACCATCGTCCGCGTCGTCGATCCGAATACGCTCAAGTCGGTCGTCGTTCGCATCACCGATCGGGGACCGTACGCCGACGGGCGCGTGATCGATCTGTCGTACGCGGCCGCCTCCGACCTCGACCTGGTTCGGCGCGGCGTGGGGCCCGTCGAGCTCGAGGTGATCCAGTGGGGCGACGGCTCGCAGGTTCGCAAGTAACGAGCTGGACAGAGAGCCCCGGCTCGCTAGACTTCGGGCATCAAAGAAACGTGAAATCACGGAAGCAATATGGGACCTGTCGACACACTCTGGCGCTGGCTCGCAGGTAGCCGCGACGCCGTCGCCCGTCGAGCCGAGGAGCTCGGGCTGGCCGGCGCCGCGCGCGTCGCGGCACGCACGCTGGGCGAAGAACTCTCCGACGACGAGCTCCACGACTGGCAGCTCGAGACCCTGTCTGCCTTCCTCGATCGCCTGGTCCACGATCCCGACGGTGAGTTACCGACCGCCTCCGAGGTGGGTGCGGCCGAGACCTGCGCCACGTTCATCTCCAGGCTGCCAGCAGCTCGCATCGCCCAGATCTCACACGTGCTCGCCGTCTTCGAGGCGGGTGCCGTCGTGCTTCCCGGGGCGCATGCGCGCAAGCGCTTCACCCGGCTCGACCCGCCAGATCAGGACGCCTACCTGAGTGGCTGGGCGACATCGGACCTCCCCCAGCGGCGCACGATCTTCGCCGCCCTCAAGTCCATCGGCGGCATCGGCTACTGGAGTCGAGACGCCACGTGGGCTCCGATTGGATACAGCATCGAGGACAACCCAGGTGTACCCGACCACGCGAAATCGGGAGGTTCATCGTGACAGAGCCAGGTTCGATGACACGCGCGAGCGACCTCGACGAGGTCCAGCTCGAGACCGATGTGCTGGTCGTCGGGCTCGGTGCCGGCGGCTCGATGGTCTTCCACGAGCTCGCCCGCGCCGGGGTCGACGTGCTGGCCTGCGAGCTCGGCGGCGAATACGAGCCCGAGGCCATGACGTGCCGTGAGGACGAGATGCTACCGCGCCTGTTCATGGAAGGCGGCGCCCGCGCCACGCGCGACTTCTCGGTGCGCATCCTCCAGGGCAAGGGCGTCGGCGGCTCGACCATCCACAACACCAACCTGTGCAAGCGGCTCCCCGACGAGATCCTGCGCCAGTGGCGCGACGAACACGGGCTCGACGGACTGACACCCGAGGCGCTCGAGGAGGACTTCGCCTACGTCGAGCAATTGATGGGCGTCAAGCGCATCCCCGACGAGCGCGTGAATGCGCAAAACGCCGTGCTGGAGCGCGGTCTCGATGCCCTGAATTACGCCGGCGGGCGCATGTCCCACAATCGAAGCCACACGGACTGTAAAGAGTCGGGCTTCTGCGAGTTAGGGTGCCCGAATAACGGCAAGCAGAACGCGGCGAAGGTGCTGGTGCCCGCGGGACTCGAAGCGGGCGGACGTGTGATCACCGGCGCTCAAGTCACGCAGCTAAAGGAGCGCAACTCAGAGGTCGTGGGCGCCCATGTGGCGGCCGTGGACCCGGTCGACGGCCGCGTCCAGGGACACATTGGGATTCGCTGTGAGCGAGTCGTGCTCGCCGCAAGCGCCACCGGCTCCCCCTCCCTGTACAAGGCGAGCAGCTTGCCGGACCCGAACCGACTCGTGGGGACGAACCTGCATATGCACCCCGCGGCGGTCGTGATGGGGGCGTTCGACCGCGACGACGACGCCCCGATCAACGGCTGGCTCGGGAACCCTCAATCGGTCGAGTGCACCGAGGTGCTCGAATACGAGCACGACTCGGACAAGCGTGCCTGGATCGTCACGGGGTTCGCCCATCCTGCAGGCGCATCGACATTCGTGCCCGGCTTCGGGGCGGAACACACCGCCCTGATGAAGAAATACGGCCGCCTCGCCTCGCTTATTGTGATGCTGCACGACCACAGCGCGGGTCGCGTCTCGCCGGCCGACGGCCAGGCCGTCAATATCGACTACAAGCTCTCCGGTGAGGACTATCGTGCGCTGGAAGTCGGCATCAAGGCCGCAGGGCGGCTGATGCTCGCCGCGGGCGCCCGCGAGGTCATCGCCCCACTCGTTCAACCGGTCCGCGCGACCAACGAAGCCCAACTGGACGCGGCATTCACCGCCGACAACCTCGGCCCACTGGACCCGCCGCTGGCCGCCGTGCACCCCATGTCCACGATGTGGATGGGCACGACGCCCGAGAACTCCGTCGTCGACGCCGACGGCCGCCACCACCTGGTCCGAAACCTGTGGGTCGCCGACGGCAGCCTGTTCCCGACGTCGATCGGCGGCCCGCCCCAGATCCCGATCTACACGTTTGGACGACGCGTGGCGCGGGCGATGCTCGCCACCATGTAGAGAGAAATACCATGTAGAAAAAAAAGGCCGACTCCTGGCGGGAGTCGGCCTTTTCTCATCATTCGGTGCGCGCGTCAGGGAGTGAGGCCTTCACCACACTCACAAGTCGGATTCGGTTCACCAGACGTGTTGTTCGCCCACGACTCGAGATAAGCGTCGAAGGTAGCACCTTCGATCTTGTCGGGTCCGTCCATGCAGCTACAGACGTTGCGCTCGAAGCAAGCCGCAGGCTCGTAACGCCCGGTCAACTCCTCGCTGAAGTTGCCCCAGCTATTCGACAAATTGTCGATCTGGCCGTTGCAGTCATCATCGATACCGTTGCAGACCTCGGGCATCGGCGCGAACGCCTGACACTCAGTCCCGCTGGAGCCGCAGTACGCGACACCGATCTTGCATCGGTTCGTCTCGTTCGCGATGGCATCCGGATCGAGGCCGGCGTCGACGTGGCACAGGTCGTTATCCCAGACAACGTCGTCGACGGAGCCGTCGCAATCGTTGTCGATGCCGTCGCAGGTGGTCTCCTCGTCCTCTGGCGGATCGAGCGGAGTGGCGTCACACACCGGGTCCTCGCCGGGGCCAAAGCAGACCGTTCGACCGTCGTTCTCGCACGCACCTACACCCACGGTACACTGCTTATTCTCACCGGCGGCCGGGATCTCCTGTCCGGCGTCGTTGACGCAGGGGTCGCGCGGCAGGCAGATGTCGCGACCGTCATCACAAACCCAGTCGCCCTGAGGGCACTCACAGGTCTGGGGTGGCGGGGCCATCTGGCTTGCATCGCACTTCGAGCCCGTTGGCTTGACACACATGCAAGCGCGCTGGACGACGACGTCGTTGTTGTCGCCGGGTTGCTTGACCGTCTGGTTACGAATCATGTCGCAGAAGTTTGCCGAACCTCCGTTTTCCGTGTTCAGAATCCTGACGGCGTCATGGTCCGAGTCGGTAAAAGTCCAGCCAACGGTGCTGTTGCTCGACGACTCGTGAAACACACGCGTGTTACCGACCATGACACGGAGGCAGTCGTAATTGTCGTCGATGCAACCCTGGCTCGGCTGGTCCCAATCGTAGGGATTCGCACCGTCGCTGAGAACATCGATGGGGAACGTACAGCTGATTTCCTCGACGATTTCGATGAGCGCTACCTGGAGTGCGGCTGGACTCTCGGCCAACTTAGCCCCCTGGCAGCTATCGTAGAACTGCGACTCGTCCCACTTCCCGGGGTTTCGGCAAAGTGCGTCGCGATCGCAGCCGCTTCCAGTGTTACCCGCGGCTGCGAGCACATTATTGAACTTCTCGTCGGAGCCGCTGCCGAAGCCGACAACGTACAGATTCGCCTGATCACCGTGCTCACACGCCTTGGCGACGACATCACTGTTAGAACCGTATCCGTTGTGCGCACCGTCAGTAACCAGAATGCCGGCTGTCGCACCTGGCGCACCCTGAATCGTAGTACTGTTGAGGGTCGCATCAATCGCGTTCCACAGAGGCGTACCTCCGCCGGGGGTGTTATTTCCGTAGAGCTCGTCGAGGATATTCTGCCGGTTGTCCTCTTGTGCCTCGGTCCGGATCACCGCGGTATCACTCCCCCAGAACAGGCCGAGTCCAAATCGGATTGTGTCCGGCGAGGTAGCCGTCAAATCGGTCACGACGGAGTTGAGCGCGTCGGACGCGATGTTCCACTTGCTATCGGTCGTGCTCGAGCCACACGACGCCTCGGTCGCCGTCGCAGTCGGTGCCGAGCTGTACTGCGTACTGCTCGAGATGCCGTGGAGCTGTCGGAACGCAGAGTCGCAGTCGGCGTCCGTGCGACAGGTGCGGCAGTTGAAGCTCGTCCCATTGTAGGTGTCAGTCAGCGTGCGATGATCTGTGGTGCGATACTCGTCGACGCTGTGCCATTCTCCGTCGCCTAACAGGTCTCCATTCGCGATGATCCACGGCTCGAAGAACTCTCGAGTTTTATTGCGACAGTCCGTGTCGCTCGTACAGTCCCAGCACTCACGGGTTTCCGTGAAGTCGTAGTAGTCGTCAAACACGGCGTCGTCCTCTCGGATCGTCACATCCATGAAGCATCCATTACGCTCCCAGGTACCATTGAGAGTACACTGGTACTGCGTGCAGGGAACCGTGATGCTGTTGTCCATCGACCCAGATCGGTCGAGCATGATCATCGCCTGCGGCGTCGGAATGCCGTCGATTTCATAGCCGACGTCCGGCGCGGGACACTGTGATTGGTCGAAATTCCATGTCGCGAACGCCGAGGGCACTCCGAGAAAGACAACCGCGAGCACGGCCAACAGTCCCGTGACGATACGCCCTGCCCGCGACGGCTGTTCCGGCCAATCGTGCTCTTCTATCTTGCCGATAAGCATCGTTTACCTCTAGCTACACTTCTGGAGCGCGAACTCGCGTCGGCGAGTACCCGATTACTTGAAATCAATGGAGTAGCTGAACGTGTCACCGCCGCCAAATTGCTTGTCGACGATGATGTAATACGTCCCGTCGGCCGGGGCGGTCCATTCGAAGTCCTCGTCGAGCAGCGACGTCTCGCTACAAGAGAACGGCTCTCCACAATTATTCGATACGAAGATCGCGTTGGCGTTATCGTCACCGGTCTGAGTATCGATACCGATGACCTGGCCGGCCGTCAGATTCGGAAGCTCGAAGATTACTTCCTCGCCCGGCGTGGGGATGGCGGTGCCGTCCCCCGTGGAACAGAATTCCGCACTATCCTCGAAATTGTAGTTATTCACGTACGCCGCTACGTCGCCGCTAAACGTCGCGCTACCGGTGACCTGAATCGGATTGCTGCAGGAATCCCCAGCACAAGCGGACGTCGAACAGCCGCCCGCACAGGTGTACGTGTCAAAGCCGTCACCGGAGCAGAATTTGAGGTCATCGCCCGAACAAGCACGGTCACCGGTCTGACAACCCTCCTCGAGACTCAAATCAATCGTGAAGTCGCCTCCTCGTGGCGAATCGAGCTCGACTACCACCAGGTATTCGGTGCCTGCGGTCGCGAAGAACGTCTCAGGACTCTCGTAGCAGACCCCGTCCACGCCCTCGATATCCTGACAGGAGTACCCACGATACTCGACTGTGGCACCAAAGGCGCCTTCGAATGTCGGGTCGAATGTCACTAAGCCGTCGCTCTCCGCTGTAAATCGGAACATAACTTCACCGGAGTCTTCCTCGTTCGCGCACGAGTTGCTGGTGAAATCGCTCGCCGCGAAAAGGTCACCGCCTCCGCTTTTCGTCTCTCCGATGTCAATCGCCCCCAGATCGACCGCGGCCTCGCACTTGGTTTCAGCAGTCTCGGTCACGCACGTTCCCTCGAGGCAAATCTCACCGTCCTCGCAGTCTTCGGTGCTCTCGCAGGTATTGTCCTCGCCGTCACCGCCGTCACCGGTATCACCCGAGTCCGGATCCTCGACGTCACCGTCTTCCGAGGTGTCACCGCCATCTTCATCGGCGGTGTCCCCGGCGTCCATGTCGTCGCCGTCCATCTCGTCGGTGTCACCCGCATCCGAGGTGCCGGTGTCGCTCGATGGAATAATCCCACCGTTGTTGCCCTCTTCCTTCTCACAACCCAGCGAAAACCCGGCGAGTACGAACGCACTGATGAGTGCGAGAGTACGCAGTCTGATGACATCCACAGCGTAGCTCCAAAATTAAAATGACGGATGAGGTTAAAGCCCCACCCGGTGTCATGGGCGCTCGAGCTGCCGAGCGCACGATTTCTTAGAAATGTTCGTCACTCTTAAAGTAGTCGAAATTTTGCACTACTTCAAACCTGTCTCGGTGACATTTCCGGTAGAACTACGATCTACGGGTGTCTCCTGGACGCCGACGCTGCACGCTTCTGGGTACTGCCTCGCCGTGCACGTGTCGGGACGAACCTGTCTTCGTGCACAATAGGATGCAAAAACAGTACCTTTTTCGGGCCAGCGACACGATGTCTCGAGGCTGCGCCGCTCAGCACCGCCCAGACATCGCTTCCAGCCCAAAGCGATCAATTTCACAGTGGGATCCGGAGCCAAAAAGCCAGCGGATATCGTGAAAGAATGTGGCAACGCTATGCAAACTTTTCATAGACGCGGCCGGATCGGCGGCGCCGCGCGAGCCCTATCACCAGCAGCACACCCAGCAACCACGCCGGAGCCCAGTCGCCCGGCGCGCCGGTCACGCTCGTCGTGCACGCTGCCCCGTCATCGGAGACCGGATCGGGGGCGGGCTGGTCGTCGGTCGCCGACGAATGGCTCATCGACGCGGCCGGCGTGGCATCGGACTCGAGCCCCTCGCCGCAGTAGCAATTGGCGGTGCCGTCCTTCTGGTCGGCATCCTGCCCGCGGAGGTGCTCCTGGAACTCATCGGCGTCCGCGGCGCTGCCATGGATATCGTCCGGCTCGCCGTTCTCGCACGCGCACACGTCGCGATTGAAGCACGACAGGCCACTGTAGTCGCCGTCGTAGCGACTCTGCAGGTTCCACTGCGGCTGACTCCACTGGACCTCGTTTTCCCGCAGATCCCCGCGCTTGCCGTCGCAGTCGTCGTCGATGCCGTTGCAGATCTCCGGCATCGGGTTGCGCGTTTGCACGCAGGTGTCTTCACCCTGCACACACTGATAGACGCCGACCTTGCAGCGGCCCATCAGGTAGCCGTCCGGACCGCAATTCGAGTCACCCTGCTCGCAGGGTACGTCACACGGCTGTCCGGTCTTCTCACACAGCTTGCAGACCTGTGTGTCGACCCGCGAGATGTTGCGGCTCTGAACTTCCGAGCACAGATCGTCGGTCAGCTCCACATACGTGCGGCTCTGATTGCCGAACTGCCAGCCGTCGTCACCAAATCGCCCTGCGTTGTTCACGCCCTTTGCTCGCAATTCATCGACCAGTTGTTGCTGGCCAGCGCTATTGTCGACATGCGGCACATCGACCATCGACTGGGCATTGCTCAAGTAAATCCCGACGGTCGTGGCCTCCGGATTCTCCGGCGCCGACGTCATGTCCGGGAGTAAGGTCAGCGGGAAGGCACACTCGACCGACTCGAAGATCTCGATGATGCGCCGCTTGAGCTCGGCGGCATTCTTCGCCTCGACGCCGCCCTCGCAATACAGCCCGTTGGTCAGGCGTGCGGTATCATCCCGATCTGCGTAGAGGTGGGAGAAATCGCTGACCTGCTCCGGTAGATCTCCGCTTCCACCATGCCATGTCGAGGAACGCGAATACCTGTGCTGCGTCCCGTAGGCCATGGTCTCCTTGAATCGGTCGCGCAGGGACTGGCTGAAGTTGCTCAAGCCCCAGTAGCGCATCAAATCATAGGCCAGGTCGATCTTGTGGTTGACCGTCTCCCGCGTACGACCCTTGCTCGAAGACAGGTAATTGTAGAGCGATTGCCACTGGGAGCGCTGTGCGGCGGTCAACTCCGACTCGAATTGGTTGATCATCGCGTCGCGATTGACGACCTCGTAGTCGAGCATCCCGCATGGATCGACGGCTTCCGCCGGTTCATACGGATCACAGTTATTGCCGTAACAGCAGCTTCCCGTGCCACCCGCCGCAGCGACGAACGAGTTGATCTGCTGGTCGGTATTCCCACCGAAGCCCACGACATAAGTCGTGATGGGTGCATTCACCCGTCGTCGAATATTGCAGAGAATCTCGGCCGACTCGCGCAGCGTCCACTGGTGGTCGGGATAGCCATCGGTGACCATCAGCCCAAAGTTCGGGGCACTGGTCTCCTGGAGGTTGTCCTCGTCGCGAAGCAGCTCGGCGGCCCGGTGGAATTGCGTGCCGCCCGATGGCGGTGCTTCATCATCGAATGCATCTCGGATCTGCTGCGGACGGGTGTCCTCGCCCGCCGCGATCTTGGAGATCGAGCCGCTCGACCAGAAGTCCAGGCCCAGGTGCAAGCGGTCGCAGTTCTGGGCGTTTGCCCCGGTCCCGCAACCATCCCCGATATAGCTCCAGGCGGCGAGGTCGGCGAGGACGCGTCGTGCGAGCTCCCAGAGGGATTTTCCGCCGACCTTCGAGCTCATCGAGCCCGACCGGTCGACGACCATCTGGATATTCGGCTGCCCGAATTGCACGTCGTGCTGGGTCTTCTCGGCGCAGAATTTGTCCGGGTCGCAGCCCGTGTCGGGCACGCAAACGTCATTCCAGTCGGCCGTACACTGCCACTTTCCGGTCGGACACTCGGCGCCCTCTGGCGCCAGGCATGTCCCGCCCGGCGTCTGCTCGCAGGGACACGCGACCTGTGTGGTCACCGCGTCGTGTTGTCGCGCTTTGACCGACGCACACGCCTGACCGACCAATTTCACCTTGGTCCGGTCCTCGGCGAACGTCCAACCGTTGCCCGACTGCCCGGAGGGCACGTAGCTGAGCCCACCCGACGCACAGCCCGCCTCGGGGTCTTCCATCTTGACCCAGTCGACGACCATATTCAGGTCATCCGCGAACTCCCCGCACGTACCCGTGCAGTTGTTCGAACCACCGCAGTAGGCATCGTTGGTCTGATAGATCGTGATGAATGTGCGATCGGCCGATGGTGTAAAGTCGAACTCGAGTACCTGGAAGTCGTTGATGCCGTTGCCGGTCCACGTGCCGATGGGTTGGTTATCGGCGTGCACCGCGACGCTCAGCGGGTCCTGACAGTCGTGCAGGTAGTCCGCGACGCGTAGGCGCACCGTATTGGTCTGGCCCGGCGTCGTCGGCATATCGTAGGTGATCCTCTCGCCCTGCGAGTAGGTCACGCCGCACTCATCGGTACAGGGTAGGCCCAGCGGTGCCCGCGAGACCGACGAGGCGTCGGAACGCGCGGAATCGAACTCGGAGCCGTACGCCGTGTGCGTACCGGATCCCGCCGGGCACTGATCGAGGTACACCCGAGTTCCCGCGGGATCGCTCGGCGCCTTTCCGTCCGGCGTGTTCAGGATGTCCAGGGGATACGTACAGGCGATATCCGAGGTGATTTGCTCCAGCGCCTGGCGGTACTCGTCTCCGGTATCCGCCTGGAAGCTGCCGGTGCAGCTGACCTTGATATCGGCCTGGTCACGATCCTCGATGAGCTGGCTCATATTGGCCGAGCATGGGTCGATCGGCCCGCCATTGCGGTCGACACAACTGCCGGTTCCCCCGGCTGCCGCCAGGAGGTTGTTGAACTCCGTATTCGTACTCGAGCTGAACCCGATGACGTACATGCTCGCGACCTGTTGATGGTCACAGGCGGCTCGGATAGCGGCTCGACGCGATGGACG
>JBNJFZ010000087.1:0-17618 GCA_051747295.1 Myxococcota bacterium
CACGCCGCTGAAGCGCGCTCTCAGATAGTGGCGCCGAAAGAGCATCAACTCGCGTTCGACGTCGGGGTATGCACGAGCCAGGCGCGACAGGTAACTGCCAGGCCCCTCGTCTTCGCGACGACCGTGACCGCTCGCCGCTGCCGCTTTCTCGATACGCTCGAAGACCCGTCGCAGGCGTGCCTCGGGCGCGCTCGAGGCGCCCAGCGCGCCCACACCGCCGGCAATCGCGCCGGCCAGGCCGACCAGACCGCCCATCACCCCGTAGTGCCACTCGAAGCCCTGGAACCACGTCACCCAGATGCCGGAGACGACCGGCCACGAGGCACCGACGATGACGGTGATGACGCGGCCGCGCCGCAGGATCGTCCTGCGCGTGCTCAAAAACGAGCCCACTCCGATTCCGAGCAGCCCCAGCCAGAAGATCACCTGTCTTGTGGGCAATTGCTGGTCGCTGCCACCTGACGTCTCCCGGTCGTCGCCGTTTTGCATGAGGCCGCGCGGCATCATGTATTTCCCGGCCTTTTTGAAGAGCTCGATCTGGCTTGCGAGGTCGTATTCGATGACCCACTTCATCCAGTTCAGCCGCATCGCGTCGTAGGTGTCGCGGTACCATTGTACGAGCGGATTCGCGCGATCGGGCAGCACGTCAGCCGCGGGCGTTGGGTCGAGAGGCGCCCAGCCAAATCCGGGGACCCATAGCTCGATCCAGGAGTGCGCGTCGCCCTGTCGGACGCCTAAGTAACCGCCCACTTCATTCCACGTGCCGCCGAGGAAGCCGTTGACAATACGGGCGGGAACACCCGCGGAGCGAAGCATCAGCACACCGGCGGTCGCGAAATATTCGCAGTGGCCGCGCCTGGTGTCGAACAGGAATGCCTCCACCGGCGCGTTTTGACCGATCTCCGGGAGGTCGGTCGTGTACGTGTAATTGCTCTGGAGGTATGTGCTGACGGCCTCGGCCTTGCGGTAGGGCGTGCTCTCGTCCTCGGTGATCTCGCTCGCCAGCTGGGTGAAGCGGTCGCTGACCTCGGGCAATTGGAGGTAACGCTCCCGAATGTCATCGGGGGTTCGCCCGCCCTCGGTACGCTCGCGCAGCTGTTGTCTGTCCGGCCGTTTGGAGGTCGTCAAGCGATAGGGTATGCCCAAGTCGTTCTCGATCGTGTGGCGCGTATCTCCGTAGTAGTCCACCGTGACGGAACCGGAGTCCGGGCCGAATCGAATCGGATTCTCGGCACTACCGAGTGCGATTTTTTCGGTCGGCCAGAGCCTCGGCAGAAGGTTGGTTCCGATCGGCTCGAGGTAGATCTGGAGGGTCTCGGGGAGATCGCGAGAGCTGCTCTGCATCGGATCTGGCACGGTATTACCCAGCCAGTACGAGCCGTCGCGCGTGTTCAGCGGCGATTCCTGATCGGGGTTGGATTGCGTCCACGAGCGACCGTCGTAGCGGTCGAGCGCCATGGTGCGCCAGTGAAATCCGTTGTAGTTCTCCGGCTTTCCCTCGGGAAACTCGATCCGCATCACGACCTGAGGGTTGTCGCGAATCACGCCGTGCGACCCGAGCTCTACGGACTCGTCAAAGCCGGTGACGTTGACCCCCTGGCGCTGTTGGCGGACGAAGAACCCGAGCCCGACACGCGGAAACGTCAGAAAGATGACCATGCTGGATGCGAAGATCGCGAGGCTGAGCACGGACAGGACCGCGACGTACTGTCGGTTGAATGGGGTCTTATGACTCGTGAGCCCCTTGCGATTCTCCCGGGACTCGACGGTCAGGTGGAAGAGGGCCAGCGATAGCGTACCTGCGAGGACGTAGATGCCGAAGAGAATGCCGTAGGTCACGCCCTGGTTGACCGCCGTGGCTGCTGCGAATATCAGCAAGCTGAGGGCATAGATCTGCAGATCATCGCGCGGTTCGAACCTCCCCAGTAGTTTGATGACCACCAGCAAGAGCACAAAGCGAACCGCCGCGTCGATAATCGGCTCTTCGGTCATGATAACCTGGAAAATCGTCAGGCCGATAAACGCCAGGATAATGCCGTTGAACCACTTCCCCGCCGCTGGTGACAGCAGGTTCTTTTCGTCGATCCACCAGCTCGTCACCATGCCTGCGACAAAGATCGAGCCGATGATCGGGCCAGCGCCGCCTCCTGCGACGATGCATAGAAAGGCGACCAGCACGACGACGTAGAGGCTGATCTTGTGGAGTTTTTCGAGTTCGAGGTTCATCGGATTCAGGCCGCTTTGTCAGTGGGGCGGGGTGTCGACTCACCGTCCATCGGAAGCACGACGTCTGCCGAGATCTGGGCCCGGGCCACCGCCTGGGCGGGGCCGATGAGGATGCGACCGGGTTGCTCTGCGAGGTCCGGGACCGATTGAAACGTCTGGTTTCCGTCCAATAATTCGACAGTCGCCAGTTGGGCGAGCATGCGGTCGACCCCGGCGGCGTCCTGGCCGAGCGGGACGCGACCGTCGCGGGTGCGCAAGCCGACTCGGTAGCCGCCAGAGACGAGGCGCAGAATCAGGCCGACGACCCGCTCGAGGTCCTGCTCGAACTGGGCCTCGACCTGGTGGCGCTGCTGGGCGGGCACGCCCGTCCAGTGCATCAGCATGATCTCTACGGAGCGTTGCTCCTGGCTCTCGGTCTCGCGTACCACCGTCTCACCGCGGCGCGCCGAGCTCTTCCAGTGGATGAGTCGCTTGTCCTCGCCCGGACGGTATTCGCGGAGGCCGAAGTATTCCTCGCCCATCCCGCGCTCGTTTTGAGAGACATCGCCGAAGCGTGCCGAGACGGTCGTCAGCCACTCGTCGGCGTCGGCGGGTCGCGGGAAGACGACGAGCTCCTCCTCGTCGTCGAGCTCGCGCACCTTCTCGAAGAAGCTGAAGGGAAAGCGCGTGGTCAGGTTCAGTCCAGTCATCTGATAGGCGCCGCGTCGCGGGAATCGGTAGCGCGCGTCGAGCTCGATATCGTCATCAGCCTCAATGCGCATTCGATACGATGATGCGACGACCGCCTCGAATTCACCGTCGGTGCTCGTCGATGTCCAGAACTTCCACCAGGGCACACGGTTGGGGCCGAGCTCGCGACCGGCGAGAGGCCCCTCGACGGCGATGGGGTTGCGCTCGGAGATCTCGACGCTCAGCGATGCATAGGACTTGGGGTTCTTGACCCGAAATCCGCCGGCGGCCGGCGTCGACGCGAACATGCGCTTGGGTGCGCTACGGCTCGCGTCGAGCTTGCGGATGACCGCTTCACTGAGGATGCCGCTGGCGATGATGAGCGAGAGCATCATCCCTAGCAGCAAGAACAGCAGGTTGTTTCCGGTGTTGATGGCGCCGAAGCCGATAGCGAGCGTCATCAGGACGAAGAATTTACCGGAGCGCGTGAAGGAGAGGCGCCGAGGTGGCCGAGTCCACTGGCGAATGCGCTCGCGAAAAGTCGGTTTTTGAGCGGAGCTCTCGGCCATGAGGTTGCGTCTTGCAGGCAATGGAGGACGTCCGGTATCAAAACCGAACGTCCTCCAGATAATTCCGATGCCGTGCACATCGAAGGCTATTCGGGGGCGTCGACGTCACCTTCGTCCTCGACTTCTTTCATCAGCTCATCGAGGCTTTTGACCTCGCCTTTTTCGCCGCCGGAGCCTTCGTCGTCCGGGGGCAGAGCATCCGTGCCGCCCTCATCTTCGACCTCGTTCATCATGTCCTCCAGGGATTTGACGCCCTCTTGTTCGGGCTCGGGGGCCTTGTCATCGGCCTCCGAATCCTCGTATGGGTCGGACGTCGCTTCACCGGTCGCGGCCGTGTCGATGTTCGCCGGAGCTTCTGTTGGAGCCTCGGGGAAGCCGACGAAGAAGTCGCCGCCCTTCGAAGCGCTGACCAGGCCGAGGCTGAAGGTCGGCACGTAGGTGATGACCATCAGGCACACCACCATCATACCCATGAAGGGTAAGACAGATCTCACCACCTCGCCCAGCCCCTTCTTGAAGAGCGTACCCGCGACAAAGAGGTTCAGGCCGATGGGCGGCGTCAGGTAGCCGATCTCGAGGTTGACGATGAACACGCACGCCAGGTGCAGCGGGTGGATACCCAGGCCGAACCCGATGGGGGCGAGCAGGGGGACGAGGATGAGGATCGCCGACAGGATGTCCATGAAGAAGCCGACGATGATCAGCAGCACGTTCACGATGAGCAGGAACGTGATGAGGCTGAGCTCCATATCGAGGATCATCTCGACGGCTTGCTCGGGAATCTTCGCCCGGTCGAGGTACAGGTTAAAGCCCAACGCCAGGGCCATGATGATGAGCAGGCTGCCCATCAAGACGGCCGATTCGGTAAAGACCCGCGGGATGTCTTTGATGCCAAGGCTGCCGTGGATAAAGAACTCGACGACGATCGAGTAGATGACCGCCACGGCCGCGGCCTGGGTCGGCGTGAAGATACCGCTGTAAATGCCGCCGAGGATGAGCACCGGCAAAATCAGCGCCCAGACACCTTCCTTGAGCGCGACGAGCAGCTTGGATAATTCGAAATCAGACGTCGCGACTCGGTCCTTCATGCCGACGGTCATCGCGTACACGCCGAGGACGACGGCGATGAGTAGGCCCGGTCCGAGCCCTGCGATAAACAGGTCTTTGACGCTGGCGTCGCCCCCTCCGGTCGAGGAAATCGCGTAGCCAATCGGGTCCTTCAAGCCGGTCGGGTCGACGATGGCGTAGACAATCATCGGGATGCTGGGCGGGATCAAAATGCCCAGGCTCCCGGCCGAGGTTACGAGGCCGGTGCTGAATTTCTCGGGGTATCCGCGCTTGATGAGCGCCGGAAACATGATGCTGCCGATCGCGATCACCGTGACCGGCGAGGAGCCGGAGATGGCGGCGAAGAAAGCGCACGCGACGACGGTCGAGATCGCCAGGCCGCCCGAGAGGGCTCCGAACAGGGCCTCGGCGACGTTGATGAGCCGACGCGCGATATCGCCCTCGGTCATCACGGCGCCGGAGATGACGAAGAACGGGATGGCCAGCAAGACGGTCTGGTCGGCGAGCCCGCGGGTCTGCTCGATGATGGAAGTCAGAAGGCGGAACTCGGTGAACACACCGCCGACGAAGAGCAGATAGACGGTGATGCTGCCGATGAGTACGTACAGCGGGACGCCGAGCAGGATCATCGCGATGATCAGCAGCGCGAGGCCGAGGTAGAAACTGGTGGGCATGCCATCTTCTTCATCCTCGTCAGCTTCGTACGCCTGCTCATCGGGTGAGGCTTCATCCGCGGGCTCCTCCGCAGCGGTCGTCACACCCGATGTGTCGCGTTGCTCGACGGAGCCTTCGCTCTCGACCTCGCCCATCAGCTCGTCGAGGCTCTTGACCTCGCCGGACTCGTCGGCCGAGTCGTCCTGCTTCTGCTCGCCGTCGGCGCTATCGGATTCGGCCTCGGATGGTGGGCTGAGATCCTCTTCTGATTCGGCCTCCTGCATCATCTCATCGAGCGTCTTGACGCCTTCCCCCTCCTGCGCGAGTGCGGCTGAGGGCAGGGTGAGGCATGCGAAGATCGCGAGGATGGCCAGAGACGCCGCGAATACTTGTGTCGTCAGTCGTTTCATCAGTGCGCCTCCGGGATGTCTTCGTATTCTTCACCGCGCACGGCCATTCGCGCGAACGCGAAGCTGTGCCCGAGAAAGCGCACCACGATAAGCGCCATCGACACGGGAATCGCCAGGACCTTGAGCCAGTCGGGGACTTCGCCGGGCTGGCTCGGGGCGAAGAAGACGTGCAGCATGCGGGTAAAAGCCGATGCGTCGTCGGGGACCGGGAAGGTCCTCAATTCTTCCTGCAGTGTGGCCGGGAGCCACTCGGGGACGTCCCAGATCGGCACCAGATAGGCGCTGTCTTTGCCGAAGAGGTAGATGAAACCGAGGTAGAAAATGGTCGCCGTAAATGCTGCGGCGACGAAGTAGGAGACTGCGTTGAAGTGAGGCTGCCACTTCGAGCTGAGCAACTTTCGCATCAGGTCGACTCGCAGGTGTCGGCGCGTTCTCGCGGCCGCACTCGCGCCGAGAAATCCCACCCACAGCAACAGAAAGAGGCCGTAGGATTGCGACCACGAATAACCCTCGGGGAGCGACCCCATGAAGTAGATCGACAGGGCCAGGGCGACGACGAGCGCACCCAATCGAGGGATTTGTTCTTGCCGGTAGAAATACACGCCGACCGGGATGGCCAGCGCGACCGTCATGACGCGGTAGACTGTCGATGATTCGAGGTAGATGAGGCTCACGGAGATGCCGACGATCGCCGTGAGCATCGCGGCGGTGATGCCGATGCGTGCTCCGAACGGTCGGATTTCGGTGGTTTCCTCGGGCTCCGGTTGCTCTTCTTCGTCCTCGGTGCCTTCGGAGTAGTCGGCGGTTCGCTCCATCGGTTTGCCGCGCGAGATCGCGAAGCACATCGCGCCGACAAAGCCGATGATGCCGATCGCGGTCGCCCACGCACCGGGATCACCGCGTCCGAGCGATTGTTGGAGGCCGAATGTCAGCTGATAGACGACGTCGGTGAAGACGATGACGCTCATGATGAGGAGCGACAGGACGACCACGACGATTTCGACCTGGTAGACGGCGGTGTCTAACTTGCCGAACCAGCCGAGCGAGGCCGATAGGGGTTCGTCTTCCTTAGAAATTTCATCACTCATGGACCGGAGACCTGTCCTCGAACGTAGGGGCTTGCGCTGGCGCGAAGCTCGCGGGCCTCGAACCTGCGGGGGTACGTTGTCGACGTAGGGAGGCAAAGGTAGGGCGGGCCCAAAGCCCGCCCGCAGACGTCCGAGCCCGACGCGATTGCGACGGGCTCGGAGCATCATGTTGCGTTATTTATTCTTCTTGATGATGTCGAGTAGCTCCGAGCCTTTCTCGCCGGTACGCTTTCGGAACATCTTGTGGACCTCTTCGGCCTTCTCCGCGAACGGCTTCTTCTCGGCGTCCGAGAGCTCGCAAACCTTCATGCCGGTGGCCTTGAGGTTCTTGATGAGCTTGGGCTGGAGTGCACGCACCAGACGACGGCCGTATTCGGTCTCCTTCTTGCGGTCTGCGAGCAGAATTTTCTGCAGGTCGTCGGGGAGCTTGTCGAAAAACTCCTTGTTATAGGCGACGATCGCCGGCTGGTAGATGTGGTCGCTGATCGTCCAGTGATCGACGGGCTGGTACCAACTGGTCGCGAAGGCGAACAGAGGGGTGTTGTCGAAGCCCTGGACGTTCCCGGTCTGAATGGCGGGCAGCGTTTCGGGGACGGCGATCCGCACCGGGTTTCCGCCGAATGCACGATACATTTCCTCGTGGACCCAGGATTCCTGCGAGCGCATCTTGATGTCCTCGAGATCCGAGGGCTTCTTGATGCACTTTCCTTTGGCCGCGAAGTTTCGGTAGCCGTTCTCGCCGAAGAGGTACAGCTCGAAGCCGTACTTTCGGAGCAGTGTTTGGACGGGGTCGAAGAGGTGGTTGTCGATAATACGGTCGGCTTCGGCGGTGTTCTCGAAGATGTAGGGCAGCTCGAAGACGTTCATCTCCGGGACCATCGATGCCATCGCACCGGCGGAGACGCCCAGGGCCTGCAATTCACCGCGCTTGGCCTGGCGCACGATGCTGTTTTCGCCGCCGGCGGTACCGAGGAAGAGCTTGACCTTGATGCGGCCCTCGGACTCCTTCTCGATGCGCTTGGCCATCGATTTGAGCTGTTTGGACCATGGCGTGCCGCTGGGGGCGACGGTGCCGAGGTTAATGACGTACTTCTCCTTGTCCTGCGCGGCGGCCGGGGCCGATAGCGCAACAACCAGGAGCAGAGCGAAAAACTGTAGAAATCGTTGCTTCATAGCGGTCACATCACCGTTGAAAGTCACGTCTTAGAAGTGAGCCGTGCGCGGGTCGTCTCCGACTCGCTGATTCGGCCTACCGGAAGTAATCATTGGCATTCTTCTTGAGGCGTCGCGCCTTTTCCTTCTCGTAATGATTCTCGGGAGCGACGGCTTCGAGCGCGTCAGCCGGGGTCTGCAGGACCTCGTCGAGCAGGCTGTTGAACGTGTCGCGGTCCTGTTCGTGGACAGCGAGGTATTCGGCCTTGAGCACCTTGGTCGCCAGGTAATTCGGCGCCATCTCCATGCTCGCGTCGAAGTGCTTGCGCGACTTTTCGGCGTCCTTGCCGAAGGGAATCTTCATCCAGTAGACGCCGAAGTAGCGGTGGCACGCGCCAAAGAAGTAGTCTTCACGTTCCTCGCAGATGAACTCCATCGTCACCTTGATGTCGTCCTTGCGAGCCAGGATGGTGGCGATGCCCTCGAGCAGTGCCCACTTCCCGAGGTTAGTCGCGTACCAGTAGAGCCCAGGGACAGCAGCCGGGTCGGCTTTGCTGACTTCGTTTTGCCACTTCTCGCCCTCAGCGACCTTCTTGGCGAAGCTCGGATCACGTTTTTTGATCGCGCGTTCTGCAGCGGTCACACCCTTGTCGTAGGTCGCCATCATCTCGTCTTTGACCTCGTCCTCGTCCTCCACGCTGAGCCGAATATGGGCATCTGCGAGGAAGTAGTAGGCGCGGGCCAGTCGTTCATAGGTACGAGCTACGTGGTCGTTATATTCATCCTCGCCGAGCGCGGTGTCCTCCATGCGCACCGCTTTCTCATAGAGCTCGATGGCTTTCTCCAACTCCGCGCGGTCCTTGCGCTTTTCCCAGTGGGAGTCGGCTTCATCGAGGGTCTTCTGGAAGTCGCCTTTGACGACCTCCTGCTTGGTGTCATCTTCGGCGAGTGCCGAGGTTCGCGAAGCCGCACAGCCGGTAGCAAAACCACTTGCTAGCAGGGCGGTGGCCAATAGGCCGAGGAAGAACAGCCGACGAGGGTGGCTTGTCATCAGACGCTCCTTGTGCGCCAGAGCAAAGTGTTTGAATTCTGTGAAAATCGATATGTGCCACATTAGAGCAACCAATAAGTTCCGACAAGGCGAATCATGCTTCTAGCAGGCAGAGCTAGACGCTGTCGGCGCTCCTGCACTATGTTCGCTGCGGCCAGAATCTGTATGCCTCGAGGGTCGAGATGGCGGTTCCACAGTCACAGGGTGACATCCTCCAGAAGTTGCTTCGCCACGGGGCGACCGAGCGCGTAGCGCGCATCCTCGACCGCTTTCGACCGGCCGAAATCGCAGATCTCTTCGCCCGGCTCAGCCCGGCCGAGCAAAAGAAGCTGGCCGATATCCTGTTCGAGCGTCGGCAGGCCGCTGACACCCTCAGTGAGTTGCCGGAGCACGTCTTGCGCGACCTGCTCGACAACCTCGACGACCGACGAGTCTCGTTGCTGCTCGAGAGATTGGCCCCCGATGACGCCGCCACCGCAGTCGGTTTCCTCGACGAGCCGCGCGCCGAGGTCATCCTGGCCGACGTCGATCCGGCTCGTCGGGAGCGAATCGAGCACCTCCGGGTCTATCCACCCGAGTCCGCCGGGTCGCTGATGACCAGCGAAATGGTCCTGCTCGAGGAGGACACCCTCGCCCAGGATGCGATCGGCATCATCCGTAGTCATGAGGCGCGATCCGAGTTCATCTTCTATGTCTATGTGGTCAACGAAGGCGGGACCTTCCTCGGCGTCGTCCCCATCCGGCGGCTCATCACAGGGGACCCGGAGGCGTCGGTCCGAGAGCTGATGGTCCCGGATCCGATCGCGGTCTATGCGACGGACGATCAGGAGAAGGTCGCCGATATCACCGCACGCTACAACCTGCTGGCAGTCCCCGTCGTGGACGATAGCTTTCGGCTTCTGGGCGTCATCACCGTCGACGATGTCATCGACGTCCTGCAGGAAGAGGCGACCGAAGACATGTACTTGATGCAGGGGCTCTCCGATGAGGACCGCGTCTACTCGCCGGTCTCGAAGTCGGTTCGCAAGCGCTTCCCCTGGATGGTGCTCAACCTGATCACGGCGTTTGCTGCCGCGTCGATCGTCGGGCTGTTCGAGGAATCCATCGCCGAGGTCGTCGTGCTCGCGACGTTCATGCCGGTGGTCGCCGGGATGGGCGGCAACGGTGGCACGCAAACCCTGACCGTGGTTACCCGCGCGATTGCGCTGGGCGAGCTCGATCCGAGCGATGGGCTCGAAGCTGTCGGCAAGCAGATGGCGATAGGCCTTTCGGTCGGCGCCGGTATTGGGTTATTGACCGCTGTGGTGGCCTGGCTATGGAAGGGCATGCCGTTTTTAGGGCTCGTCCTCTTCCTGGCGATGTTGGTGAATATGACCGTCGCGGGTCTGTCGGGCGCGGCCGTGCCGCTGGGGCTCAAGGCCGTCAACGCCGACCCGGCGATGGGCAGCGGCGTGCTGGTGACCACATTTACGGACGTGACGGGCTTTCTGGCCTTCCTGGGGCTCGCCACCGTTTTTATCGAGTACCTCGTTTGAGAATCACCTCGGAGTTGTCATGGAAGTTCTACCGAAGTCGGCGAAGGTCGACGTCGAAACCTCGCCGATACACGGCGGGCTCGTCGGCGTCATCGAGGCGCTGTATGCCGGGCTCGAGCTCGAGCTCGGCGACGACGCCCCCGACGCACGCGAGCTGATGTGCATGTCGGGCGTCGCGTTCAAAAACTACGTGTACGAGCCGCAGTTCAACCAATTCGAAGACCCGGGGCGCGAGTTCTCCAACGAGGCGCACTTCGTGTGCAACTACGGCCCGTTCGAGAGCCTGGCGTACTACACCGGCTTCGATATCAAGGAGTTCAACGGCATCAGCCGCGACGACTTCTGGACGCTCTTGCGCGTGGAGTTGTCGTCCGGGCGGCCGGTCATCTCGATGGGGCTCAAGGGTCCGCTACAGCCGGCGCTGGTGACGGCGTACGACGAGTCGGAGCATGCCCCGCAGGTGACCGTGGCGCGGGCACGGACCGGTGAAACTGAAGATGTGGACCTGACCGGTGAAGCCAAGATGCAGGGCGATTCTGAGTCGTTCTCGAACTGGTTGGTCATCGCTCGGCCGGGGGAGGCTTCTGAATGGACGCCGTCGGCGAATCGCCAACGGCTGCGTGTGCTTCGCTGGGTCGAATCGCACGCGCAGCGCCCGAAGGAATTCAGCCAGGAGACGCGCGAAAATTACGCTCCGGGCCTGCGTGGATTCGACGCGTTTCAGCGATTTCTCGAGGGGCACGCGGCTGAGGACTTCGAGGACTTCAACCTCGTCGATTACGCGCTCACGCACGTCGAGGAGCTCGCCCACGGCCGTCGCGCGGCGGCGACGCGGCTGCCGAGGTGGGGTGAAGAACTGCGTGATGACGAGAATATTGCGCTGAACGACGCGGACGCCATCGTCGCGGCGTTTTCGACGCTCGCCGGCGCCTACTCGGGCGTCTCGGAGCCGCTGGAGGGCTGGCTGGATGCGCACGTGGAAGATGATTGGGTCGAGATGACGGGGGCTGCGCTCGGCGAGCTTCGCGAGGCGCACGACGCCGCCCGAGCGGCCGAGCAGGGCGCTGTGGCTCACCTGCAGACGCTGGTGGCGGATCTGCCGAATCTATTTTGACCACAGGCTCGCAGCAGTCCCAACTCCGGTCAGCGCTCGGCCGGTGCCTCTTTCGCCGAGCAGCGTCTGGCCGGTATTTTTTCGTCGAAGACGACCACCCGCCGAATTGAGCCCGAATCGAGGACGAAAACCGCCCTGCAGCGCCTTTTGCGGGTGGGTGGGGCCTGCAAAACGGCGTCAGGGGTCGATTTGGCGCTTCGGAACCCCGGGATCGCCTCGTGCGCCCATTCTGCGGGCCCCACCCACCCGCGAATGGCCTTCAGGCGGGGTTTTGTTGTGCGATTTGGAGTGCGGAGGGTAACCGCCCTTGGCCGCCGCACGAGCGCCTTCCCGACCCGCGGTCGCTGTTGTGTGCAGGCGTGGATTATCGGTGCGCATGTTGTTTGAGAAGTTGGTTGAGGATCGTGCTTCGGATGCGATACATTGCCTCGTGAACAGCTTTTGTGAGGGGTGCGAGGAATGGACGACACGACACCGGCTGAATTAGAAGAGTTTTGGCAGACCATTGTCGATGAATCGGAGGATTCCTTCGACAGTCGACGCTCTTTTCGGGGCGACATTCCGAAGACGCTCCCTCGATACGAGGCATCTCCCCTCGATACGTTGCTTCCGTTGAACCCAAAAGTCGACGGAAGGCGACGGCAATCCATCGACTTCATGAAAGTTATCGCCGAGGGAGGAATGGGCGAGATTGTCGTGGCTCGGCAACATCCAATTGGTCGCGATGTCGCTATCAAGCGGCTCAAAGCCGACAAGCTCAGCGAGCGTCACAGGCGATTACTGCTCGAAGAAGGGTGGATTACCGGGCGTCTACAGCACCCCAATATCATACCGGTCTACACTCTGGGCCGAGACGACGACGAGCAACCCGCGATCGTCATGAAACTCGTCGAGGGGGTCACTCTCGCCGAGGTACTCGAGGATTTCGACAAATTGCCAGAGGTATTCGCGGCCGAGAGCCATCTCGAGTCGCATATCCAGATCTTGATTCATGTCTGCAACGCCGTTTCGTATACGCACGATCAGGGCTTCATCCACCGCGATATCAAGCCTTCCAACATCATGATCGGCGAGTATGGCGAGGTCTACTTGCTCGATTGGGGGATCGCGCTCCAGGTTGGATCCAGTCATGAGCGGGGAGTCGAGAGCGAGTCCGCCGTTCGGGCCGCCGAGGGCACCCCGGCGTACATGGCACCGGAGATGGCAGCCCCATCATTCTGCGAGATATCAAGGCGGACGGATGTCTTCTTGCTGGGCGCGTGTCTCCACGAGATCATGACGGGCGAGCCCATCAACCAGGGCGATAGCTATTTCGCGGTCCTCCATGATGCCTATCTGTGTGAGCCACCGGACTATGATTTTGATGTGCCGGATGAGCTCGCGCGGATTGCCACGAAAGCGTTGGCGAGGGACCCGAAAGACCGCTACGACTCGGTTGTGGCGTTCAGGAAGGCCTTGCGGGAGTTCCTCGACTACCAGAGCGCGTGGAGGCTCGCGGAGGTTGCGCGCTCCAAGCTCTTCTTGCTCCAGGAAGCAATCGACGGCGATGAACCGTGCTCGCGCAGCGAACTCTACCCGCTATTCGGGGCCTGTCGATTGGGCTTCCAAAAGGCCCTCGAGGTACATCCAGGCAGCGAGCGGGCTTCGGAGGGGTTGCAGAGAGCAATCGAGGTGATGATCGAGTGGGAGCTCGACAACCGAGGGGCCACCAATGCCGCCACGCTTCTGAATTCGCTGCATCGACCGAATCCCGAGCTCGAGGCGTTGGTACAAGTCGCCGTCGAGAAGGAGGAACGTCAACACCGAGCAAGTCTCTTGACGCAGATGTCGCCCGACGCGGTCCTGGGGGTCGATGACACGGGGACCATCGTGTATGCGAACGAGCAGACCGCTGAGATATTTGGGTGGACTGCCGAGCAATTACAGGGGCAGAAGCTCGAGGTCTTGATCCCCGAGGCGAAGCGCGCCGCACACGTTGCCGAGCGGGAGGCCTACCAGGATGAACCGGTCAGCCGGCCCATGGATTCAGGAATGAGGCTCGAAGGCGTTCGCAAGGATGGGACGCGAGTCGCGGTGGATGTCAGCCTCGCCCCGGTGCATGCAGATGGCCGGAAGTTGACGGTCGCGTCGATTCGCGCAGGCTCGCCGGCTGGCCAACGCGGTGATCTGGACCGAGCGCGAGCCTCGACTGAACTCCTCGACAAGCTGAGCGTGGCGCTATTCGTGGTCAAGAGCGGCCGGATTTTCTGGGCAAATCGGGCGTTCGAGGACCTGGTCGGGCGCCGGGATGATCGCCTGTTAACTGGGCGTACGGTTGACTACTTCTTTCCGCACGATGTATTCGAGTTTCCAGACCCCGAGGTCCTCCAGTCGACCGTCGAGTTTGGAGT
The DNA here is from genome assembly GCA_051747295.1 of Myxococcota bacterium. GTDB lineage: Bacteria > Myxococcota_A > Bradymonadia > Bradymonadales > Bradymonadaceae > JBNJFZ01. Next base: position 13,927 of record JBNJFZ010000087.1, read on the forward strand.
GCGGGGCGTGAAGGCCAGGAAACTAGACGGAGGGGAGATCGAGTTAGATCTCGAGTTTATCGTTCCACCCGCCGGGACATTCGTGGATGCGGTGCTCGTGGAGGCACATCCAGCAGGATAAATGCGACGTGCATACGAGCAGGACCAGACGAGATCTCAGCGCTCGCGCAACCTCTGTTCACCGTGCTCCAGCCACCAGACCAACTCTTCCTCGCCGATCTCGGAGGCAATTACGTGGTCGAGCACCAACGCGAGAACCTCGGCTTCCAGCGCGTCGTCGACGGATTCTCCGCTGCGAATCGCCCGCTCCGTACAGGTGGTCGCCGCGTCTCTCATGCCACGCGCCATGAAGTTCGCGGCCAGGCTCCACCAGCCGTAGCTGGGCGTGGGTGCCGGGGTCAGGGCGCGACCGGCGACCTCCGCCAGCGAAGCGCGGATGCGCTTGACGGTCGTCGCATCGACATCCTCGTCGGCCTTCAGGACATCGAGGTAGGCTAGGGCCTCGGGCCACAGCAGTGACAGTGCCCCGAGCTGCGCATCGTCGGCCAGCCCGTCGCGGAACACTTTTTCGAGCAGCCCGGAGTTTGTCGCGACGCTCTGGGGGTTGTCGCGTCGGATGGCGCTCAGCACGTCGACAACCGCAGCCGCGACCGGCAACTCGTCGCAAAATGCGTCCGTGTCGGGTCGACCGTAGAGGTCGGGGTCTTCCAGCGACGCCACCGCAGAGTAGAATTGGTCGCGTGGGTCGTCCTCCGGCCCGCCGCGAAGGTCCAGAGCGTCCCGCAGCTCGTCGGCCGGCCGGGCGAGCAGGGCGGCCATCGCGTCGCGCTGCTCGAGTTGCGACAGCATTGGCGCGCTTGCTTCGTCCGGCAGCCCGACCTCGACGAGCGATTCGAGTCGGTCGCGCTCGGTTGACTGAAGTTGCATCGGTGCCTGGCCGACCATCCAGATCACGGCGTGGCCCAGGTCCTCGGGGAACTCCTCATCGTCGCGCTCGCGCTTCGCGTACAAATCGAGTAGCGCGTCGGCGGCGCGCACGCGGTCGATCCACTTGTCGCTGCGCGAGGTGCCAAGCGACCACCAGAGTAGGTCTTCACGTTTCGATAAATCGCCGCGCGCGGACTGGAGCATCCTCCGCCCGCGCATCGCATCCGTTCCCGACAACAGAGCCGCCGATCCGGCCCGCGTCCGGGCGTGAGCCGCGAGTTCGTCCAGCTCCAGCGCGTCGAATAGCTGCGCCGCGCGTTCGAAGTGACCCACGCTCTTGTCGACGTCCGCCCTGAAATGCCCGAGCGCGTACGCACCCAACGGGCATCGCGGAAACGCCCGGTCGAGCACCCGCCCAAGTCGAAGCGCGGTCGGGGCGGCCTCGTCGCGCACGGCCTCGCGGTCGAGCTCCGTGAAGGTCGACGCGACACCCCAGGGCATCTGCCGGCGACGCTCGTCGCTCCAGGCCCGCTCAGCGTGCGCCTCGACCAGGTCGATCACGCTGCGCCAATTTCGATTGCGCGGCGCCAGCCACAGCGCGCCCTCCAGAAGCTCCCGCCACGCCAGCCGGCTGACCGACTCGTCCTGCATTCGCGCGGCGATTTTCTCGAGCGCGTCGAGCGCGCGAATCCATTCCTCGCGCTCGATGGCCCGCTCGACGTTATTCACCGACCACGCCATGCGCGCCGTCGCCCACACGCCACCAAGGGCGTCTTCGAGCGCGTCGAATCGGGGTTTTTGCATGTCCGGAGCCATAAGAGCAGTCCTAGCGGCGTACGAGTCCGAGCGTCGGCAACTCGCGGTAGCGTTTGTCGAGCTGATCGAGCATCCCGCTGAGTCGGTCGAGCTCGCGCTTGGCTTCGCGTGCATCCATCGAAAACGTATCGATGTCCGACAGCGGCTCGGCCACGTCGTCCTCCAACTTCTCGCGGATGTCCCGGCAGGCAGAACGCTGGAGCTTCTTCGTCTCGGGGTTGTCCGAGAACGTAAACTCCTCGAGCGCTTCCTGCAGGTCCTCCAGCGAACGCTCCAGGATCATCTTCGTGCGCCGCACCTGTTGTTCGGGGTCGGTGCTGCTGTAGTGGTACTCCTCCTGAGCCAGGCTCTCCCAGGTCGCCTGGAGCTGGTCGAACGTGCGACGCCACTCGTCCTGGTCCCTCGCGTCGTAGGCGGCGTCTGCCCGCGACTCGATATCGTCGATATGCGTGCGCCAATCATCCAGGTCTCGTCCCAGTGGCGCCCGGTCGCCGCGATACACGACGCGCTTGACCGCGTTGATGAGCGCCGACATCCGTCCGTAGCCCGGCGTCAGCTCCGCATCGCGGTTGTGGTAGTCCTCCACCACGCCCTCGAGGCGTCGGACGAGCACCTGAAGCTTGTCCGGATCGGTGCGCGCCGCCTCGCGAATGCCGGCGACGAGCGGCGCCGTTTTCTTGCTGAAGATTCGCTCCTCGACGCCCCATAACGAAGCCGCAATACGGTCGACTTCCTCGAGCATCGCCTCGATCTCGGCCCAGTCCTTGAGCTCGCGCGGCGGCGGCGGCTCGATCTGGGCCCAGAAGCGTTGACCGCGGACCTCTCCGGTCGCCACGATATCCATCGACTCGTCGATCTCGAGTGTCAGGTCCACCGGCGTGCCCGGTTCGGTGTCGCCCGGGACGTCCAGGTGCAACGTGCGGATGGGAAAGCGGTTCTGGAACAGCCTGAGCAGTACCGCGCCCGAGCGGTCCGCCGTGAAGAAGCGAAACGACTTCTCGGCCGGCAGGCTCGTGCCGCGCCCAATTAGGAGCTCTCGGGTCGCTTCGCCGTCATCGGCGACCTCCAGATAGATATCCTTGGCGAGCACGGTGGGGTTCGACAGCGCGCTCCCGGTCGGTCGGAACGCTTCGTCGCCGGCGTGCCGGAACAGCACGATGTCGTAGGCATACAGCGGCTCCCCATCCGCGTCGCATAACTCCAGCGCGAACGCGTGTCGCCCAGGCGCCTCCAGCGCGATGTCATCGGCGCTGAATTCGACGGCGTCCTCGGTGTGTTGCACACGCGCCACCGCCGTCACCTCGGAGCCGTCGGCGAGCAGCGCGGCCGACGTGACGTCTTCGTCGACCACCTCGGCGCGCCCGTGCAGCCTCGTGGTCTGCTCGCGGGTATACAGCGGGCTCGTGACCCTCAGGTCCGCTCCGCCGCTGCGCTCCGGGAAAGCCGTTCCGTACAGGTTCGAGGCGTGAATCGCCGCGCCGAGCGCGACGCTGGCGTCCGGGTCGTCGACCAGCGGCCGGTCCGCGGCGACTCCGTCCTCTCCGCACAACTCCTCGGCCAATTTGTCCTGCACCAGCGGCACGCGCGTGGAGCCGCCGACCAACAGGACGTGGTCGATATCTCCGATGGAGACTCCGGCCTGTTCGTTGGCCTGCTCGACCGCGCGCTTGCAGCAGTCGATCGATTGGTCGACCAGGTCTTCGATGAGGCTCTCGAATTCCTCGCGGCCGATCTCCAGATCGATCGAGACCGATTGACCGGCCTGGTCGTCGAAGAGGTTACGGCGGCCGACGTACTGGAATTCGCTGTTCGTCAGCGCCTCTTTGACCTCCTGAGCCAGCCGCGTCAGCAGCGTAAACCGAAGCTCATCCTCGGTGTCGTTCGCGATGTCGAGGTCGAGCTCGTATCCCTGCTCGACCAGGTGCTCGCGGAAATACTCGGCGAGGCGG
>JBNJFZ010000087.1:17718-22591 GCA_051747295.1 Myxococcota bacterium
AGCGTAAACCGAAGCTCATCCTCGGTGTCGTTCGCGATGTCGAGGTCGAGCTCGTATCCCTGCTCGACCAGGTGCTCGCGGAAATACTCGGCGAGGCGGCGGTCGAAGTCGTCGCCACCGAGGTAGTTGTCGCCGTCGATGGCCAGCACCTGATACTCGCCCATGATCGAGCGAATGATCGACACGTCGAAGGTGCCGCCGCCCAGGTCGTACACCATGAACGTGCCGTCACCGATGCCGTGCTTCCAGGCGTAGTACATGGCCGCCGCCGTCGGCTCCTGCAGCAACCCCGCGATCTCGAGTCCCGCCCACTCGCCAGCCTTTCGCGTCGCTTCGATCTGCGGCGCGTCGAAGTACGCCGGCACGGTGATGACGGCTTCGTCGAATTCGAGCGTGTCTTCGGCGTCCCTTGCCCCGAGATAGCTGGCCATCGACCCGTTCATGTGCTTCAGGATTTCGGCCGAGATCTCTTCGGGGGTCATCTGTCGCGGCCCGACGTCCACAGGGCGTTGCGTCCCCATCTTGCGCTTGATGGACGCCACCGGCGCCGGCTCCATCACGCGGCGATTCCAGGCCTTCCAGCCGGTCACGAGCTCGTCTTTGGCGGGGTCCCACCCGACCACCGACGGAATCGTGCGGCGGCGCAGGCGATCTTCGAACATCAGCAACTCGCGGCCATCCGGCGCGAGCATCGCGACGGCCGAATTCGTGGTGCCGAGGTCGATTCCAATGGCTCTCTTCATAGTCGTCATGGGGCAGGGCCCTCGAAAAAATTGCGGTCAGTCGCCCAATTTGCTCATTCGGTCGAACGCGGCGGGGGGGCCGCATTCATCCGGCGGGTCGTCTTCGTCTGCATCATCGAGCAAGACATCTTCGATCGTGGCGTTGATGACGGGCGGCTCGAGGCGCCCCAGCCGAGGTGGCACGAGATCGGCGAGCTCGCCTGTCGACCGACTGCCCACGTCTTCGTCGCCGGGGTGTGCTCGTAGCGCGAGTCGCACGCGCTCGTCGGCGTTGATCGTGAGCTTGCGCCACAGGGTCTTGATCCGCTCGCGCTCCGCTGGTGATGCTCGCTGAGCTCGCTCGCGGAGCACCGCGGTGATTCGCTCGGGAGACGCGGTCGGCTCGATACCCAGCTCGTCGAATGGATTGTCTTCTTGGGTCACGGACGTACCTGCTGTCTACAGTTCCACGTCGAATCGATCGGCCAGCCCTCGTATGTCTGACCGGTATTCTGGGAGCCTCTCATTGGTCGGGAAGATACTGGCCGCCTCCTCGACGTAATCGTGCGCCTCGTGAATCGAAGCCTCGATGTGCTCGCCAACTCTCGGCAGTTTGCCGATCGGACCGGGTAAGAGGCTCAGCTCCGAGATGATGGCCAGCGCCTGCGAGAGTCGCATATATGATAACATCTTCGAGGCATTTCTGTGGCCGGGACACAGCTCGAGCGCCCGCTCGAAGTCGAACTGGATGCTCTCATTCTTTACGAGTTGTTCGCCGCGAAAGACCAGGTAGTCGGCTGCGAGCGATTGGCGTCCCATCGCTCGTCCCTCGGACAGAGCCCGAACGAGTTGTTCGGCAAACGGACGCGTCGCGTCCAGCATCTCCACAAAGATGTCATCTTCATCCGGCCGGTCGAGCTTTCGGAGCTTCCATATGATCGCAACCGTGGTGTCGACGACCGAAATTGCGCTCTCATCGTCGATTCTCAGTGCGTCAAACTGTTCTCGAAGTCGCTCGAATGGAGCCAGCAAGGACGACTGGTCGTCGTCGACCATGTCCAGAGCATCGACCGCGCGTTCGAACGCGGACAGCAACTCGCGGACGATGCCGTCGAGCTGCTCACGCATGGTCGCAGCGCCGTGTTGGAGCGGGGAATTCGGTGCATCTGGCTCGCGGTCGGCGAGTTGTCGGACGAGGCTCATGATGTCGTCCGCGCGGTCTGCGTCGACTTGTTCGCGGACGCCGGACTCCACCGCCAGCGCGTCTCGGAGAGCCTCGGCGAGCGCGTGGGCGGGCGGCTCGAGCACGCGGCGGTTCGCCTGGGCGATGACGCTCGCGTCGGCCTCGTCGCTGAGCGTGTCGAGCAAATCTCGGTAGTAGTCTGACGCCGCGCAACGCGACCACGCTTCGAGGCAGTGGCGCCAGGACCATCGCGCCCGCTCGATATTGCCGAGATGAAGGTGGTCGAGTGTGAAATCCTCGAAGAACAGCGCGTTGTGGTGGTCGGTCCGACCGCTCCATCCCAATTCGGTGGCCCGGTCCCAGGCGTCCGGAAAGGCGTTGGGGTTGTCGTAGACGTGTTCGAGCGCTCGCCAGCCAGGATCGGCGCGCATCGAGGTCACCCAGTCACGCAGCAGATCTGACGACATATTGTCGCGAGCGGCGCCGTCGGCCACGCACGCGTAAACAGGTGGGCCAATCCGATCGGCGCGCAGCGCGTCCAGAAGCGCCTGGTGGTGGTTCGTCCACTTGCTCATCGTCGGCCCTCGACGAATGACGCCCAGTCTCCGTGAGGAACTCGCTCGCCGCGCTCGACGAGGTCATCGACGCGGCTCGGATGGTACAGATAGATGAAGGCACGCGCGTGCCCCTGGCCGGCCACGACCCGCACGTAGAGGGCGTTGTCCTCGTCCGGCACGACGCATTCGATGGCGTCTGTGGTCTCGAGCAATTCCGTACGTGCGCCATCGACGGGCCAGACTAATTGGCCGCGGATCTCGCCGTCACCTTCGATGACGGCGGGATAACCCTCCGGGAGGTGATACATCTCGAAGCCCTGCAGGATGGCGGTCTGCGTGTCCATCACGAGATCGTCGATCTGCGACCAGCGCGACTGGCCCGGCATCAGCGTGCCGTAGACGAATAGCGCGTCGATATCGGTGTTGGAGGAGGCGCTCACCAGGAACTCCTATTCGGCGGCAGGACCCGCCACCGAGCGGTGGCAGATGTCATAGAGCAAGCTCTCCATCAGGGTGCGGTCGTCGAGGCCGGTGGACTTGAGCGCTTCGTCGATCTCGAGGACCTTGCGGCGAATCACCGTCAGATCGTCGAGCGAGAACTTGCGCGCATGTCTCTGGTAGTCCTTCAGGAAGAACGGCACGACGCCGACCGCGGAGGCCTTGTCTCGGCGGTTGAGGTTGCGGACTTCCGGGTCGTGGAGGCGCGCGACGATGCGAAAGTGGCGCGCGATCATGGCGAGGATGCCGATGGGCGACTCGCCGTTGAGCAGCATGCTGTCGAGGATTCGCAACGCCTCTTCGAATTGCTTGTCGCCCAGGGTTTCGGTCAGGTCGAAGACCGTGCGCACCTTGGTGTCGGCGACGACTTCCTTGACGGTGTCATCGTCGACCAGCCGCGGGCTCTCATCGGTCTCTCCTGCAAAGAGGTCGATCTTGTCGAGCGCGCTATTCAAGGACGTGAGGTCGGTGCCGACCGCCTCGATGAGGTAGGCGGAAGCCGCCGGAGTGAGGCGCAGGTCGCGCTTGCTCGCGTGTCGATTGAGTATCTCGCCGACTTCGTTGTCGTAGAGCGCGGCAAATTCACAGGACTCGCCGGCTTTCTTGAGCTTGCGTACGACCGAGCGGCGGCCGTCGAGCGATGTCTGGGTCGTGTTGGCGTGGACGATCAGGCAGGTCGTCTCGGCGGGATCGTCGAGGTATTCCGAGAGTTCCTCGAGCTCGCTCATCGGCATTGCCTGGGCGTCGCGCACCACCACGAGTCGGCGATCGACCATCATCGGCAGCATCTCGCAGGCCGACACGATCGCCTCGCCGGTGGCATCGCGCCCCTGAAAGGCGTCGTAGTTGAAGTCATTGAGCCCGTCGGGAGCCGCGAAGTCGATCACGGCATCGACGGCCTCGTCCAGCATGTAGGTTTCCTCCCCGTGCAGGTAGTAGACCGGGGCGGGGGAGTCTCGCTTTTTGAGGTCGCGGAAGAAGTTGCGCGAGCGTTGGAGTTTCTTGCCCATGGGACTGCCGTTTAAGGGTTTCCTTCCGTCAGAGGGTCGGTGCCTGGCCTGGAGCGTGTCACTACCCGCAGCGAGATGCGATGGCAACTGCGGCTTTTCGCAGTGCACGTCGCGCGGCGGATTCCGCCTGAACACGATGCTCCGAGGCGACGTCTTCGGGGCGATTCGAGCCGCTTCGCATGGCCTTGCCGCGCTGCTCGAGCTGAAAGTTGCGAGCACCGCAGCGCACGCTGCACTCGACGCTCGCCGACGCGTTCCACTGTCTACCGAAGCCGCCGATTTCCGTCTCGCTGACCACGCACTCCACGTAGTCCTCGCCGGCGACCTCGCTCCAGCGGGCGCCTCTCATGCCCTGGGATTGAAGCGTCTCGACGAACTCACGGGTGAGTCGCTCGAGGCGCATGCCCTCTGAGGCGCGACCTGCGATGGTCTCAACCGCGACGGGCACGTCGTCGCCCGTCTCCGACTCATCGGAGCGGTGCTCGGCGTCATCGGACCACCCGTAGTGGGCGCATCCGGACCCGCACGCCAGCGCGATGGCAAAGGCGAGGGCGAATCGTAGCCGGGTTGGCGGAGTTTGGTTCGTCACTCGGTATCTTCGAAGAGTCGATTGACTCTGGGCTTCATTCAACGTTCGAGGAGCCTAGCATTTGCGCGCATGGGAATGAAGCACAGACCGCATTTATGCGCACTTCGGCGAGTGCGCAGCTGTCGATGCAGAGGTTCCGCCGTTGACACTTGCGGGCGTCGGTGCTAGACGCATGCGTTCCGTACGGCGGTCCGAGACCGTCGCACGATCAAGATTCAGGCGCCGCGCCGACCGCGTCGCGCCGAATGAGATAGCGCCCGAAACGAATTGCAGATACTCGAGTTAAGGAGTCAGCCGTGCCAACAAGTCAGTCA
>JBNJFZ010000088.1:0-5322 GCA_051747295.1 Myxococcota bacterium
TCCTGTGCATGCCAGCTAATGCCGATCGTGACGGTGCCGTCATCCTCGACGCGCGCCCACTCGTGATCTTCGGTAAACCTGAGTCCTTCGGGAATCTGCATCGTTACTCCGTTGTGGCGTTGCTGTCGCTTGTATGAATCGTACGTACTGTCAGTCAGTCGCGCGAATAGAATGGCTTCCTGGTGGTCTTTGCCGCAACCCGTCTTCCACGGATATCTACGTCTACAATTTCGTCGTTGGCATGATCAACCGCGATGTACCCGAGCCCGATACTCTCTTCGAGCGTAGGCGAGTATGTGCCGCTGGTGACCTCGCCGACGAGGTCGTCTCCGGCGTAGATCTCGTAGCCGGGGCGAATCACGCCGCGCCCCTGAAGGACGAGGCCGCGCAGGCGTCGGCTCACGCCCTGTTCTTTGATGTCGGCCAGCGCTTCTTTTCCAACGAAGTCGGCATCTTTGTCGGGCTTGACGACCCAGCCGAGGCCGGCTTCGTAGGGATGGGTCGTCTCGTCGATATCCTGTCCATAGAGATGCAGCTTCGCTTCGAGTCGAAGCGTGTCGCGCGCGCCCAGTCCGCACATCTGCAGATCGTAACGGCTGCCAGTGTCGAGCAGCGCGTCGAAGACCATCTCGCCCTCTGCGGCCGGAATATAGAGCTCGAACCCATCCTCGCCGGTATATCCCGTCCGGGCGACGAGCGAGCGCGTGCCGCCGACCTCACCGAACCTCGAGCGAAAGAACGCGATGGTCGACAGGTCGATCTCGCTGATCTCCTGGAGCAGTGATTCGGCGTTGGGACCCTGGACCGCGAGCTGGACGTACTCGTCGCTCCGGTCGACCAGCTCTGCCTCACCGCGTACATGCTCCTGCATGAACGCGAAGTCCTTCTCACGGTTGGCGGCGTTCACGCAGATCATAAAGTGATTGTCGGCGAGTCGATACACGACCATATCGTCGACAATGCCGCCGTCCGGCTTACACATGACCGTGTACATGGCCTGTCCATCTACCAGCGCTGACGCGTCGTTGGTCACCAGGCTGTCGACCGTGGTGACCGCGTCGGGCCCGCGCACCTCCACCTCGCCCATATGGCTGACGTCGAAAAGGCCGACGTTGTGACGCACCGCGTGGTGTTCGTCTTTGATGCCGTCGTACTGCACGGGCATGCGATAGCCGGCAAACTCGACCATGCGGCCGCCGAGCTTCTCGTGGCGTGACTCGAGTGGAACGCTCTTGACATCATCGGTCATCGGTATGTCCTCGTCCGGGGGACGCGAGTTCAGAGTTCTTCGACCTCTTCGCCGTGCACGACGAGTCCGTGGTGCTTGCAGGTCGCTTGCAGCGTATTTTCCAGCAGGGTTGCAACGGTCATCGGTCCGACGCCGCGCGGGACGGGCGTAATATACGAGGCACGCTCGAGTGCGGGGCCAAATTCGACGTCGCCGATGAGCTTGCCGCTCTCGAGACGGTTCATGCCGACGTCGGCAACGGCCGCGCCCTCTTTGATCCATTCACCCTTGATGAGGCCCGGCACGCCCGTGGCGACCACGACGATGTCGGCGCCGCGGATATGTGCCTCGAGGTCCTGCGTATGCCGATGGCACGTCGTCACCGTCGCGTGTGCTCTGAGGAGCATCTGCGACATCGGGCGCCCGACGATCATGCTGCGTCCGACGACCACGGCATCCTTGCCCTTACACTCGACATCAAAGGCATCGAGCAGGGTCATGATGCCGCGGGGCGTGCACGGCTCCAGCGTGGAGTGCGACGCCATCAAGCACCCGAGGTTGAGCGGGTGGAATCCGTCGACGTCTTTATTGGGATCGATGCGAAGAATGGAGCGCTGGGCCTGCAGGTCTCCGGGCAACGGAAGCTGCAGGAGCACGCCGTTGACGTCATCGTCTTCGTTGAGTTCGTCGAGCCGTGCGAGCAGCGCATCCTGCGTGATGTCTCCGTCGAGCTCGATGTGCGAGCTCTGCAGGCCGGCCCGCTCACAGGCGCGGATCTTGTGCCGCACGTAGATCTTGCTCGCGGGGTCCGCACCGACGCGCACGACCGCCAGATGCGGCCGGATATCGCGCTCGGCCAGGAGGCCCGCAGCGTTCTTGATTTGCTCGAGGAGTGCGTCGGCGATGCGTTTTCCGTCCAGAATCTTCGGCTCGGCGGCCGATGCGACGTCTCGCAGCGCTGTTCGGTCGATTTTGAAGTACATCTCTGCCCCTTGTATCGCGGTGGAGCTCGGACGCGACACGTTCCGTCGTGGTCCCGAATGCAGTGGGGAAATTTCGAGACCGTCGGCGGGCGCACTATAAGGAGCCACCCGGGGTCTGTCTAGAGCGGTAGCCAGAGCGTGATGCTGCCCCGAGATCTGGTCGCTACTGCGCCGCGTCGAACTCGGTCGCCACGGGGGCTCGGCCGACCTGACCATCACGTAACTCGACGGGTGGGCAGTAACGTCTCGGGTTGTCTCGCACCCACCACTGCCCCGTTTCGGCCTTCCTTGCTGGCGGCGCGAATCGGTAGTCGTACATCACGGTGCGCATGTATTTGGGCGGCTCGTCGAACGGCACCTCGGCCAATAGCGCTTCGACCGGCTCCGATCCCTCCAGAAGTTCGCGCTGGACGGCGAGCACCCAGCGGTTGTTCTGGCAGCTACCGAGTGCCGCGAACCACATCTGCCAGTCCAACCTGGGCTGGTGCGGCGCCACAAAGCTCGGTTTCTCGGACAGATCGTCGGGCTTCCATCCGAAGTCGTAGGTCTTCCAGTTTCGCCCGTCGTTGCTGCCCTGAATGAGGATCTCCGGGCGATCGGTGGTCATGACGCGAAATAGCCCGTAGTTGTTGATAATCCGCGTCGATTGGCTGAACTCGACCACGGCGTCGGGTGCGATGCGAGTGCCGGTGAAGTCCTCGTACATGCGAGCCGTGCCGACGGTGACCGACGCGGCCGCCAGCCCGACGAGCGCCCAGCGGCGCCACCCGAGGCTTCGCTCGCGCACCGGCATGCGCTCGTCGGTCCCGAGCAATGCGACCAGCGGATCGGGCACGACCCGCCGCCAGACTTCGTCGTCGATCGCGAGAATGCACAGCGCCAGCGTCAGGTAATTGAAGAACGCGTAGTTGCCGGTCGCGAGGATGAGCATCTGAAGGCCGGCGAGGAGCGCGGCCGACCAACGGCGGAACCGGCGGGGGCCGAGCAACAACAGCGGCACCGCGATCTCGAGCACGAGCGTCGCCAGCGTCGCGAATTCGAGCACAAATTCCGGCAACTGGTGGGCGTAGTACGCAGTCCAGGTCGGGATCGGCTGGGTCCAGAAGTGGTACGTCATCGCCGAAAGGTCGTGCCAGGTCGGCCCCGGCGTCCACAGCTTGACCACCCCGGACATAAAGTGGAGTCGGAAGACGATCCAGACAATGAGAAACGCCTGCACGCCGGAGACGGGTTTCCTCGCGCGGTCGAAAAAGGTGGCTGGAGCGACGAAGAGCGAGAAAAACAGCGCTTCGACGAGCAGCGAATCCCACTGGAAGCCCAGAAATATGCGCCCTGCCGCACACACCGAGGAGTAGGAGACCAACATCACGACCAGGGTGGCTCGAGGCCACACGCCGATGGTCAGCAGCGCGCTGGCTGCGATGCCGACCAGACACACGGCCCCGATGGCGGCGTCGCTGGCGCTCGCCCATAGCACCGTGGGGATCTTCCAATACGCCTCGAATTGGCTGATGCGACCGGAGGCAATCGCGTTCTCGCGCACCATGTCGAGGTACTCGGCGAACGGCAAGATGCCCTCGCTCGAGACGAGCCCCTCGTATTGGACGAAAAATGAGAGAAATGCCACGAGCGCGACCAGCCCGAGCGCCCGCAAGAACATCCAGCGCGACAGCCTGAAGTCCGGCGCCCGCATATCCTCGCCGAAGCCCCATCGTGTGAGCCGCGAGACCAGTGGCCGGTGGTTGGCGACCCAGCGGTAGCCGACCTCCATGATCGCCGCGAAACCCGGGACGTACAGATACAGCCACAACAGCATGCTGCTGCCAGGGCCTTTGTCGAGGGCTCGAAAGATCGCCTCGGCAGCGGTGTAGTACCGACCGTCGGGCTCGAACAGGTGGACCGCGTTGGCGAAATCCGACTCGTCGACGTCGTCGAATTGTTCGTGGACGTCCTGGTACGTCTCGATGTCGACCGCGTCACCGACGTGGTCTCTCAGCACCTCGACGCTGCGCCGGCAAAACCCACAGGTGCCGTCCCAGACCAGCAGCGGCCGCTCCAGGTTGTCGGGGTCCACCCCGCCGGCCGGTTCTGCCGCGGGTTCGTCGGATGTGGAGGAGTCACTCAACGCTGCCTCCGATAGATTGACTCAAATCTCGGTTACGAGGAGGCGCGACGCGAGCACCTGGCTGATCGATGCTTCTTCGTCCTCGATACGCAAGAACATCTGGCCGTCGAAGGGCAAGACCTCGAGGACCTGGAAGGTCGAGTTGGGCGTCAGGCCGATGCGCTCGAGGTATCGCAGGACTTCGGGTTCCTGGTCGAGCACGCGCTCGACGCGCAGCTGGTCGTTCTCCGACGCTTCGCTCAGCGGGGTGGCCTTCGGTCGATGAATCTCGCCGTCCGCGGTGGGAATCGGGTCTCCGTGCGGGTCGAACTTCGGATGCCCCAGGAATGTCTCGATGCGGGAGACCAGCTCCTCGCTGACGGCGTGCTCGAGGCGCTCGGCCTCGTCGTGCACCTCATCCCAGGTGTAGCCGAGCGTGTTGACGAGGAAGACCTCGATGAGCCGATGGCTACGAATGACCTTGAGCGCCTCTTCGCGGCCCTCTTTCGTCAGCCGAGCCCCGCGATACGGTCGATAATCGACCAGGCCTTCCTCGGCCAGCGACTTGAGCATGCTGGTGACCGACGGCAGCGAGATGTCGAGTTGTTCGGCGACTTCCTTTGTCTTGACGCGGTCCTCACGACCGGTCTGAAGGTGATAAATCGCCTTGAGATAGTTTTCGACCGAGGTCGTAGGCATACGAACCGCACTTCGCCGTCGATGGGGCCATGTCTTATTAACGTTCTTTCACCGTGCCCTAGCAGAATAAACACACAGCGACAATTGGTCATCCCGCGAAGTGCGGTCGGCGCGGGCCATCGTTTTATGGGTGTGTGGTTGTGGAGGGTGCCGAACGGCTTGTTTTACCGCAGAGGACGCGGAGAACGCAGAGTTCGGCTTCTGGCCTAGCGCCCCTGTTGCCGCAGGCTGACCGAGGCGCAGCCGAGGGAGACCTGCGGGCCTGGATGCGCCCGCCGAAGCTCTCTCCATGCTTCCGTGTGTGGTTG
>JBNJFZ010000088.1:5422-22167 GCA_051747295.1 Myxococcota bacterium
GCGCCCCTGTTGCCGCAGGCTGACCGAGGCGCAGCCGAGGGAGACCTGCGGGCCTGGATGCGCCCGCCGAAGCTCTCTCCATGCTTCCGTGTGTGGTTGTGGAGGGTGCCAAACGGCTGTTTGACCGTAGAGGACGCAGAACGCAGAGTTCGGCTTCTGGCCAATCAACCCCTGCCGGTGCGCGAGGAGCCTAAAACAGCGGCGAGCACCGATCTATTTGCGAGGACGAACGCCGACGAGTTGGCAGGTCTCGTTGGGCGATTGCAGAATATCGGCGTCGTTTCGCGTCCGGTGCGGGTGCCGAGTCTTGGTTGCTGTATTTACCAGACGCGACCCCGTGCATGTGTTGGGCGCTCGAGGCTGATGGTTGGCAGAGCTTCTATCGAGTTATCGGAACTTAGGACTTGTCTTCGATCCCCTACTCCTGCCAACCTCTACACGATGAGAGAAATCAAACACGGGAGTCTCCCATGGCCAGGCTCACCTGCGACGATTGCGGCACACTCAACAGTCCACACCGCTCGACCTGCGAGCTCTGCGGCGCATCGCTATCCGAAGAAAAGCGCGAGCAGTCCAACGCGAGCAACCCGCTGCTCGCACCCTTTGCGTGGGGATTCGCGGCCGCGGCGCTCTTCGGCTTCTTCTTCCTCTCCTCGGCGTGGTTTTCTGCGAAATACAACTCGCCCAGCACCCGACATGTCAGCGGCATCGAGCTCTTCGGCGCACTGAATAACCCGGGCGAGCATGTCGTGTCTGCGGCTATTTTCACGGCCATCGCCCTCGTGGGTGGCTTCCTCTACACGAAGTTTGTAAGGGACTGAACCTTCGGAATGGACCGCGGCTGAAAAGAGACACGACCCTCTGTCGAGTTATCGGAAGTTACATATCCAATAGACGGGCGGCAAACGTAGGCATGCAGTTATCAACCATAAGGCTATTCCGCGTTGCCGAACGCGTGCTTGGGCGACCGAGGGGCCGGGTCTGACTCGCCGGCATCTGCCCTGCGTCGCCGCCTTCGGAAAGCCTGAACGGCGCGGCCGTGCGTCGGCGCGAACAAAAACGCCAGCAAGTACAACACGCCGCCGACAACCACGATGGCGCCCGCCGTCGAGCCGTTGATCCAGACCGACAAGTACAGCCCAATAATCGACGACAAGATGCCGTGCAGCACCGAAAGCCCGATCATCGTCGGCAGCCGGTCAGCGAGCAGGTGGGCCGTCGCCGCAGGCACGACCATCAGCGCGATTGCGAGGATGGCACCGACGGACTCGAACGCCGCCACCGTCGTGATCGAAACCGTCGTCATCAGTCCGTAGTGAACGGCCGCCACGGGAATCCCGATGCCTGCAGCCAGGCGCGGATCGAAGCTACTCGCCGACAGCCACCGGTAGAAAACGGCGACCAGGACCAACACAGCCGGTGCGACCAGGCCGAGCATCCAGAGCGCCCGATCAGAGATGGCCAACACGTTGCCGAACAGCAAGCACTGCGTGTCGATATGCGCGTCGCGCACCACCGTCGAGAGCAAGATGACGCCGATGGAGAAAAGCGCGGTGAACACGATGCCGATCGCGGCGTCGGACTTGATGCCCGGCTGGTTCGAGAGCAGTTGAATCAACCACGCGGTGCCCAGCCCGGCGACCGCAGCCCCACCCAGCATCGGCAGAGGCTCGAGCGAACCGGTCACCAGAAACGCCGCGACGATACCGGGAAGCGCGACGTGAGACAGAGCATCGGCGATGAGGCTCATGCGCCGCAGGTACAAAAACACGCCGAGGACCGCCAGCGGCACCGCAGCCAGGATGCTCGCGAGCAATCCGCGCCACATCCAGTCGCCCCAGCCCCAGGGTTCGATGAGTAATTCCATCATATCGGTTGCTCCTCGAGGTCGTGTCGTCGCTTTCGCAACATGCGCCTTACGACGCCGCGACGCCCCGCAAGCAGAGCGAAGACGAAGATCACGGCCGCGACGAGCACCATCGCCGGCCCAGTCGCCACGCCCGCGAACAAATAGCTGATGAATGCGCCTGCAGCGCCGGAGGCGGCTCCAATCAGGCCGCTCGTGGCCAACACCACGGGCATGCGCTTGGCCAATAGAATGGCCGCCGATGGCGGGATGATGAGCATGGCCGCGACCAGTACGACTCCGACCGCCTGAATCGACACCACCACCGCCAGCGAGAGCGCAGCGAGCAGCCCAAATCGCACCGCGGTCGTCGAGACGCCGACCGACCGCGCGAACTCCGAGTCGAAGATGGCGAGCACCATCGGGCGAAGGAAAATCGCGCATCCCGCCACGAGCGCCCCGCCGACCCCGGCGAGCATCCAGACTTGCGAGCGAGAGACGCCGGCGGCATTGCCAAATAAGAAGGACTGAAGCCCGGACTGAGCCGCTGTCGGCGAATTCTGGACGTACGACAGCAACAAAATGCCGGCGCCGAAAAAGACCGATAAAACGATGCCGATGGCCGCATCGGGGCGTGTCCGCTCACCCTGCGAGAAGAATCCGACGGCGAGGGACGCGATGAAAGTCGCGACTAACGCTCCGACGAGCAACGCGGTCATCGACTTGGAGCCGACCAGCAGGAACGCGATGCACACGCCCGGCAAGGTCGCGTGCCCGGCTGCATCCCCCAGCAACGAGAGTCCCTTGAGGACCAGAAACACGCCGACCACGCCGCAGACCGTGCCCACGATCACGGACGCAGCGAGGGCGTTGATCGTAAATTCGTACTGAAACGAGAAGAACTCGGCCGCTCGCGCGGTGAGCTCCGCCCAATCCAATGTCGTAGCGAGTAAGTTCATCCCGCGATCACCGCGTCCGCGCCATCGAGCACAGTGAGCTTTCCACCGTAGGTCTGCTGGAGGAGTTCGGTCGTGAAGGTCTGCTCGACCGTCCCGTACGCGATTAGCTCCGCATTCATGAGCAAGAGCTTGTCGAAATACTCCCGGACGGTCGCCAGGTCATGGTGGACGACCATGACCGCCCTGCCCTGATCCTGGAGACGTCGCAGCACCTCGACGATGGCCTTCTCTGTGGCCGCATCCACGCCCACGAACGGCTCGTCGAGCAAGTACACCTCGCCCTTCTGTGCCAGTGCTCGCGCGAGGAACACGCGCTGGCGTTGCCCGCCGGAGAGCTCTCCGATCTGGCGGTCGACGTAGTCTTGCATGCCGACAAAGTCGAGCGCCTCGTCGATGGCCGCGTGGTCCTCTCTGGAGAGTCGCCCCAGGAGCCCCACATGCCCATAGCGGCCCTGTTTGACCACGTCGTGAACCGTCACCGGGAAGTCCCAGTCTACGCTTTCTTGCTGTGGCACGTAGGTGACTCGGCGAATCGCCTTCTTACCGCGATCTCCGAGTACCCGCACGGTGCCGGCGTCTGGTCGGTGGGCCCCGACGATGGCCTTGATCATCGTCGACTTGCCCGCACCATTTGGTCCGACGATGCCGACCAGATCACCACGCTCGACCGTGAACGATACATCGTCGACGACCGGCTGCTCATCGTAGGAGGCCGTCAAACCGTCTACTTCCAGCGCCGCTTCCATCACTTCGCTCCCGAGTCGACGCGAAACGGCTTGTAGGTTCCGCCGAGGCTCTCGGTGATCATCCGTGTGTTCTCGGCGACGGTGCCGATAAACGTCCCGGCGGGACCGCCGGCTTTGCCGATGCTGTCGGAGTACAATGGGCCCGCGACCTCGGCTCCGGTCTCGCGCGCCACCTGTTCGATGAGCGCGGGGTTGACCGATGTCTCGACGAAGACCGCGGGCGCCTTGCGCTCGCGCACCAACTCGACGATGCGAGCAACGTCGCGCTGGCTGGCTTCCTGTTCGGTGCTGATGCCCTGGAGCGCAATCACGTCGATCTCGTACGCGCGTCCGAAGTACCCGAATGCGTCGTGGCTGGTGATGAGCACCCGCTGCTCTCGCGGGATGGTGGCGAGTTGCTCTTTGACCCAGCCGTCGAGCCGGTCGACCCGCGCCAAGTAGTGCTCGGTGCGCTCCCGGATTCGGTCAGCCGCGGCGGTGTCCGGACCCGCCAGCTCCACCAGCGCGTCGCTGACGTTCTGCGTCGCGATTTTCCAGGCGGCCATCTCAAACCAGAAGTGCGGGTCGATCCCGCCATACTGGTCCTCGGACTCAATCGCCTTCACGCCCTCACTCGCCGTAACAATCGGTCGTTCTCCGCCCGCATTTTCCAGCAGGTCATCGATCCAACCCTCCAGCTTCAGGCCACTGCGTATCACCAGGTCGCTCCCCGCGATGGCTCGCGCGTCCTGCGGCGTGGGTTGATACAGGTGTGGATCGCCGCCTGGACTCATGATGCCGATCACCTCGACATCATCTCCGGCGAGCTCCGAGGTCAGGTCGGCGAGCATCGTGGTCGACGCGACGACCGTGGGCGTGCCAGATTCGTTCTTCTCACTGGATTCCGGGGACTTATCGCATCCGACCGGGCCAGCCACGAGGCTCAGGGCGAGTAGAGCGACCGAAAAAGCTAAATTTAGGTTGTCCGTGCGCATAAATAAGCGCCTCCGTACTTAAAGTTTAGACAAAGCTAAATATAGACGTGGCTGTGGAGAATGCAAGCGGCGAGTAGTTGGTGGTTGGTGGTTGGCCGCGAGTAGTTAGCAGCGAACAAACCTATGA
This sequence comes from Myxococcota bacterium, assembly GCA_051747295.1. Taxonomy (GTDB): domain Bacteria; phylum Myxococcota_A; class Bradymonadia; order Bradymonadales; family Bradymonadaceae; genus JBNJFZ01. The sequence goes on from JBNJFZ010000088.1 coordinate 10,075, forward strand.
CCTGCGAGGGCTCCGGCCCGAGCAAACCAATGACCAAAAAATGCGCCGACCTCTCGGCCGGCGCACGCATTCATCGAGTATCCAATAATTCAGCACCCTTATTCCGGCAGTTGGCTCGGGCGCCCGGACAGTCCGAGCGCGTAGCGGGTGGCGAGGTATTCCTCGCTCATCGCAAACGCCATCAGCTCGCGGGTTTCCGGGCGGCGGCGCAGCTGACGCTGCGTCTCGGGCATGTCGATAGGCAGCCCCCACCCTTCGAAGCGTAGCAGTCCCTCGACCGCGGCTCGAACGTTGCCGCTCATGGCGAGCCCGACGCGACACGCGAAGGTGCGCAGCGCTCCGCCCCACCGCTCGCAATCCGCATTGGCGAATTCCTCGATCACGGGCTCCAGCGCGGAGACCACGCGTCGCCTGGCAACCGCGAGAAACGGGCTCGAGATGGCGTCGACGAGTTGTTGCGTCTGAACGTCGACGCGGTCGGTGAACCCGGAGCCGGTCTGCTTGAGATAGATGGCCTCGATCAGATGCCAGACTTTTCGGCCGTCGAGGTGCTCGAGCGCACCGAGCTCGGACCACGCAACAGCGGCTGCGTACCCTGTCACGAAGCGAAGTCCATTCGCATCGAGCTCGGAGACGGCATCCCAGTTGAGCCACACATAGGGCGTGCCACCGGCGAAGACCTGCGGGCTCGCAGGCCCCGTGTCGCCGCACTCTGCCTTGAAGCGGCCGATATCCATGCCGAGCATCGAGCCGGCCATCGCCTCCTGGACACGTTCGTCATCGAGCTTTTTGAGTCGCACGCCCTCCAGCGCCTTCTTCTGAGGCAACTCGTCGGAGAACGCCTTCTCGACCAGCGGCATCGCAGCCTGCAGCACATCCAGCACACCGCCCTGCAGCGCTTCAGGCAGCAGCATGTCGTCGATCTGCTCGAACGAAAGTGGGCGCGAGGGGTCGCGCTTGCCGCGGATCGACTCGAGTTCGACATCACAGTCGAGCGCCTGCAGGAGCTGACCGGCGACGCGCGCCCGGTCGTGGGCCTGAGCCCGCTCGAGCAAGTCGCGCAGGCCCCGATAGGTCGTCGGCTCGAAGGGCTCGTCTTCGATCAAGGACCGGAAGGCCTCGAGGGCGTCGCGCTCGCGCCCGGCGATCTGCGAGAGGCAGAACGCGCGGCGGCGGCGCAGTTCGAGCTGTTCGCTCGGGGCGTCCGAGAGCCCGATCGCCTCTTCGTAGAGCGCTTCTGCGTCCTCGACGCGGAACAACTCTTCCTCCGTGAGCTCGGCGGCACGCCCGACGAGCTGTTTTTGCAGCTCACCGTCGGCGGTCTTCGCGAGCGCCTTGAGGTCGTCGACACACTCGCCGGCAAACCCTCCAAAGGCGGCGATATTGACCAACACGTCCAGGTCCTGCGCGCACGCCGGGTCATACTCGACCAGCTTCCACTGCAGACCATACGCGGTGTCGAGATCATCGAGTTCATCACGGTAGATACTGACCAATTTGCGCCAATCATCGCGCTCGCCGTCGCTGACTCGCACGCCGAGGAACTCCTGGAAGAGCTCGACGGCGCGATAGGCGTTGCCGCGGTCGACGTAGGCGTATGCGAGCCGACGGCGTGCATCTGCCATCAGGCGCTCATCGACATCGTGGGTCGCAAGCAGGTGCTCGAGGCAATCGATCCCATCCTCGGTGCGCTCCGGATCTTCCAGCAGCAGCTCCGCCAGCCAGATCCCTGACTGAACGATGGTGTCTTCGCGTGCATCATCCGCATTGCTGACCTGCTCGAAGTGGCGTTGCTGGAACCGAATCGCGGTGCCCAGGTCGTCCTGTGACTGGTGAAGGCGAACCAACTTGCGAAGATAGTCCGCGTTCTCGGAGAGCTGCCAGCAATGGCTGACGGCGTTCGCCGCGGCCGGGATATCCTCGAGCTTCTCCTCGAGCACGTCGGCCAGCGCACCGAAGAGGTGCAGTCGGCGCCCGTCGGAGACGCCGTCGCGGGCGGCGTGTGCCTCGAGGCAGCGCCGCTCCAGATCCCAACACTCCGCCTCGCGAATCGCCTCGTAGAGCCTGTCCAGGTTCGGCCCATCGTGGCTCTCGATGGCGACGCCCTGGTCGACCATCTCGGGGAATGCGGCTTTCGCAGCCTCTTCGAGGAGAGCCTCGACGCGCTCCGGTGCCCGCTCGCGAGCGACCTGTGCCAGCTCGACCAGACGCGAGGTCGCGAGGTCGCGACTGTCGGTCTGCTCGAGCTCGTCACGCGTTCGCTGCTCCATCGCTTCGAAGTCGCCGCTGAGTTCTGCTTCGACCGCGCGCAGCCGATATCCCATCGGCAACGTATTGGCGTCGAGTTCGTCTGCGCTGACCGACTCTCCACGAATCACGCGGTGCATATCAGCGCCGAGCACGGTCCATCCGTCGACCTGGCGATCGACGAAGCGCGATGCGAGCGCGCCGTCCATGAATTGAAGGTACGTGCTCTTTTCGACCGGATTGAGCAGCTCGACCGCATCGATCAGCGCCTCGTGGTCCCCCTGAGTGGGCGCATCGCGGTCCACATCGATGAGTCGCTCGAGCACATGTTCGGGGTGTGCCCGGCGAAACTCGCGCAGCGAACCGCGCTCGTCGGCGGCGGCCATCGCCATCTCGAGCACCAGTCGGTTCTCGACATCGTCTTGATCACCGTGCGCACGGAACGCGCGGCTGGCCTCGGGCGATTGCTCGTCGCGCTCACGCAGGCGACCGATCACCTTGAAGTAGGCATCGCGAGTCTCGGCGGAAAGCGGTTGCACAACCACGTCCTCCAGCGCCGCTGCAAGTTCAGCCGGCTCGACTCCGGCCCTCGCCCACGTTCGCGCCGTCCCCTCGAGCCAGTGCAGGTTCTCCGGCTGAGCCTCGAGCGCCGCGAGATAGCGGCGATAGGCCCGCGCAAAGTCTTCGTGCTTCCACTCGCGAATCAGGCCGATCTCGCCCTGCAATCCGGCGAATAAGGCTCGGTTGTCGGTGCGCGCCAGCTTGTCCTCGAGCAGTTCGACGATAGCGTCCCATCGGCCGAGGCTGTAGTTGAGGCGAATCGCCGACTCGAGCGCGTGCTCATTGTCCGGCGACAGCTGCAACATCCGCTGGTACGTGTCTAGCGCGCTCTCGCGACGCTCCAGCCGTGTCTCGAAGAGCTCGGCGAGTGCACCGAGGCGTCGCAGCGCTTCAGTCGGGTTGTCGGTTTGCTGAAGTTCGCGTCCCGACATCTCCACGATGTCATTCCACCGCCCGCTCTGCATGTAGATCCGCCCCAATCCTTCGAGCGCCGGCAAGAAATCGGGCACGTACTCCAGCGACTGCGCGTAAAACTCTTCAGCGCGCGTCAGATCACCGAGGTGGCGCTCGGAGATCTCTGCGCTGCGCTGATACAGGACCGCGATTTCCTCAGCATCCTCGACGAGCTCGATCTCGGCGAGGTTGAGTTTGATGAGGTCTCGCCATCGATGGGAGTGAGAATAGAGGCGACCCAGCGAGGCGTATGCTCGCGGGTGATCCGGCTCCAGGCGCAGGATCTCCTGCCAGGCGCCGATCGCGACGTCGAAATTCTGTAGCTTCTCCTCGGCGACCTCGGCGACCTTGTCCAGCAAATAGAGCTTTTGCCGACGCGTCGGCGCGGTATCGACGGACGCCAAGAACAGATCGGCCAGAGCATCCCAGCGCCCCAACTCCCCCATGATCGCGGCGGATGCCTTCAGCGCTGGCAGGTAATGCGTCTTGGCCTGCAATACCGCATCGTAGTGCTCGAGTGCGTCCTGCGGCTGGTTTAGGCGCGTGTGATAGATCTCGGCGAGCTGGAAGTGTCGGCGCCAGGCGCTCTCGGCACCGCGCATATGCTCGATCTCGAGCTCGTATAGCTCCGCGAGGCCGCTCCAGTTGTCGCGCCGTCCGTACAGCCGGCCGAGTGCGCGCAGCGCCGGTGCGTGGTCGGGCTTCATCGACAGCGCCTCGCGGTAGACCTCCGCGGCGGCCTCTTCGAGGTTCGCCTCGGCTTCGTAGAGCCGGCCCAGGCGCGTGAGCTTCGCGATGCGCTCCTGGCGCGTCAGCGGGCCCTCGAGCTGTCGGTTGAATACATCGATGAGCGACTCGTCGCTGATACCCGCCCGTGACTCCAGGCGAGTCTCGAGCACGCGAAGCGCCGTCCAGTCTTCGGGATGATCGTCGACGACACGCTGCAGAATACCGTCGGCTCGGCCGTCTTCTTCGGCCTCATCGCAGATCATCGCCGCCGTCATCGCCCTGGCTGGTCCGACGTCGGTATGCTCGGCGAGCGGGACAAGAAGCTGCATCGCGGGTTTGGTGCGCCCGAGGTCGAAGCCAAGCGTCGCACCGAACTCTCGCAGCTCCGGACGCAAGTCATCCTCGAACTCGCCGGTCAACAGCTCGACGGCCTCCTCGAGGTCGCCCACCACGGCCGACCACATCGCGACCCGCTCGCGCAGCCGGATGGAGAGGGCGCGATCCTGAGTGTGGGAAAAGACGTTTCGAATGTGGTCGATCGCCTCACGCACCCTGCCCTGGGCGAGCAATTGGTCGGCGTCGAGGCGTGCGCGCCAGAAATTGGTAAAGTCGGCGGATTCAATGATGTCGCGGTCGGTCGCCAGCTCGATCTTCGCGACGTCCACGCCGCCCAACCAGCCGGCGTACTCGCGCTCCAGGCGAACTAGCTCGCCGGCGATGCCTTCTCCGCGGTCCTGCGCCTCCTCGAGCGCACTGAACGCGCGGTCGGCCTGGCCGGCTCGAAGCGACACGCGGTAGTCGAGCAACGCGACCTCGAGCCACGGGTCGCGAATGCGTGCGAGGCGGTCGATGGCCTCCAGCGCGTCCTCGTCGCGGCCCAGCGCCTCCTCGGCCAGCACAGCTGCGAAGATCGCATCGGCGACCACGGTACGGTCATCGGGCGTGTGCGTGGCGTCGCGCTCGAGCTTTCGCCGGAGCGACTCGAGGACGTCTCGGCGGCGCGCGATCTCCTCGCGCGGCCGATACGCAGCGCGGCGTGCGGTAGTCGCCGCGTCGTCGATCTCTTCGTCGGGCACCTGTGCGCGACGGAAAGTCGCCGAGCGGTCGCTTGTTTGTCGGGGCGTTAGGTCGAGGGTCGTCTCTGCCATCCTTGGCACCTCTTGGTGGCGCTATGCGCCTGCAAACTCAACTCCGCCGTCCTTGGCAGAGCGTCATTGATGTTGTCGGTAGGTCCGCCGCGCCCGGCTCATCAGATCTTCTCAATCCGATTGCCCCGGAAGCGGGTATCGGGACTCGTCATAGTCCCACTCGGCGTCCGAGTCCGAATCATCCGTCATCGATTCGAGCTTCTCGCGCCGACGTCGCCTTACAACCACGTACGTTATAAGGAAAAGTACGCCAGCGCCAAAAAATATCAGGTTATCCTCGCTCAAGATAGACCAGACACTGGTCGAGGACTCCAATTCTGTTTTCCAGCGGCTCTCGAGCCGGGTCAGAGACGATCCCGTCTCGGCCTCCAGCGCTGCATCGAACGCCTCTCCAGCACGGATACGATCGAAGACTCGTGCGTACAGATCGTCGCCGAACTCGGCTCGCAGCCAGCGCACGAAGTGAAAGCTCTGGTCGTAGGCGAGTGAGGCGCTCTGGTGGTGCGCCGGGAAGCTGCGCGACAGATCATGAAACGAACGCAACTGGCCGCCCGCTGCGGCCCGCGAGAGTTTCTCGCTGCGATCCGGCGTCCACTCTTGCGCCATCAGGGTCGAGAATCCCTCATTGAACCATCGGGGGACGGACTGGCCCTCGCGCGCCACGTCGATGCCGACGTGCGCCAACTCGTGGGCGAAGGTGCGCATCACCTCGATCGGCGGCCGCTCGCCGCCGGCCGCCACGATGATGGTGTGGCGATCGGAGAATGACAGGCCCACGGCCCACTCGGGCGCTCGGTTCGGCGAATCTTGCAAGTCGAAGTAGTCGGCCACGCGCGGGACCACCCATACGTCGATCGTCGGCATGTCCTCGACACCCAGCGAGCTCTCGACGCGGTGGAAGACCTCCGGCCCCTGCTCGTGCAGCGTGTCGATGCCCCGTTCGTACTGCCGAAGGTGGTGAAAGCGCAGGCTCCCATCGGAGACCTCCGTCACCGTCATCTGCTCGGCCGGGATTTCGGCTGCCGCAGGTCCGGCATAGACCAGGACCAGCGCGGTTATCAGCGCGGCGACCACGCGTCGAATTGTCTGCGACCCATACTTCATACGTCTCCCATCGGTCCCGCCCGACGTATCCGGGCACGGCCACGTACCACACTAAGCGCGAGCACGGAGCCGACCAGCGCCGATCCGCAGGACCCAGGCCTGACCGCCCCGGGTGGATAAACCTTTATCCGCTCGGACATCGATGTCCGAATCATTCGATACTTCGCCTCCCAAACCGCTCTCATTCGCCTCGAAAAGCGGTTGGTGCGCTGGCACGAGTCGTGCTATTTAACGAACGTGAAGCGCCGACGTGTATGTATGTTGCGAATAGCGGACCCGCTAATGAATATTTTTTGTGTCCGAGCGTCGCATTGCATGTGATGGCGCATTGAGTTGACAAAAAACCGGGCCGACGCGACCTATCGTCGACATCGACCCGAATTTCACCAAAATGAATGACGGCAGCCGGTGCGCCCCTAAGCTGCCGATACTAAATGAATGGCTTTATGTGTGACCGGCGGATGCCCTTGTGGCATCCGCTCTTTTTTTGCCATCCGCTCGAGGGGGTGGTGATCCCGACTCGCCTATGAATAAGCGTGGGGCAGGACCGAAAATTCCCGGCCCTGCCCCACACTCGCGATGGCGCGTCGCGACTTGCGGACCCGTAGGCCCAATCATGTGCTATTGAGACGTGTGCATGCCCGTTGAGGTTTCATGAGCGGGTTCGTCAACTGCATCCTCGGCGGACTCGATGTCGTCGTCCGCGACCTCGATCGGCTCGCCTTCCCGGGGTGCGCTCGGCGGACGCGGCGCCCCTTCCGGGCTCCGCGAGATCGCCGACTTCGGCTCGGCCTCCGGTTCGCTCATCAGGTCGAGCATTTTGATGTGGCTCTCGAGCACGTTGCGCATCTGCGTCTCACAGCGCACCCGCTGCTGCTGCAGGTCGAACAGCTCCTGGCGAAGGTTTGAAACCCGATTCTCCACCCCGGCGAGCATCTTCTCGGCCTTGACCTCGGCGTCGGCGATGGTGAGCTCCGCCTCGCGCTCGGCCTGATGCTTGACCTCGTCGGCCATCTCCTTGGCCATATTCAGCGCGTCGTGCAGGCTCTTCTCGCGTCGGCGATAGTCCTGCAGCTCCTTGCGTTGTTCCTCGAGCTGCTCCCTGGACTGGCGCAGCTCGGAGACGACGTGTTCCCACTCGCGGCCGAGCACATTGAGGAACTCCTCGACCTGCTGGCGGTCGTAGCCGCGAAAGCTGGTCTCGAAGGTCTGATTGGCGATGTCATCTGCGCTGAACTTGATCACGATGCCCTCCATGGCTCGTGTGTATCGGAGTAAATGACAGGGCCTCCCTGCCCGCTGCATAAGGCGCGACGATCACTCGTCATCATCCTCACCCATGTCTCTGCTGCGCTCGGCGGCCGCTCGGACCGCGCTGATGAGCGCATCTCTGAATCCCTTTTGCTCTAACTCTGCAAGTGCTGCGATGGTCGTACCTGCCGGGCTGGCCACGCGGTCCTTGAGCTCGGCCGTGTGCGTATTGGGGCTGTTCTCGACGAGCGCAGCCGCGCCTCGCACCGTCGATACCGCCAGTTTTCGGGCTACGTCCCGACTCAACCCCATCAAGACGCCGCCGTCGGCGAGCGCCTCGAGCGCGGTGAAGATATAGGCAGGTCCACTTCCGCTGATGGCGGTCAACGCATCGAAGTACGCCTCGTCCGACAGCTCCACGACCTCGCCGACCGCCGCGAAGATGCGCCTGGCGTCGTCCAGACCGCGGCCGTCGGGCGAGAAGACGCCCGTGACACCGTGACGCACGAGCGCCGGGGTATTCGGCATCGTTCGCACCAGCGCCGGGCCACTGCCCAGCGCGCCTCGAAGTACGGTCGTATTCACGCCCGCTGCCACCGAGATCACCAGATCGTCGTCACTGATGCGCTCGCGTCGCTCGTCGATGGCCGCTCGGATATCCCTGGGCTTGACCGCGAAGATCCAGATGTGCGTGGCCTCCTCGCCGCCCTGCCCGACCCGGGCGCCGAGCCTGTCGGCCAGCGCGCTGGCCATGGCCGGGTTCGCGTCGTTGCAGACGAGGTTTTCGGCGGGCAACTCCCCCGACTCGACCAACCCGCTCACCAGGGCCGAGCCCATCTTTCCGCAGCCCACCAGCACCACTTCGCGCTGGATCGGCTCTCTGGGTTCCTCACTCATCGTAATGCCTCTGGCCGAAGATCCCGGTGCCCACGCGTACGATTGTCGCGCCCTCTTCCACGGCGACCTCGAAATCGGCCGTCATGCCCATCGACAGGTGCTCGAACGCGTCCGCATCATCCGTCTCGGCCGCAAACCACTCGCGAGCCTCGTCGAACAGTCCGCGCATACGGGCAAAGTGTTCGCGATTGTCCTCCGCTTCGTCGACATACGGCGGAATCGTCATCAACCCACGCACGCGCAGATTCGGGTAGTTCAGGGTCTTCTCGCACAGGCTGAGGAGATTGTCGGGGAGCACGCCGCTCTTGGAGTCCTGGTCGGCGATATTGACCTGCAGGAGCACGTCGACGCGCCCCTGAGAGCGCTTATTGAGCTCCTTCATGACGCTCTTGCGGTCCACGGAGTGCACCATCGCGACGTCATCGGCTAGGTATTTCGCCTTATTCGACTGGAGATGTCCGATGAAGTGCCACTCGATATCGTCGGGCAACTCCGGCGCCTTGTCCTCCCATTCTTGTACGTACGACTCGCCGAAGGTGCGGTGCCCGGCATCGTAGAGCGTCTGCAGCGCATGCACCGGGTGTGTCTTGCTCACCGCGACGAGTGTAACCTCGTCGAGCGAACGACCCACGTGCTCGCAAGCATCTCGAATGCGCTCTCGCACGCGGTCGAGCCGCGACCGGAGTTGTTCTGGAGCGTATTGTTTCATCTCGGCCATCGCGTCAGTCCTCGTTCGTCTCGAAAGGAAAATCGACGAGACCGCCCTGCTCTTCCAACGTCTCGATCACCTCGCAGACCGGCAGGCCGACGATGGCGAAATACGAGCCCTCCAACGACCGCACGAACGCGCTCGCCAGGTCCTGGATCCCGTAACCTCCGGCCTTATCGAAAGGCTCGCCGGTATCCACGTAACGCTCGATCGTCGCGCCGTCGAGCTCCCGAAAGTCGACCATCGCGTTGACGTCTCGGCTCACCAGCACGTCTTCGTGTCGCTGCAGCCAGGCAAACGACGTGATAACCTCGTGGCGTGTGCCGGAGAGTTGCTCGAGCATCGAGACCGCGTCTTCGCGGTCGACTGGCTTCTCCAGCACGTCGCCCTCGTGCGCGACGATCGTGTCAGCGGCGAGGACCCAGGCTGGCGCGTCGGAGCCGGCGAGTCGCTCGGCGACGTTGCGCGCCTTCTCGACCGCCAGCCGCGCTGTATAATCGCTCGGGGACTCCCCAGTGGCCCGCTGCTCGGGTATGCTGCTGATCTCGATCACCGGTTCGAACCCGAGGCGCCTCATCAGACGCAGTCGTCTCGGTGAGCCGCTGGCCAGGACAATCTTGCGATTTTGGTTTGAAACTGGTTGCATCATTCTCGCGAGCGTTCGAGTCGATCAGGAGACTAGAATCGACCGGGCGGACTGTCAAAATTTCTTCGGCGCACTCACCGCAATTCGACGTCGCCCAGATCGCTATGCCCGAATACCGAAATCCCGCCCCCACCGTCGACATCATCATCGAGATCGATGATGAGATCGTGCTCATCGAGCGAAAAAACGAACCCTACGGCTGGGCGCTGCCCGGCGGATTCATCGACTACGGCGAACCCGTCGAGCGCGCCGCGATACGAGAGGCTGCAGAAGAGACGGGCCTTAAAGTATCGCTCGAAGTATTGCTATACGTTTTCTCGGACCCGACCCGCGACCCGCGCAAACACACGATGTCGTCGGTCTTTGTCGCATCAGCGACCGGTCAGCCCGAAGGCGCCGACGATGCCCTACGCGCCGAGCTCTTCGACCGCGATTCACTGCCCGACGACATCTGCTTCGACCACGGGCGAATACTAAAGCACTACTTTAAGTATCGCGACTCCGGCACATTGCCCGACCCGACCGACATGCTCGCGGGACATCGCTCCGAGGACCGTACGGACGCCTGATATGGGACCGAACCTTTACAGCTATGTGACCCCGCTGGCCTTCGCGCTCCTCGTCGCCGCGCACGCCCCTGCCGCGCACGCTCAAAGCGAGCCAACGAACGATGAGTCGGCTGAGTCCACGAGCGATCGCCAGTCGTCCTTCGAGCTCGCCGACGACGGTCTCGACGCCGCGTTGACCCTCCAGCGAGGACGTGTCGAGGCGGGAGAACCAAAGTGGCAGCTCGTCATAACCAAAAAAGATACCGATAAGCGGCTGTCCAGAGTCGCCGCCCCCCAGTGGGTCGGCCGCAGCCACTATGGATTCGACATCGAGGTCGGTGAGCTCGACTCCACCCACCACATCGTGGTGTTCTCCGCCTCGCCCGGCGCAAACGGGAAGCCGTCCCCATCTGCACCGGAGTTCAAGGCCGCCTGGGTCGTCCACGATGAACGGGACGGCGAGGACCGCTGGCGACACATCGCGTCCACGCAGTACTCCGAGCTCGACGGAGGCAGTCGCCTCTTGACTCGCGAGGTCGACGGCCAACTCGAGCTCGTGCGATTCAGCCCGGATGCAGCCCAGAGATTCTGTGGCGTGCTCGAGGGCGATACGTTTGCCTACGAGCGCTTCGTCGTCGACGAGAACCGATTCGTGACCGAATTCGACTTCGACACGCTCGCTGAGACTGCAAAACCGCTAAATTCCGGCCTGGGAGACGCGAATTTCACGCCACCGATGCTCCAGGGCTGGTTCCAGTGGTTCATCGCCAGCAGCGACGCGCGCACGCCCGACGAGGACAAGTCGCTGATTCGACCGCTCGAGCTGGGCGATTTTCGCCTCGAGCTCGGCTGGAGTGAGGGCGTCGAGGGCCTCGGCCGCGGCGAATACGTCACCGCACAGATCAACGACTCGGTGCCGATGACAGCGCTGCGCGTCTTCCCGGGCGATGGGGCGAGCAAGAGCCGGTACAGGAGCTCCGGCAAGCCCACGAAGCTGCTCGTCGCCCTCGAGAGCGGTGAGCGCTACACATTCGAGCTGCCGGCGGCCGATTACGAGACGATGGTGGAGAACCACGGGATCACCGTGAGCCTCCCCGAGCCCCAGCGCACCAATTGCATGACGTTGGTCATTCTGGAGGCGGAGCGCGGCGTGCCTAGCGGCGATGCGCCTGCCTCACAGGCCGAGGTTGTCACGATGGCCGAGGCGACGCCCTATTCGACGCTGCATGGCGCGGACGCGAGGCAAACCGCCGAAAACCTCGTCGAGTTCGTCGCGTCGTCCGATGATCAGCGACGCCGCGAGCGCGTCAGCGAGCTGGGCCTGACCATCGGTGAGCCACTGGTGACGGCTGTGCTCGAGAAAATGCGCGAGGGCACACCCGAGGAGAGACGCCGGGTGATTCCGCTGCTCGCCAATATTCCATCCGAGGACGCCGTGCCGTTGCTCGTCGATCACCTCGAGCACGTCGGCCCCGGCGACGAGGAATACCACGCGGTCAAGCGCTCGCTCGCTTCACATCACCGCAACTCGGCCGACGCGCTCGTCACCTACATCGCATCGATGGAGGAGCCGACCTCTCGCAAATATGTCGACATGATCCGACTACTGGGCCGCGTCGGAGCGCCGGACGATATCGCGATTCTAATCGATGACCTCGGCCAGGGTGATACCCGGGTTCGAAACGAGCGAGTGCGTGCGATCGCGAAGGCCGGCGTCGACCTCGTGCCCGCGTTGCTCGACGCAGCGGCGCTCGAGCCGAACTCGACCCAGAGCCACGACGCGTTCAAGGCGCTCGACCT
>JBNJFZ010000089.1:0-22098 GCA_051747295.1 Myxococcota bacterium
CGGCCGGCCCTCACTCGGAGAGGGGCCGGCCGAGGGTGTCGCGAAGACAACGGCACGTGGAGCGTTATCGATGACCGATACCGATATCGATGACCGATATCGATGACCGATACCGATACCGATACCGATACCGATACCGATACCGATACCGATACCGATACCGATACCGATACCGATACCGATACCGATACCGATATCGATGAACGATGACCGATACCGATGACCGATGACCGATACCGATGACCGATATCGCGCACGGAGCATGGAGAAAGGAATAGGGGTATAGCGCGCGCCGAACCCCCGGGCTACGCCGGCTTCGCCGGCTCCGGCCGGGGGCAAACGTCATCAGTACCGCTACCGAACTCACTTGCGGGCTTGTTCGAACATGCGGGGCAACAAGCCCGATCGGAAGATGTGATCAATCATGAGCCCCATGACCCCCGACGGGACGAAATGGGTTCCCGCTGGTTGGCCCCTCTGGGGGCGATCTGATAGTCTCCCCCGTGCTCGCGTCGAGACCGCGCGCGAGTCACCTGGAGTCGGTGTTGTTTTGTATGGAGGACAAATGCGTCGCACGTTGTTTTTTGCACTTTTTCTATGCGCCTCCCTGGCGCTGAGTTTGACCCTGACAGCCTGCTCGGAGTCTGGACGCGCAGATTGTGGCACGTCAGAGGACTGTCCCGACGGCGAAATATGCCGCGACGGCGCGTGCACCATTCCCAGCCCGACGACTTGCACAACGGCCGCGGATTGCCCGACCGGCGCATATGACTGCGTCAACGGCATCTGCAAGCAGACCGATGCGACCGACGCGGGCCCCGATACCGACGCCGATCCAGATGCGACCGACGCAACCGATACGCCCGATACCAGCGATGACGTCGCCGAAGACACCGATGGCGACTCCGATGCCCCCCGGGTCGTGAGCGTCGAGCCGGCCGATGGGACCGAGGATGTCGCCCTCGATACCACCGTGACGGTCACCTTCAGCGAGCCGATGGACCCCACCACCCTCAACTACCTCTTCATCGAGCTGGAAGCCCCCGGTAACCGAGTCGTCACATCCACCGTGGAAGCGCGAGACAACAACACGGTTGCCGTACTCACCCCCGAGGCTCCGCTGCACCCGGCGACCCCATACGAGGTCGTCGTGTCCACGAGCATCAAAGACGAGGACGGCACGCAACTCGAAGGCGACTTCACCGCGATGTTCACGACGACATTCTCGCAGCCGGATGGCTACGACGCGCTGGCCGAGACGTACGCCCCGGTCATCTACCAGGCCATGGCAGAACCCGACGGACGCAGCCCGAAGATCGACATCCCGACCACCCTCGACTTCGATGGCAACGAAGACGGCTCCGACAACGCGGTCAACGCCCGATCTGGCGACGACGTGCCCACGGCCAACGTCTACTACAGCATCAGCGAAACCGAATCCTATTACTTCATCCACTATATTCTCTACTACCCGGCGCGATTCGACTCGTCAGACTCGGACTGGTCCGAGCACGACTTCGCCGGTGCCGTGTTCGTGGTCGATAAGCGCAATGACGAGCTCCTGCTGGTCGAAGGCGTCAAGCTGCTCGACAGCAACGACCTCGCCATCGGATACAAGCCCTCCGGCAGCCCGACGTCACTGCTCGGTGGTACCGTCGGCAACAACGTCTCACTCTCGAGTTTCCCGGATGCCGCGATCGAAGACGGAACTCGCTACCCGATGTACGTCCCGAGCGGCTTGCACTCGACCTGCAACTGGGTCGACGAGGGCCAGGGCACGCGGTGTGTACACAATAGCGCCGAGTTCCCGGGCGGCGCGGCCAACGGCGTCGTGATGCACGTCGGCGACACCGCCCAGGCTCTCGCCGATGCCACCGAAAACACCGAGACCGGGTTCAAGGAGATGACCTACAAGCTCGTGCCGATCACCGGGACGCTGTGGCCCAGGCGCTCCCAAACCGGCGAGAACAAGCTCTTCGAGTCACCGTTCGTCTACGGCCCCTCCGGAGACTCACGCCCCGAGGGCATCGACGGCCAGGGCTTCGTGCTTCCCCGCCGCGTCAACGCCACTGGAACCGACACCTTTGGCCGAACACCGTTCTATTGGCTGCCGTCACCCGGCGCGAGTAACAACGGACAGTGGATGCTCGACCCCGCGTACGTGCTCCAGAATCGCTACTCGCTGTCGGACTCGGTCGAGGTCGATTATTGTTACAATCCGTTCTTCGCCATCGACAGGACCAGCGACGACGCCTGCACCCCTTGAGCATTCGATGCCCGACAGTTTTTCAGAGAGTGAGCTAGCGTTATGAACCGCCTATTAATCGTCGCCCTGCTCCTAATCTTTTCGACGGCAAGTGCCGCCTGCGGAGGCTCGAAACAAACAAAAGCCGACAGAGCTGCGGCCGAGCAAAAGCGCGCCCAGTCCGACTCAACACAACAAAAGGACGAGGTCGAGGAGCCGACTCAGGAGGAACTCTCGAAGTCGCCATGTGGCAATCCTCGTTGGGCAAAGCTCCCCGAAGGCGCCGAGTCGAAGGCCGAGGACGGCGATGAAGAGGACGACGAATCCAGCGAACCCGGTTCCGACGACTCCGGCGACGCCGACGAGCCCGTGAACGGCGACGACTGCTGAGTTCATCGGAGCCGCGCTCGAACCCTACGCCCACACCCCGCAGCTAGCTTATGCAGACGTTTATTTCCGTCGAAGAAGCACGCGCGTCGATCCTCGATGCGATCGAGGCGATCGGCCGCGAGAAAGTGACTATCACCGAGGCGACCGGCCGCGTGCTAGCGCGCCCGGTCACAGCCCCGAGTGACTCACCTGCCTTCGACAACTCCTCTCGGGACGGCTTCGCGTTTCGCTGGAGCGACGTCGACGATGACTTGCCCGCTCGACTCGACGTCGTCGGCACGGTCCACGCCGGCGACGACGTGTTGCCGGATATCGGCCCTGGCCAGGCAGTTCGCATCATGACCGGCGCACGGGTTCCAGACGGTGTCGACACGGTGGTGATGCAGGAAGACTGCGACTTCGACGAGGACTTGGGAACACTCACCCTGGGCACCCTGCCGGATGCGGGCCGTGGCGCATGGATTCGCCACGCCGGGGACTTCATGTCAGCGGGGGACGTGGTTCTCGAGAAGGGGCAGCGCCTCGGTCCCGCCGAACTCAGCCTGGTCGCCGGGTTCGGCAAGACGCTTCTGGAGGTCTACCGACGCCCTCGCGTGGCGATCGTGAGCACCGGAGACGAACTCGTCGACCTCGATACGCCGCCCGGTCCGGCTCAGATCGTCAATAGCAATGCCTATCAACTCGCGTCTCTGTGCGAGCAAGCTGGCGCCGAACCTCAGATGCTCCCGATCGCTCCGGACGACCCCGAAGCGGTCCGAGGTGCATTTCGGCAGGCGCTACGATCCTGCGACCTGGTCGTCAGCAGCGGCGGGGTTTCGGTAGGCGCTCGTGACTTTACCCGGGTGGTGCTCGACGAGCTCACCGGCGGGATGTCTTTCTGGAAGATACGGATGAAACCCGGCAAACCCCTGGCCTTCGGAAAGGCCTCAGGCTCCGGTGTGCCGCTGATCGGGCTCCCCGGAAACCCGGCATCTTGCTTTGTCGGCTTCCACCAATTCGTCCGCCCCGCGATCGGGTTACTACAGGACCGCTCGGTCTCGGAGGTCGAGCCGCGGAAGCTCGCAGCGGTACTCGGCGCCGATGTCAGCAGCACCCCGCGCCGGCGGGAGTATCTGAGCGGAAAGGTCACCTTCCGAGACGGCGAGAAGCCCGAGTTCCTCCCGGCCCCGAAGCAAAACTCCGGCAACCTCGCCCTGTTTTGTGGCGCGACGGCCTTCGGGCTGGTCGAAGAAGGGGTCTCCACCATGCAGGCTGGCGACGTGATCGAGATCGAGCTCCTCCCAGAATAACGCCGTCGACAACAGCGCCTTCGTCATCACGGCATCGTCAACCGAACCAGCTCACTGTCTGGAAGTTCGGTGGCCCCGGTTTCATCGAGCAGGGCTTCAAAGGCCGCCAGGCGTCGATAAAAGCGCTCTCGCCGCTGCAAATCCATCGTTCGCGCCGCCCCATAGCCGTCGTAAAACGCCCGCACTTCGCCCTCAGACGCCGCGAGCCCGTCGAGCCAGAGCAACCGAGCCAGGTCCGCCTCCGGTGGTAGAAGCCGGGCATGGCTGAAGTTCATCAGTCCCACGATTTCCTTTCCGTCCTCCGACACACGCATATTCGCCCACGTAAAGTCACCGTGGGTCAGCGCCGGGGGATGCCTCGGGTGATACGCGCTGAGCTCGTTCCGGAGATCTCCGATCGACTTGAGCAATGTCGATCGGCTCTCCTCATCGAAGTCCAGCTGTCGAATCTCCTCGGCGAAATGCTCGAGTCGCGCCGCACAGTAGCCATTGAACGTCAACCAACGCCCCGCGAAACCTCGAAGATCGGCGTAGTCCTCGTCCAGAAGGTCGCCGTATGCAGATTCGACCTCGATCTCGTGGAGCTTCCTCGCCAGCGTCCCCGCCCCCTTTGCTAGCAGGATACGACTCTCCCGACCGAGCTCAGCGAGCGAGTCGACCCCCTTCGACGTCAAGAAGTCCGAGAACGCAATCCCGTCTTGTGACTCGACGAGGCACCAATCCTCCCCGCTCTCGACGGCGGGAGGCACCGCGAATAATTGCGACGCGTATTCAGCCGAGTGCGCGACCCGGGCACGCACCGCCCGCGCTCGGCTCGGGTAGACCCAGAGAACTCCGAGCTTCTCCCCGCCATGGTCTACGAGGGCATAGGCCCCGTCAGGGCGCGAGCCAGACTCTCCGACGGCCGCCCATGACTTCTGCTCGATGATCTCTTCCAGACGCTCATCCAGCTCAGACATGGTCGGCCTCCCCGGTCACTCGCGTAATCCTGGTGGGCGCCTCCGCGTCGTCGCCGAGTCGTGAGGATTTGTCGCCCTTCTTGGGCAGACAGACCTCGGGCGCTTGCTCCGAGCGTTCCTCATACATATATCGCACCGTCTTCAGGATCATCCGGCACGTATCCGGATCGCGGGTTTGCTGGGCGAGTTCACCACAGGAACTCCCGACGCCAGGCGCGTCCGCGACCGCCGCACAACACTCGGTCATCTGCTGGCACTCCTCGGCTTTACAGCCTGCGAATAATATCAGAGCCGCGAAAAGCCCTACGAGCGCCAGGGTCGGGCGCGTCCAACTCATAAGTCTCGACATCGTCGGAAGACCTCTGGGGTGACCGGAAAAAAATGAACGACATCACCGCGCATTTCCGATAGACTGAATTTGCAAGAATTCAACCTTCTACGAAAATACTCGACTAGGGTGTATTTTACACACAAGTCTCCTCTGTCGAAGCCTCGGTTTCTGCCGCGCCTCTCAGCGCGCCGAGAACCGAAAGAGTACAGGAATCCGCATTGTCCGATGTAGAGACAGGCGACCGCCTCGGCCGCTACGAGATCGTCACAGAGCTGGCGACCGGTGGCATGGCCGAACTTTACCTCGCCCGCGAGCGCGGTATCGGTGGTCTCGAGCGCCTCGTCGTGATCAAGCGCATCAAGTCGCGCCTGGCCGACGACCCGTCGTTCGTGGACATGTTTCTGCGTGAAGCGCGGATCGTCGCGCGACTCAATCATCCGAATATCGTCCAGATTTTCGAGCTCGGCGAGGAACACGGAAGCTACTTCATCGCCATGGAGTATATCCATGGCAGCACCGTGCGCGAGCTGCAGGTGCTCGGCGAACGCGAAGGTGTCGACTTCCCGATCGAAATCGCCCTGACGATCGCAGCCCAGGCATGCAAGGGCTTGCAGGCCGCGCACGAGCTCCGAGATCTCGAGGGGAAACCGCTCAACCTGGTCCACCGCGACGTCAGCCCGCACAACCTGATGTGTACCCGTAAGGGCTACGTCAAGCTGCTCGACTTCGGGGTCGCAAAATCCACCAAGGGCGTCGAGCAGACTTACTCCGGCAACCTCAAAGGTAAATTCGCGTATATGTCGCCCGAGCAATGCCAGGGCGAGGATCTCGACCCTCGCTCGGATATCTTCGGGTTGGGAATCGTGCTGTGGGAGATGCTGACTGGCAAGCGACTCTTCAAACGCCAGAAAGACCTCGACATGATGCGAGCGGTCCTCAAAGAGGATGCGCCCCCTCCCAGCGACCACAACCCCGACGTCACCCCCGAGATCGACGCCGTCGTCCTCAAGTCACTCGAGAAAGACCGCGAGGACCGCTTCGACTCGGCGACCGAGATGCGCAGAGCACTCATCGAAGCGGCCCGTGACGCCGGAGTTCACATCGGCGAAGACGAGCTCGCCGAATTCACGCGCAAGGTCGCCGGTGAGCAACTCGATGAGCGGCGAGAGACCATGCAGGACGCGATGGAGCGCTCGCTGAGCTCACGCGAGCGGGATCACCTGCTCCACGTCACCGGGTCCGACTCCCGCTCAGCTGCGAGCATCTCTCGGGCCGACGCCGATACCGTGATTGAACGGCCATCGTCGGACTCGGGCTCGAAACCCAGCGGTTCCCACTCCAGCGTCTCTCACTCCGGGTCGCGCCGGCGCCCCGCACCCGACCGATCTGGTAGCATCCCCAGCGAGATCCCCGCCGGCCCTGACCCGTCGAACGTATGGAGCTCGCAAGACGATTTCGACGACGAGCGACCGGTCTCCGACGCCAATGGGGGCAGCTCCTCGCTGCCATTGCTCTTCCTCGCGCTCTTCGTCGGTATCGTTGCCGCCGGCGGAGCACTCTATCTCTTCCCGGATACCTTTGGCGATCCACTCGGCCTGACCGAGGCCTCCGAGAGTGACGAGATTTTGATCGGTGAGCCGATCCGGGTTGGGTGGGCGCCGATCGCGCCCCCCGAGATCCTGCGAGACGAAATAGTCCCGCTCGACGCCTACTTCGAATCTGAACTCGGTCGCCCCGTCGAAATGGAGGTCACCGGCAGCTATGGCGAGCTCCAGGACGGCCTGCTCTCCGGTCGCTTCGACTTCGGGATTATGCCCCCACTGCTGTATACGAGGACCAAGATCGCCGAACCCGACATCGAACTGTTGGCTATTCGAGAGTTCGATGGCGCCAACTCCAGCGACGCCCTGCTGCTCACCCCCATGGACTCGCGAGTACGCAGCCTCGACGACCTCGAGGGCAAGACCTTCTGCTTTACGGACAAGAACTCGACGACCGGCAACTTCCTTCCGCGCGCATTCATTCGCCGGAACGGCTACGACACCGACGAGTTCATCGGAAAGGTCCACTGGAGCGGCAATCACCTGCAGGCCCTCGAGGACCTCATGGACGGAAAATGCGACGCGGCTGCCACGTATTCGGGTAACTTCATCGCTGCCGAACGATTCGGTATCCCGACCGGCCAAATCCGCACACTCGCTATTACCGGACATGTACCGCAGGACTCCTTCGTCGCAGCACCCCACGTCTCCGAATCTCTGGCGGACCGTATCGCGACAACGCTCCTCGCATTCGATCCCGAAACCGACGCGAATACCGACATGATCGGCGAGACGCTCCGCATCACTGGTTTTCAACCGGGGGAGGACTCGGCGTTCGATGATATTCGACGAGCCATCGACGAGCTCGAGGCGGACGAACGAACAGACGCGGGGCAACTCATGCCCGAAAAAGATGATTCCGAGTAATATCGGGCAGCAGCACGCGCCGAGCACTGCTCCAGCTCAGAGCGTCCGCCCGGGGATGATCTTCAAAATCGACGGGACAACCTTGTCGGAGAAGACCTCGACCAGCTCACTATCGAGCTTCTTCGTCGCCGCCTCTTCCCGCAAGATGCTGACCGCGCGATCCGGCGTGGCCGCTTTACGATACGGGCGATCGCTGGCCGTGAGCGCATCGAAGATATCCGAAATAGTGAGCATCCTGACCTGGGGGACGATCTCATCGGCTGAGAGCCCGTCGGGGTACCCGCTCCCGTCGAGCTTCTCGTGATGCGCCCCCGCAATGCACGGGATGTCCGCCAGTTCGTCGCTCCACGGGATTCGCTCGAGGTACTCTTCACTGCGACGCGCGTGGCTTCGCATATTCTTCCACTCTTCATCGTTGAGCGTGCCCCGGCGAATCGTCATATTCTCGACCTCTTCAGCGCTCAAATACGGGCGCTTCTCACCGCGCGCGTCGACGAAAAATTGCTCGCCGAGCTTCTTGACCCGGGCGACCTGCTCGTCGGTCAAACCGGGCGCGCTCGCGACCTCCATGAGAAACTCGAGCGTGAGATCGAGTTGGTCGCACATCGAGTCGTATTGCTTCTCGATATCGTCGAATACGTCCAGATGCACACCGTCGGATGCGTTGCCGAAGTGCTTTCGAATCATACGCTGATACTGGAGCGACTTGATCGTCTCGAAGCGTTGTTCGATGAGCTCGAGGTGGAGCTCCGGGAGGCGCTTGCCCTTCTGGAGGACCCGCTCGCGCACCGCGATCTTACCGAAGTCGTGGAGAAGCGCGGCATAGCGCAACTCGCGCATGTCGTCCGGGTCGAAGTAGATGTCTTTGACACCCCCCGCGTTGATTCCATTGACGACATCGGCGAGCTCCAGCGTGTACGTCGCCACGCGCTCGCTGTGGCCGGCAGTCGTCGGATCTCGGGCTTCAATGGCGTTCACGCTGGCGGATACGAAGCTGTCGAACATCTCGACGATGTTGTCGGAGAGCTTCGCTCGCTCCAGTGCAAACGCGGCGTTCGACGCGAAGATGCTGAATAGATCCAGATCGTCTTTCGAAAACAGGCTTCCGCGCCCCCGCGTATCGACCTGCATGGCGCCCAGGAGCGAGCGCTGACCGATGAGCGGCGCGCACAGACAGGCGGTGATCTGAGCATCGATAATCGACTGGGAGACCTCGGCGCCGAACGAATCCTTCAAGAACAGGACGCTCTCTCGGTCCTCGAGGACGCGGCGCACGATGCTCGTGCTCAAGATCGGCTCTTCCTGGTCCTGTTCGCCCGGAAGCTCGCCACGTACACGCGTCATGAACGGTTGGACGTCGCCCACCTCGTCGGGGTCACTGACGAGCGTCACCGCAAAGAAATTCGCGGCCGGAAAAGCCTCGAAGACCGCGTCGACGATGCGGTTCATGACCTCTTCCAGCGAGGTGAGCCCATTGAGCTCACCGGCGAGGCGAAATAACGTCTTGAATCGTTTGTCGCTGCTATCGAGCTTGTTCGAGATGGAATCGACGCCCCGCAGCGCTGTGGTCACCATGGTTTCTCGGGACTGCCGACCGTTCGACTCGATGGCGCGCGAGATAACCGAGTGGCGGCCGTCGGATTCCTCGACTTGCTCTTCCCACTGCGACTCCATCCGGAGCGTGTCGGAGCCGGACGCCTCTTCGGATGGTTCGCCCGCCGAGATGAGCTCGACCTCGATCACGGTGCAGCCAACCTGAATCTCGGCGCCATCCTGGATCTGCGCCATGTTGGGGGCATTCTCGCCCTGCAGGTTCATCGACACGTCCTCGACGAGCACCTGAGACCCGTGACGACTTCGGAGGTCGCGGTAGACCAGCCCCCCCTCCGAGAAATCCACCTCGCCGTGCCGTCCGGAGACAAATCCGTCGTTCAGGACAAATGTGTTGCGCGTATCACGTCCGATCGTGACGTCATCGCCGGGCTCGAACGTGCGCTCGAGTCCTGCATCCGGTCCCTCGACGACGGAAAGTCGCAGCGAGACGTTGCGTGAGTTTGATGAAGCGGGTCCAGTAGCCATGGTCGGATCGTTGTGACTCGGTGCACTGCGGATTGCTAAGATATCACAGTCGAGAAACGCTCGCCAAATCAACCCTTCACTTTTTGTAGGGATAGCTGTGGAAGACGCTCGACGGTCAGTCCTGCTCGAAGAGAACGTGCACCTTCCGCATGGCCGCCGACATGGGCAGGTCCTCGAGCGCGACCTCATCGACCCATCGGTGGGCGCGATCGCCGCTCTGGATCGCTGCGTCGGCGTGGACTTCCCGGCTCTCGGCCGTGATGGTCATGCGAATATGCGAGAAATGATGCACGAGCTGTCCCAGTTCTCGGCTGTCGGGGACCTCATCGAGGTCGAGCCCGCTCAAATAGTCCGTCATCGGGTCGGCGTTGGCCGCCGCGCCATCGGTCTCGACGGTCGGAAACTCCCAGAGTCCCCCGAGAAGTCCGTCGGCCGGGCGTTGCAGCGTCAAATACTCGCGGCCGCCGCTGGCGCTGCGCCACAGGACACACGTGGCCACGTCGACGGGTTTCTGGCGGGCGCGACTCGCCACGCCTGGAAAGTCCTCCGGATGACCGGCTCGAAACCCGTGGCAGTGCTCGCGCACGGGGCACAACATGCAGCTGGGCGACGATGGAGTGCATATAGTAGCGCCTAGCTCCATCATCGCCTGGTTGAAGTCCCCCGGCCGCTCCGGATCGACGAGCTCTTCCGCCAGAGCCCAGTAGACCTTCTGGTTTGCCGTGGACTTCGGGTCCCCGCCGATTTCCTGCAGGCGCGATATGACCCTCTCGACGTTCCCGTCGACGACAGGGACCGACTGACCGAACGCGATCGACGCGATTGCGCCGGCTGTATAGGGCCCGACTCCCTTTAGCTTTTGGAGCTCGTCGAACGTCGTCGGCAGCTCGCCGTCAAACTCGTCTACCACCATTGTAGCCGACTCGTGGAGGAAGCGCGCGCGCCGGTAGTAGCCCAGACCAGCCCACAACTCCATGACCTGCTCCCGGTCGGCACCAGCCAGCGCCTCCACGGTCGGAAAGCGCTCCAACCAACGGTGGTAATAGTCGATGACCGTGGCGACCTGGGTCTGCTGGAGCATGATCTCGGAGACCCACGTCTTGTAGGGGTCGTCGATTCCACGCCACGGCAGCTCTCGTTTGTCGCGGTCATACCAGGTCAGCAAGTCATCTCTGAATGCGTCGATACGACCGTCGAAGCTCGCCGCCTGGCCTTCCTGGTTGGTCATCTGGGTACTCGTTTGCGTCTGGAGCTACATCGAGTCGGCATCCTGACAGATCTCGGGGGGGTTCGGAGACTCCTCACAGGGCCTGCAGACCAACTCGTCTTCCGAAAAGAACTCATCGGACGGGCACAGTTCGCAGTCGACGGCACATTCGGCGACCGAACAGCCCCGCTCGTCTTCTCCGATGCGAAAACCACACCCTGGAGTGCATCCGGGGTCGACCACGGTGGGACACGCCGTGCACAATTGCGTGCCCTGATTGTAGTACTCCCCTTCGATGCAGTCGCTGGGGTTGTCCTTTGGCGTACCGCCGCAGGCTGCCAGAGCCAACAACGCAGCGGCCAGTGCCATCAGCAGTATCTCTCGGAATCTCATGTCCGGTTCTCCATCCGTTCGCGGTGCTCGATTCGACGCATGGCAGGGTATCGCAAACCTATCCGCAAAGCGCAACAGCGCCCGCGCTCCCAAAAACACGGCGTGTTATCGACAAAACTGGGTTTATCGGCCAGTTCAACCATGATAGCCTACTAAGTCGAAGAAACTTCTTCACACATCGTGTCAGTGAATCGTCGAAGGCTCTAGCGAGGGCCTCGACCCAAACGATGATCTCATGCCCGAGTCGCAGAGGGTCGATTTGATCTCTCGAGTATCCACCTCGAATTGCACCCCAACCGTCGCTGCGGTCTTTGCGCTCGCGGCGCTCGTGCTTTGTTCCGACTTCGCCATGGCCGGCGACTCCCACGATGTGCGAGACGCGCGTACGCCCCACGCATCCTTCCAGCACAGCGACGGCATGCACTTCGACACTCCGGACGCCAACTGGGACACCGGCATCCAGACAGACTCGGAGAACAACGAGTTGGACTCCGAGCCACTTGTCGTGCTCGAGCGCCCTTCTATTCTCGTGGAGCGCGACGGCTTCGGCCTTGTTCGGAGCCAAAATGCGCCTTCTTTCCGCATCTCCGACCAGAGTCTCTCGATCAACATGGTGCGCCTGGGCGAGGCCCTGAAAGCAACCGCACAGTGGTACCAACGCCCGCGCAAAGTGGCCGCCGATGCAAAATTGGTGGTCGATTCATTCTATCACTTCGGAAAAGAAGTGGTCGACGAGGGCCTGGTGCTCGTGCGCAGTCGCTCCGAACAAAAGGGACTGCAGGCCAAGCTCGGGCCGACCTGGATGAGAGGCGGACCCGCCGCCCGGCTGAAAGTCTCTTTCTGAAGCCGGCATCTTTGTCTACACTCCGGGCGCACTCGACTCGATTTCGCCGCTCTGGAGCTTCCCGAATATGAAGACGAAGTACCTCGTCATCGGCGCCGGCATGTCCGGTCTCGCCTTCGCCAACTTCATCGATTCCGACGACTACCTCGTCCTCGAGCAGGATTCCGAGGTGGGAGGCTGGTGCAAGACGGTCAAACAGGACGGCTTCGTCTGGGACTATTCGGGGCACTTCTTTCACTTCAAACACCCCGAAATCGAGGCGTACCTGCGCGACCGCATGCCCGACGACGAGGTATCGACCGTCGTCAAGAACTCCAAGATCATCTACGACGACGCCTGGGTGGATTTCCCGTTCCAGAAAAACATCCACCAGTTGCCCAAGGATGACTTCGTCGAGTGCCTGTACGACCTGTATTTCCGAGACGAGGCCTCGGAGGACTTCGACCCCGACAGCTTCAAGGGGATGCTCTACGAGAAATTCGGCCGTGGCATCAGCGAGAAGTTCCTCGTGCCCTACAACGAGAAACTCTACGCGTGTGACCTCGAGGAATTGGACCGAGATGCGATGGGACGATTTTTCCCTTACGCAGACCTCGAAGAGATCATTCGCAACATGCGGGAGCCGGATAACCAGTCGTACAACGCCACGTTCACATATCCGAAGAACGGGGCCATCATGTACGTCAACGCCCTGCTCTCCGAGGTCCCCAACGACCAGGTCTTGTTGAACACGCGGCTCGAAAGACTCGATCTCGACGCCAACATTGCGCACACATCGGACGGACGTGAAATCGAGTACGAGCACGTCATCTCCTCGGCCCCCTTCGACGCCCTGCTGAATATCGCGGGCTTCGAGCCCGAACCCGGAGTCTTCAGCTACAATCGGGTCCTGGTGTTCAACCTCGGCTTCGACCGCAAAGGCCCCGAGCGTGTCCACTGGATTTATTTCCCCGAGCGCAAGTACAGCTTCTATCGAGTCGGATTCTACGACAATATCATGGAGGACGACCGGATGAGCCTGTACGTCGAGATCGGTTACCCCGCCGAGGGCGATATCGACGTCGCCGGGATGCGCGAGCAGGTCCTGGCCGACCTTCGCACCGCTGGTGTGGTCGACGAACACGAACTGGTCTCGGACCACACGGTGACGCTCGACCCCGCCTACGTACATATTACGCAGGACTCGACGGCCGCGTTCGAAGACTATCACTCGACGCTGAACCTCCGCGGCGTGCACTCCATTGGCCGCTATGGCGGGTGGACCTACTGCTCTATCGAGGACAATATCGTCGAGGCCCGGGCCCTCGCCCGGAAATTCAACCGGTTGCAGGCATTGGACTGAGGCAGCCGCCCGAAGTCACACCGGCAGAAGTGTCACCGCGATGAGCATATAGACCCAGACTCCCAATACGTCGATCGCGGTGATCACGAATGGCCCGGTGGCCGTTGCCGGGTCCAGCCCCAGCCGCTCGAACAGGATCGGAACGATGCCCCCCAGTGCGGTCGCGAGGGTCATTGATGCGAGCGTCGCGGCGGCCACCGTGCCGACAAACAGCGGCAGGCCCGCCGCGGCGACCGACGGGCTACTTCGAAAAACAACCCCGGCGATCCCGGCCACGAAGACACCGTAGGCTAGCCCCAACAAGATCCCGACCAGCGTTTCTTTGAGCACGACGCGCCCCAGCGCGATAAAGCCGCTCCGCCCCAACGAGATGCCCCGCGTGACGATCGCTGAAGACTGTGTCCCGATATTACCCGACATCCCGATAATGACGGGGATGAGTGCGGCGAGCGGGATCATCGCCTGGAGCGCCGCCCCGTACGTCCAGAGCACGAACATCGCCAGGATCCCCCCAAGAAAACTCGGCAACAGCCACGGAAGCCGCGTCCGGAAGCTAAAAAACGGAGAGCTGTAGCGACTCACGTCCTCGTCACCGGCCCCGGCCATCAATAGCATGTCTTCAGTCGCCTCCGAGCGTATGACGTCGATGATGTCATCGACCGTGACGATACCGACCAGCCGATTGTTCGCGTCGACAACCGGGAGCGCCACGAAGTTGTAGCGAGCAATCAGGCGAGCGACTTCCTCCTGGTCGGTGTCGACCTGCGCACGCACGACGTCGGACAGCATGAACTCCTTGAGTGGTATATGCTTCTCGGCTCGCACGAGCTCGCGGAGGCTGGCGACACCGACGAGGCCCCCATGTTCGTTGACGACGTACAGGTAGAACACCACCTCGGCCTCGCCGGCCTCTTCCTGGAGTTGGTCGAGCGCCTCCTCGGCCGTCGTCTCCTGCTCGAGCGCGAAGAAGTCCGTCGACATCAGCCCGCCCGCCGACTCCGGGTCGAACGCCAACAGCGACTCGGTCTCCGCCTGATCTTCCTTGCGCATCATCGCGACGAGCTTGTCGCGACGATCCTCGTCACGCATCAACTCCAGCAGGTCTGCAGTGTCATCCGACGCGGCGGCCTCCAGCACCGTGACGAGGCGCGCATCGTCCATGTCCCGGATCAGCTTCTTCGCCAGGCTGTCCTCGAGCTCGGACAGCGCCTCGCCCGCCTTGGTCAGGTCGACATCCTCGATATGCTCGAAGAACGCCCCGCGCTGCTCCAGCGGCAACAAAAATAGCGTGTACGCGAGATCAGCCGAGTGAGTCTGGGCGACGATCTTATGAATTTGCGGAATCGCATCTCGGCGCAAGAGCTTGGAGATACTCGCGGCGAGGACTTTGCTCGATTCGCGTTTCATACCGAACCCGGGAGGATAAATAGAATACTCGCGACGACTGACAACGTGGGGCCCTGGCCGGTCATCGTCCCAAGAAACCCGAAAGCGCCGACGTTGAGGTCGGCGCTCGAGAAACGTACACTGCTCTTTTGCAGACCATCGAAGACGGTCTTATTCGTCGGAATCGTCGTCCGCGCTGCTTTCTTCGGCGGGCTGCTCCAGAGCCCAGCGGGCTTCATCAGCGGCCTCTTCGATCTCCCACTCCTGCTCGCTGGCTTCCGGAAACTGAGCCGGATCTTTCGCGGTCGCCCGACTTCCGGTCAGGAATTGAACCATCACGAACAAAAAGACGAGTACCAGGCCGATAGCCACGACGTGCGAGGTCCTGACCGAGCTGGTGAGCTTGTCGAAGTGCGCGCTCCATCCACCAGACGCCTTCTTGCGCGCCTTCGAGAACGAGCGTGCTGCCTTGCCGACGCTTCGCGTGTCTTTCGACTGCTCTTCCGATGCCTGAGACTCCGACGATGATGAGCGCACACGACCCGTGTAGCGCTCGTACGCCTGGATCACCCGCTCTGGGTCGAGCTTGAGTTCACGCGCGTAATTACGAAGGTGACCACGCGCGAACACCTCGGCGGCGTATTCGTCGAAGCGATCGCGCTCCAGATGCGAGAGCATGGTCCGCGGGATGCGCGTCATCGCGGCCACCTCGGCCAGCGACAATGACATCGATTCGCGAGCCTCTCGGAGGATACTCCCCGGCGTCTTGTTCGAAGCTTCGTTGGTCATACGGCGGTCGTAAGGGCGTCTCGAGCGAAAATTTGATGGCTCTGCTGCCCACCCGGTATGCGGGCGAGCGGCATTCAGTACTCGTACTGCAGTGTCGGAATCGCGATCTATGCGACTCTTCCGGGTCCTGACCGTACCGCATCCTGCGAGATCGTCTGTTCATCCTTGAAAGTGATGACCAGATCTAACCAAACGCACCCGGATGTGTCAATCAGTCAACACCAGATCTTGCACCCGTGCAAGTTTTTTGCACGCACCTTGCGGTCGCAGGCCCTCCGGCGTGATGCCTGGCCTTCGATGCATCTCGGTGACTGAACTCGAGCAGAGCGCCAATCGCGGGCCATAAGATCATCCCCAGAGCAAAATTGCAAGCGAAAATCAACTCCCGTAAGTCAACCCGTCTCCCCTCTTCGCTCCCCACCCTCGAGAGCGTCCGACACACGCAGATCGGACTCAACTTACCAAGGTCTTTGCGCTGCCGCTGAGAACCCCGTAAACTTGACAGTCAGCGGGGTGATTGATAGCTATCTTGGAGTTATCGACACCTATATTTAATGGTCGATGTTAATGGGTTCTTGTCGTCCTTCCTGGGAGTCACGCGCCTGCAGGAGACTGTCTATGCGTAGATCGGTTGTTGTTTGTTCTTTCTGCGCGGTCGCCCTGAGCGCCGCTTTCGTCCCCGACTCCGCCGACGCCGCCGAGTTCACCGACTTGATGGATGCGGCGGATGACAAAGATGATTTCAAAGAGGAGACCTACGACCCCTTTGACTTCAGCTTCGAGCCCCGGTTTACCTACCACTTCTCCAATGCCAAGATCACCCGGGAGGCTCCTTGTCTGCCCGACGCATCTGGCTCCAGTGACCTGGTCAGGAATAACCCCCGGCTCATCGAGGACCGCGGCCGATGCTCCGAACCGGACATCGTCTACAACAAGGAAATGCTCTACAAAAACACCCGCACGCAGTTGGACTTCGCCCTGCGCGTGGGTCTCTACAAGGACCTCGAACTCAGTCTCAACGTCCCCTACGTCATCGACAGCACGTACGGGCTCAAATACGCCAACGAGGATCCCCGTGGCGGCGAGTTCAACGTCGATGAGAGCAACTCATCCATCGATCCGTCGACGTCGCGCATCCAACAGCACGCCTCGAATACCTTCAACGAAGGCGACTCCTACGAGCAGCACATGCGGAACTTCGACCGCTACACGCTCTATCGCTTCTTCGAGCTGCAAGACGACTACAGAAACTTCTCTCGTTCCGGCTTCGCCGACCCGACGATCAGCCTCGACTGGGCGCCCTTCAACGACCAGCGCGACGATACCAAGGCCACGCTCCTGATCGGCGCCGGCTACAAGATGCCCATCGCGCCGATTCGCGAGGCCGATGACACGGACGTCGGCGGCGGCATGCACGAGCTGCAGTTTCGTATCCGGTCCTCCAAGCAATTCGACTGGATCGAACCCTACTTCGGCATGGAATACTTCCTGCCGCTCGCGGCCGGCAACTCGCCCATTCGCGAATACGACCCTCAGAACGAAGGCCAGGTCTTCGTCAATTCGCCCCAGCGCGGCGAGATCACCATTGGCTCGGAGTTCATCCCGTACGAAGACAAGATGAAGGGCGAGCGCTACGCCCTCGACCTCCGTTTCACCATGGGCTACGTCAGCGAGGGGCTAGACTACACGCCGCTCTACGAGCACATGGCCAACAGCGAATGCAATGACTTGACCGCCGAGGATGTCACACCGGAATTCGACGGCAATGGTAATGTCTCGAATCCCGACCAGGTCGCCTGCGGCTGGGTCGTCCAGCGACCAGCAAACGGCGACCCCGAACCGGTCTACGACGTCGCGCAGATGAGCGATCCGGACCAGACGAGATTCTCCACCGACGGCATCATGACCGTCGAGGACCACGGCACCTTCTCGGGGCTCGCTGGCCTCTATCTCCAGCCCAGCGAATATTTTCAGCTCAAATTCCTCGCCCAGCTCGAGCATCGACAGGAGCACTTCCTGTCGAACTCGCGCACAGGCCGCGACACGCCAGACTCCACCGAGGCGACCCCGGACGACACGGTCGACCTCACTGGAGAGGACGCAGCGCAGGAGCGCAACCCCATCTACAACCCGACCTACGACTCCGCCGGGCAGCGATTCCGCGTCGAAGAATGGAATAGCTGGTCGTTCATGGTGAACGCCGCACTCCAGTTCTAGAAAAAGCTCCAGACACGCAAAAGGCCCGACCGAGTCGACTTCGGCCGGGCCTTTTGCGTTGCTCGCTCTCCCGATCACGACTCGTTCTTGATGCGCTCTATGCGGTCGTACAGCGAGGACCGCGACACGTCGAACAGCTCCGAGACGACCTCTTTGATACCTCGCGGGCGCATGCCGTCTTCGAGCAATTCGCGGATCTTGTCGTCGAGCCTGGCCTCCATGTCCTCTTCAGACTCGTCATCTGCAGGTGGACCGATCAACAGGACCAGCTCGCCCTGGATTTCGCTGCGCCCGGCGAACTCCTCGAGGACCTCGCGCGCGCTGCCCCGAACGAATTCCTCGTGCATCTTCGTGAGCTCCCGCGCGACCACGACCAGGCGCGAGTCCCCCAGCACATCGCAGGCATCTTCGAGCGCGTCCGTCAGGCGGTGTGGCGACTCGTAGCACACAACCGTCACACCGAGCCCGCCGACCGCCTCCAACCGCTCTCGGCGCGCCTTGAGCTTGGCCGGGAGAAACCCCTCGAAGAAGAAGCGGTCCGTAGGCAGTCCGGAGCCGCTCAGGGCGGTGATAGCGGCGCTCGGCCCCGGCAATGTCTCGACCTTGTACCCTCGCGAAGCAGCCTCTCGCACGATCACATAGCCGGGGTCCGAAATAGTCGGAGTCCCTGCATCGGAGGCGAGCACAACGTCCTTTCCGGCGCCGAGCGCACGCATGACTTCATCGACGCGTTCGAGCTCGTTGTGCTCGTGCACGCTCAGGAGACGCGGCGTACCGTCGACTCGCTCGATGCCGAGCAACTCCAGCAGCTTGCCCGTTCGCCGCGTATCTTCACACGCAATGAGCTCAGCCGCGGCGAGCGCGCGCCGCTGACGCTCGGTGATATCTTCGAGGTTACCAATGGGAGTCGGACAAACGGTTAGCATAGCTTTCGTATCTTCAAGAAAGACCGCGGGCAGCCCTCTCAGGCTGCCCACATGTCATCATCTACTCATTACTTCCCGGTGCTCTAGCCGATCGCAATGCCGAGCTTCTGACGGATGTCGAAGTACTCATCGCTGATGGAGAAGAGCACGAGCTCGCGAATCTTCTCTTTGACCGTCGCCTTCCCGATGGGGTTGGTGTCGTTTTTGACCGCGCTGGCGGCCTCGTGGAGGCTGCCGCACAGGACGAGCCCCGAACGAATGCATGTGTGCTCGACCGCGGTCAACCACGCCGAGAGGTTCGGGTTCTTGCCCGTCGACAGATACTGCTTCATGTATTTCTGAAGCTGCATGAGCATCTGCGCGGGCATATTTTGCAGTTCTTTAATGATCTGCTCGCCCTGCTCTCCCAGCGTTTGTCCGATGCCGAGGCTCGGGTCCGTGATGTGCATCGTCGCCATGAACAACACCTTCAAGAACTCGGTGGGATAGCCCACTGATCCCAGGTAGTGCTCCGGGCGCATCCAGCACAGCCGCTTGCCGATGTGGAACGCGAGTTCTCTATCAGCTTTACCCTGCATCATGTCGGGGCCGATGATGATGGCCGGCGACTCGGCGTTGGCGTTCCGGATGCCCAGGGCCTGGTCCTTCTTGAGGTAGACCTTCGGGGCCGGCACCATCGCCATCGTCCGGGCGACGTAGCGGTAGACATTGCAGAATGGCTGCTGCTGTTCGATATCCAGGACGTCCTTTCGCTTGTGAACGCCCCAGACGTTTTTGACCGGCTGGTAGTAGAAGTCCCGCAGCCCCTGTCCCAGGATGCTCATGATGAAGCTGATGATGAGCTCTTCATCGGAGTGATACAGCTGTTGGTAGGTCTCCTGCTTGAACTGGCCCTTCGCAGCCCGCAGGTTCTGACCGGCATACTTCTCGTAGTAGTTCTGCTCGGTCTCCGTGGCGCTCTGCAGGAAGCTCAGCGCCGAGGACATGCACCACGCCTTGTCGTACTCCTTCATCTGGATATACGCCTTGAACAGCGCGCGGTAGCTCTCGATACGGAAGGGGTCGAGCTTGATGAGCTCCTTGTGCTGGTTGATCGCTCCTTCCGGGTCGCCTTCCTTTCTCTCGTAGAGCTCGGCCAGAATCAGGCGGAACTTCTGGTCGTTGGGCTTGAGCCCAACGGCAGCCTCATAGGCGCCGATAGCGCTCTTCACGTGCCCCAGGCGACTCCGGTAAATCTCACCGAGGTTCGACCACAGCAGCACCTTGATATTCTCCATATCACCCTCTGGCGACTCGGAGACACGTCGCAGCATGCGACGATAGGCGCGCTCGAGCTCCTTCCACTCTTTCGCCTGCGTCAGGATACGGTCGATCGCCTCGAAGGCCTTGAGCATCTTGACGTCGTGGTCGAGAGCGGCATCGAAGTAATCGACCGACTCCAGCGGACTGCCGATCTCGTCACGGTAGATAACGCCCACCGTGTAGTTGTACTTGGCGATACGGGACTCGTTCTCCTCCTGCTCGATAAGCCGGTGGAGAATCTCGACGGCGTCCATCCACTGCTGGGTCTTGGTATAAAGATCGAGCAGCTTTCGGAGCACCGCGACCGAATTCGGCTCGATATCCAGCGCCTCGACGTATGTCTGAACAGCGCGGTTACGGTCGCCGATCTTATTGGTCAGCAGGTCGCCCATCTTCGTCAGAAGCGTGAAGCGACGCGCATCCTCGTCCTCGCTCTCGAGCAGTCGGCGAGTAAACTCGACGACGTCGTCCCACTCTCCACGTTCTTCGTGGATGTCGATGAGACGTTCGAGCGACTGTCGGTGGTAGCCGTCTATACTCAGCGCCTTCGTGAAGTATTCGATGGCGTTTCGGTGCTCGCCGAATCGCTGTCGAATCACGCCGGAGCGGAAGTAGACCTCCACCATCTCGTCCTGCTCGAGCTTGTCCAGGTGCTGAAACTCGAGGTTCTCGTAGACGCTCGACGCACGCTCGAACTCCTCCTGCTCGTAGAGCAAGTTTCCGAACCCGCGAAGTGTCTCGAGGTCGGTCGGATCGATTTCATAGGCAGCTTTGTAGTGTTCCAGAGCCTCATCGTTTTGAGCGAGCTCGTCGTAGACTCGCGCCGACTGCAGTTCGCGTTGTTGAACCTTGTCGGGATCCGCGTTGTGTACGTCGTACTGTTCGAGCACCATCTCCAGCAGTGGCACGGCTCGCTCCCAGCGCTGCTCGTGCACGTAGACGTCGATGAGCGGCTCGGCGGCCTCGATGACCTGCGGATCCGTCTCGAGCGCCTGCTCGTAGTAGTTGAGTGCCGAGACCCGGTCGTCCATCTCCTCGTCGTAGACCCGACCGATCTCGGCCAGATACCTGGCCTTGAGCTCGAGGTCGCGTGATGCATCCTCGGCGCGCTTGAGCACCTGAATCAGCCCCTGCCAGTCGAGCGTGCGCTCGTAGAGGCCCCGCAGCTGCTCGATGCTATCTTCACGCGTCGGCTGAATTTCGAGCGCGTTCAGGTAGGCCCGCTCGGCCCGCTCGTCGTTGAGAAGATCCTGCTCATAGATGCGCCCGATGCGGTGGTAGACGTCGGCCTTTTCGTCGTCCTCTTCGCTCAGTGCGACGACCTTCTCCAGCGCTTCGACCGCACTCTCGAAGTTGTCGGTCTGCTCGTAGAGATCAGCCAGCTCACGGGCCACATCGAGTTGATTCGGCGAAATCCCGATGGATTGTGCGAGGGCCTCGACGGCTGCGTGCGGGTCGTCGACCCGGTCGCGTTGTACACGCCCGAGTCGATTCAACAGCTCCACCTTGCGCTCGTCGTTCTCGACAACATCGACGTGTCGGCGAAGGGTGTCGACAAGGTCGAACCAACGCTCCAGCGTCTCGTAGAGGCGCTCGAGATTCTCGAGTGCCGTCTCGTGCTCGGGGGCGACCGTAAGCACACTGTCGTAAGCCTGGACCGCGCTCTCGAGGTCCTGGAATTGGTCCTCGTGCACCGTCGCCATCTTACCGTAGACCACGACCTGGGCTTCCGGTTCGTGTGTCATGCTCAGTTGCTGGTCGTAGACGTCCAGCAAGTCTTCCCATCGCTCGGTCATCATGTAGAGACGCTCGAGCGCCTCCAGTGACGGTGCGTGCGACTGGTCGACCGCGAGGACTTCGCGGTAGGCGTCAATAGCCTCGTGCGGCTGTTCGAGCCGATCCTCGTAAATCGTGGCGATTCGCTCTTTGAT
>JBNJFZ010000090.1:0-1642 GCA_051747295.1 Myxococcota bacterium
CTTCACCGGCTTTGGCCCCACCTCATGGCACTACACCCAGTGGTGGGACTCCATGGGCGAGGACCTCTACAAGGACTCGAACCGCATGTTGGTCGATATTGACGACATGCGTCGCGATGAAGAATCCGGTCTCATCGACTGGACGACCGCAGAAGTCGACGGCGAGACGTACAAGCGTGTCCCGTACATCTACTGCTCGCACAACCGCTACAACCTGGGCGACAACTGCCTGACGCGTGACTACGGTGCGGATTCCTACGAGCGCATGAAGAATATGATGGATGACCTGAATACCTGGTACATCCTGCGTTCCTTCCCGCGCGGCAAGGTCGGATACGGCTCCTGGGACTACGTCTCGAGCTACTACCCGCGCGTCTACGACCGCCTCAAGAATTGGAACGACATCTACGCTCTGTACGGAGAGCTGCTGCCGCAGTTCTACCCGGCCTCGACCGTCGAGAGCTTCTTCACGAATCCGGAGACCGGCTGGGGTGGGAAGACGTGGGCGGTCAAGAACGCGTTCAACTACCTCGTGCAGACGGTGCTCACGCCCAAGCTCGGGCCGCACCAGCAGCGCACGATGGCCGATGGCACGACGATGTACACCGACGCCATGACCTCCGTCGACACGGAGCTGGACCTTACACAGGGCCGCTACTACTCGACGAGCTGGGGCGATGGAGACCGCGAGTGCGGTTACTCCTGGTGGGAGTGCCTGCATCACTTCGGCTTCTACCTCGACAAGGTCATGGCCATCGAGGCCCTGACCGACACGCGCACCAACTTCGTGGCGCGCGCCACGCCGGAAGATATCCGTGAGTGGGAGATCGGTTACATCAACACGTTCCCCGATCAGTACAGCAAGCTGAACCGGGCGCTGATGGAGCAGGATTTCGCCACCGTCGGTCCTTACTTGGACGGAAACGAAGTCAAATTCCCCGACTACACAGGCGAGCTGGATCAATCGCGCAACAACGTGGTCGACCCACGTGCGA
This sequence comes from Myxococcota bacterium, assembly GCA_051747295.1. Lineage (GTDB taxonomy): Bacteria > Myxococcota_A > Bradymonadia > Bradymonadales > Bradymonadaceae > JBNJFZ01. The sequence continues at coordinate 996 of JBNJFZ010000090.1, forward strand.
CGTTCACCATCCAGCTTTACTGGCAGGTCCTCGGACAGGCCAGGTTGCCCAACGGATACGACCGAAGCTTCGTCGATGAGTCGCGCGTCTGGCTCGAGGGCACCGGCCGTGAGCCGGAGCTCCCTGGAAGCGAGAAGATCCGCTTCCGCGAGCCGCGCACCGGGTATGTCTACGGTGCGGCGATCCTGGACGACGATATCAGTGGTGCCTCAGAAAATATGCTGCGTCGCGCCAACGTCCTGCTCTCGAAGTCCGAGCACTGCGACGACGGAACGCTCACGAGCTGGACGTCGGACGACTGTCAACAGGTCGACTCCACCACCGAAGCTGAGGCGACCCGTGAGCTGATGAGCTACATCGAGCTCATCAAGGTAATGGCCGACCTCGAACCGATGCTGAAAGTCGGTAACCCCTACTCGCCGTAATCGTCAGGGTGCCGGCGGTTCGTCCGCCGGCCCTCGACACGAGTCGCCCGGTCCAATCCAAGGGCGCTCTCGAAGAAAACCGCCCGGCGTTTCATCGCCGGGCGGTTTTTTTTTGGAGGTATCAGGGCCCCGGTTGCCAGCCTGCACAGTGCGAGGAGGTTGGCGCGCAGGCTGCCAGCCTGCACAGTGCGAGGAGGTTGGCGCGCAGGCTGCCAGCCTGCA
>JBNJFZ010000090.1:1742-21651 GCA_051747295.1 Myxococcota bacterium
GTTGGCGCGCAGGCTGCCAGCCTGCACTCCCGAGCTCAATGACTCTGGCTAGAACCCTTCTCCTGATACATCCGCTCATCGGCCAGCCTCACCGCTTTGCGCGCGTCGCCGTTCGCCTCGCTGACCATCGCAATACCAATGCTGACGCTGGCTTCCGCATAGCCGAGCTCCCGGAGCTCCTCGATGATGTCGTCGATGCGTTCGGGCATCCAGGTCGCGAATGCCGGCTTGGCATCCGGGAGCAGCAGGATGAACTCATCACCGCCCACCCGGAAGATCCCGTCGACGTTGCGAAACCGATCCTCGAGGGAGCGCGCGAAATCTCGCAAGAGGTTATCGCCCACATCGTGGCCCTGGGTGTCGTTGATCAACTTGAGGCCGTCGAGGTCGGCAAATAGCACGAGCAAATCGCTGACGAGGCCGGCATCGTATTTGTGTTGGAAGTGTTCGAGTTGATCGTCGAACGATGCACGGTTGCGGAGTTGGGTCAGCGCGTCGGTACGCGCCCGGACCTCGGCAATATGCTTCTGGCTGATGAGTTCCTGGACCTGATTGCCCACCGACCAGGCCATCAGCAGTGTCCCGAACGCGACAGCAGACACGGTGTAGACCCGCACGGACACGGTCGGTAAGTCCATCCCCAGCGCGTCGGCGATCGTGAGCGCACCGGTGGAGAAGTACACCGCCCAGGCCACCAGAAACGCACCGGCGAGCTGGACCTTCCGGAACACGGCCATCGTGCCGACGCCGAGAACGAAGATCAGCGTGAGCAGAGCCGCCGACGCATTGACCGTGTAGGCCAGGCTGTCGGCGAGCAGCGGGGTGACACCGAGGAGGACGATGAGGCCACACACCAGCCCCATCGCAGCCTTGTTCCACGCCGCGGACCATCGCTCCACCCCCAGGAAGCTCCGCACGAACAGTACGCAGAACAGGAGCGACGCGGCGTTGGCCATGAAGTTGAGCAAGTTGAGGTCGTACGCTCGACCGAGCATGAGTCGAAACAGCTCGTAGTGGGTGCCCCAGAGCACGAAGCTAGAGAGAGCAAAAGCACCGAACCAGAGGTAAGTCGGCTCGTGTAATCGCATCCAGATCAGCAACACATAGATGCCCACGGCGAGCACGGCACCGAGGCTCAAGAATGCCGCGGCGATCATTCGGAATGTCTGTGTGCGAAAGCGGGTATCGGATTCCAGGCGGATGTCGCCGGTTCCCGGCAGATCGCCGGAAGGATCTTCGAAGAGTACCGCAACGACTTCCGGGCGGTTCGAGTCGACTCGGAGCGGAACGGCGTAATCGAGAGCGGGTCGGAGTCGACTTTCGACCGGCGCGTCGTAGCCGGTGACGCGCATCTCATACTCGCCGTCCTCGTCGAAGTCGAAGACCGTAACATGTCGGAGCAGGGGCGCATGAAAGGACAACACCCAATCCGATTCGGCGGTATGATTCTGGACCGTGAAGACAAACCAGTAGCGCTCGGTTGGTGTGTCTGCGAAGTCTCTCGCCCCCTGTCGCGCTCGGCGTTGGTACTCGGCGAGCAGGGCATCGAGATTCTCGGCATTCCATGTGCCGTCTGGGTCGGGGTGCACGACGCCATCGAAGCCAATGCTGTACTGTGAGGCTGGGTCGTGGATCTGAACCACGTTGTGAGCCTGAGCGCTCGGCGTCCACACGAGAGTCAGGAGCCACAGAATCATGCTCGAGAGCACGACCAGCCCCGGCCTGGGGATCATTGCGTTCAAAAGAGGCGTTCCTGCGGGCTTACGGCTCCCGGTCGATGCACTATCTGTCGTTCTTCCAGAGGAAGTATACAGCGCAAGAGATGTTGTTGAAACCCGGAATGCCTAAGAAATGTTCCCGGTTTATTGGCTCGGTCTACCTGCGTCCCGGGATGAAGTCCCGCAGCATCTCGCGCAGGTCGTCGACCCGGTCGAGCAGATCCATCGCCACATCTCCGTACTGATTGACGAGTTGCAACAGTGGGCCGTCGTCTTGGCCGCTGCCGACCTCCGAGAGGTCGAGTTTGTCGCTGCTGCCCGGCGAATACATCTGCTCCATGACCTTTCGGATGCTCATCTCGACGGCACCTTTGAGCGGGATCTTGGCCATGAGGCCGTACATCGCGGCATTGCCCTCCGACTTGAGCTCGGGGTTCTGGCGCACGATGTCGACACACTCCTCCAGGTCCTCGACAAAGGCGCCGACGGCCGGGCGATTACCCGCGCTGACGGTGCAGTGGACGCACGCGGGGTTTTGCTGGCGGTCGAGGCTCCAGCCGCGCTCCTCCATCTGGTCGACGATCGCGTAGGTGTCGACCGCGGGGTTACTCGAGCGCCAGGTGACGACGGTCGCGTGCTCGCTGCCGAGGACCTCGAGGTCGTCGATGGCTTCGATGCCGCCGCGCAGCTCTTTTTTCGCCTCCATCGTCTCGGCTGCAAGCTCGGTAAAGCCGTCCTCGCCCATGCCCATCAGGGACGCCCAGGCGGCCGCGATCGCACCGCCGGGGCGCGTGCCCTGCATCGAGGGTGATGCGTAGATACCCCCGGACCAACCGGTCGCGACGAAGAATTGGTGCTTGAGATAATCCATATTGCGATAGCATACGACCGAGGCACCCTTGGCGGCGTATCCGTATTTGTGGACGTCAGCGGAGATGGAAGTCACCCCGGGGACGCGAAAGTCCCACGTGGGAAACTCGTACCCGAGCTTCTCGAGCCACGGGAGCATGAAGCCGCCGAAGCATGCATCGACGTGAAACGGGATGCCTTTTTCCTGCGCGAGTTCACCGATGTCCGGGATGGGATCGACCATGCCCTGCGGATACTGTGGAGCGGATGCGGCGAGCAGGATGGTATTTCGATCGACGAGGTCGCGCATGGCGTCGACGTCGGCTTGAAAATTCTCGTCGACCGGGGCGCGTCGCATCTCCAGATCGAAATAATGCGCGGCCTTGTCGAAGGCGACGTGCAGCGTCTCCGGGGCGACGATATTGGGGTTGCGCAGCCACAGACGCTTTTTCCTGGCGCGCTCTCGCGAGGCTTTGACGGCCATCAAAATCGACTCGGTTCCCCCGGAGGTCATGGTCCCCACGACGTCGCTGCCGCCGTTGAGCATCTGGCCGGTCATGTCCACGACCTCGCTCTCCATGCGCTTGAGGCTCTGGAACGCCATCGGGTTGAGGCCATTGGCGCTGAAGTAGAGGTTGTGTGCCTTCTTGAGGAAGTCGTAGTGCTCCTCACCCGCGTAGTAGACGAGGCTCCACGTTCGTCCGCGGTCCCAATCCGGGTCGTCTTCGCCGAATGCCCGCATCTGGTCGAGCAATTGTTCTTTGTTCTCGCCTTGCGTCGGAATGCTCTTGCGATCCGTCATGGTACCCATCCATCGTTGCGGTCATGTCTATCCTCAAGATGCTACGTCAGTGCCACAGAGTCCACCGGATCGCAATCGTTGACCGTTCGGTCAGCCTCCAGTCGCATCGAAGTGAATTGTGACGCGCCGGTTGACGTCCTAGTATGGCGAGTCGATAGCGTGCCTGCGGGACGACGAGGATGACATGGCTAGAATGCGTACATCGATACTGTTTTTCGCCTGCGTGCTCGGGCTCGGGATCGGGCTCGAAGCCGACGCCCAGACGTCCAAGAGCGAGAAGCTTCGTGCCGGGGAGATCGTAGTGACCTCCACGGATATTGCCGGAAGTGATCTGCCGAAGTTCACCGTGGAGGGCGTCGTCGACGCGCCGCCGGACAAGGTCTGGCCGACGGTCTACGACTGCGACAATTACTCGCGCTGGTATACGTCGCTGAAGCGCTCGAAGCTCGTGAGCAAGTCTGGCAACACGTGGATCTGTGAGGAAGAGTCGAAGACGCCGTTTCCGTTGCCGAACCTCGAGGCGAAGGTCCGCGTCAAGCTCAGTACCAGCAAAGGTCGGTGGAAGCGCGAGTGGAAGATGATCGAGGGCGATTACGACCGCAACGAGGGGCAGTGCGTGCTCACCGAGTTCGAGGGCGATCCGAATAAGACGCTGGTCCAATACACGGTCATCGCCGATCCGAAAGTGGCCGTTCCCGATGGGCTCATGAAGCGAGCAACCGCCAAGAAGCTGCCTCAGATCGTCGAGGACCTGAGGGCCGAGGCCGCGCGTCGCTGAGCAGCATTAGTCGAACATATTGGACATCGCGAAGAACGCGACCTTGTCATTGCTGGCGCGCAGTCGGTCGGCCAGCGTGTTGACGATCGAGAAGAGGATCTCGACGGCGACTTCTTTGTCCTCGTCGAGCAGTTTGTGGAAGTCGGGGCGATTGAGCTTCGCGACCTTGACGATGCTGCTGGCGATCGCCATCGCGCTGCGCGTGGCCTCCTCGCCGAAGAGCGACATCTCGCCGAAATAAGAGCCTTCTTCCAGGAAGGCCAGGGCCTCTTCGCCGATCCCGGGGATGTCTTTGGAGATGCGGACCTCGCCGTTGAGGATCATATACATGCCATCCCCGGGGTCCCCTTCCTCGAAGATACGTGCACCCGAGGTGTGCTCCTCGACCGTGCACAATGAGATGATCTCGCTGAGCGCGCGGTCGCTCAACGACTCGAAGAGGTCGATATCGCGCAGCATGGAAATGTCGAGGAAGTGAAAACCCATGGTGAAGCCTCTCGCTGACTGCGTTGTCGAAGACGTGTACGCGATAAGTTTCTTTCGTGTGTCGAGAGTAGTCCAAAGAACTGCACTTGCACAAGAATTCGATAGTAGAAAAGGGCGGGAGGCGTGGACAAATATGCTGGAAAAGCTGTATTCTTCTACAGCTTTACGGCGAGCCAAACGGTTTGCCGAGCTTGTCGTTGGCCTCCGTCTCAAGAGAACCGAGTGACTCGCGCGAGACAACGTCGGCGTGCTCGACAGACGAGGCTGTCATTCGGGCAGGATCCACGCTTCTGAGGGACAAAATAGAGTAGGTTAATCAGTGACGTCCGCACTCGACATAGAGAAGGTCGCCGAGAAGAGCTCTGCGAGCCTCGAAGGACCCGTTTTCGTCGTCGAATGGTTGGCCGAGGAGGGCTGGCCCGTCGAATATGTCTCGGAGAATATCCAGGACGTGTTGGGTTACGATCCTGACACGTTGACCTCCGGAAATATGCTCTGGGAGCAGGTCATTCACCCCGATGATCGTGAGCGCATGCGAGCCGAGTGCGCTGAGAATGTGGCCAGTGGCAAGACTCATGGTGTGCTCTACCACTATCGGGCTGTGGGCGCCGAGGGGCAGGTCTATCTGGTCGAGGAGGTCAATCGGATCGTCCGTGACGAGCAGGGCGAGGTCATTCGTTACATCGGGCATGTCGTCGACGTCACGGAGAAGCGGCGGGCGGAGGCGCGCTTGCGCCAGCGCGAGGCGGCACTCGAGGAGGCGCTTCAGATCGCCCAACTCGGCCACTGGGTCTGGGATCTTCGCAGCGATGAGGTCTCCTGGTCCGATGAACTCTACCACCTCCTGGGCCTCGACCCCGCCGAGGTCGAGCCGAGCTGGGAGGCCTCGATGACCGTCGTCCATCCCGAGGACCGAGAGGCGGTCGATGAGTCCTTCAATCAGGCCTACTCCGGGTTGAAGCCGTGGAATATGGTCTACCGTATCATGCGGCCCGAGGATGGTGAGGTTCGGTATCTGCGCGGACGCGGCCGCAGCATCAGTGAGGGCGGCGAGCCCACCCGCGTGGTCGGGACGGTCCAGGATATCACCGAGAATGTCCGCGCGGAGGAGGTCCTCCAGAGCCGGCGGTTCTGGCTCGAGACCCTGATCGACGCGATCCCCGACATGATCTGCTTCAAGGATGCCAAGGGCCGATGGACGGTCGCCAATGAGGTCCTGCTCGACTTTTTTGGCATCTCCGGGGTGGACTATCGGGGCAAAACAGACAGCGAGATCGCGAAGTTCTCTGAGCATTGTCAGGGGGGACTCGTGCAACTTGGCCGCACGGACGAGGCGGCCTGGGCGTCGAGGGCGGAGTTCAATATCGAAGAGCGTTTGGAGCGCGACGACGGGCAGAAACGCTGCATCCTCGATGTGACGAAGGTGCCGCTCTTCGAGGCTGACGGCAGCCGAAAGGCCATGGTGTGGGTGGCGCGCGACGTCACCGAGCGCAGACGCACCGAAGAGGAACTCAGAAAGAGCCGGGCGCGATTGGCGGAGGCCCAGCGCATCGCCAGCCTTGGAAACTGGGAGCTCGACCTTCGAACCGGTCAAGTGCTGTGGTCCGACGAGACCTTTCGGATCTTCGGCCTCGAGCCCGGCCAGGAGAGCGTCGACCTCGACTTTCTCGGTGAGTTTATGGAGGGCGGGGTTGCTTCGATCAAACAAGATATCGAGAAGGCGCTGCAGCAGGGACGCGAATTCAGCCTCGACCACCGTATCGAGACCGCGCAGGGCGAGCCTCGCATCATTCATACCACCGGTCGCGTCGTGCGTCGCGAAGACGGCGAGCCCGCGCTCATCAATGGGGTCGTCCGCGACGTGACTGACGTGCGTGAGGCCGAGTCGCTCAAGCGCCGACTCGGCCGGATCCTCGACGAATCATCGAATGAAATCCTCGTCATCGACGCCGACACGCTCGAGTTTTTGCAGGCCAACCGGGGCGCCAAGGTCAACCTGGGCTACACGGACGAGGAGTTGCGTCAGATGACCCCCATGGATCTGTCTCCGACGCTGACCAGCCGTGACAGATTCGAGGCGCTGGTCGAGCCGCTTCGCAATGGCTCGAAAGAACTCATCAGCTACGAAGGCAAGCACGTACGCGCTGACGGAAGCTCGTATCCAGTCGAAGTCCGGTTGCAGTTGTCGAGGTCCGAGGATCCTCCGGTGTTCCTGTCGATCGTCCAGGACATCACCGAGCGCCGCAAGGTCGAGCGGCTCAAAGAGGAGTTTGTCTCCGTCGTCAGCCACGAGCTTCGCACGCCGCTTACCCCCATTAGCGGCGTCCTCTCCTTGCTCTCGAGCGGGCGAGGCGGGGAGCTCTCCGATCGCGCTCAGCAGATGGTCGACCTCGCGCTGCGCAACAGTAAGCGGCTGCTCTTCTTGATCGACGACCTGCTCGACCTGCGAAAATTGTCCAGCGATCAGATGGAGTTTCGCTTGCGTGCGTTGGACGTCGGCGCCGTCGTCGAGGACGCCGTGCGTGTCAACGAGACGCTCGGCGACGAGATGAACGTCGACTTCGAGGTCAGCGTGCTCGACGAGGGACTCCGTGTGCGTGCCGACAAGGAGCGCCTGACGCAGGTGCTGACGAATTTGATGGTGAACGCCGCCAAGTTCTCGCCGGATTCAAGTACCGTCGAGATCCGGGTCGAGCAGCGCGGTGATTGTGCTCGGGTGAGTGTGGTCGACCAGGGTCCGGGGATCTCGGAGAAATTTCGCCCGCGTGTCTTCGAGAAATTTGCCCAGGCTGATTCGTCGTCGACGCGCGCTCACGGTGGCACGGGCTTAGGCCTGTCCATCTGCAAGTCCATCATCGAGCGTCTCGATGGTCGAATCGACTTCAAGACCGAGGTCGGCGAGGGCAGTACGTTCTTCTTCGAGCTGCCGCGGATGGACGAACCAGACGCCGAGTAACCAGCCATCGCCTACCGCTCGGTTGCGGGCGACGGGGGAATCCCACCTTCACAACTGGGTTCGGGCGTGGTCTTCGGCAGCGGGCGCTCGAATTGTGCCTGAACGAAATTTGTCTGTGCGGCTGCGTGCCCCAGGGCCGGCCCAATGGTCTCCCACGTCATTTGCATATCGGCCGTCCAGGACGCGCGACTGCAGCCGGGCGCCATCGACTCGATATCGTTGAACAATTCGACCAACCCGGCCGCGTCATAGGTCTCATCGTCGCCGAGCGGCACCGACGGGCACAGAGCTTCGTCCAGCAGCATGACACGACTGGTCCAGTCGTTGTCGGGCTCGATTCGTGGCAATTCGCCCTCGCGAGCCGGCTGCTGTCCCGGCAGGCAGGGAAGTGCCGGTTCCTGTTCGGCTCCGGCATCTGCTCGGCCGTCGCCTGCCCCGGCATCACCGTCTACGGGGAGCGCGTCCTCGGGGACGCCGGGCTTCGCGCGGACCTGCAGGCCTTGCTCGCGTGCCTCGACGGACGGTCGCGCGCAGGGCCTGGCCGTCGGATCGCATTCGCCGAGGTTCTCGGGCAACGTCGTCGCATCCACCATCGTGAAGATCGGCCCGTCATCGGCGTTCTTGCGGGCTCGCATCAGCAACTTGGCGCGGGGCGCCGCTTCCCAGACCGAATACGTGACCGAATAAAGGCGGGCATACGGTGACTTCGGGTGCACGTCGAGAGCAATCGTCGGGCCCGGGTCGTCCTCGTCCTCGTCCGAGAGCGCGGCGAGACGTCCGACGTACTCGGTGACCGCGGGCAGCTTAAACATGCCTTCGCGCTGGTCTGACGCGATGGCGCCGTCGGTAAATTCGAGCTTCTCCGATTGCCATATGCCGTCCAGCCCGGCCGCATCGGCGGCCGCAGCCATCTGCTCTCGCTCGGAGGGTGCGCGCAACCTCAGCGCCGAGATATTCTCAAGGTAGATCGCGTTCTCGGCGACCACGATACGTGCGTCGTAGGTCTCCGATGACGGCTGCTCGGGGACCGCGTCGGGCTCATCCGTGGCCTCGTCGTCTTCCCCGACCTCGTAGACGAGCAACTCGGTACTCGGCGCCGCCCAGTCCTCGGGCGGGTTCTCCCACGGTTCGGGCTCGGCCTGAGACTCTGTATCTGTCTCGGGAGGCTCTGGGGCCGGCTCGGTCTCGAAGCCGAGTCGTTCACACCCGATCAGCGTCATCAATACGATCGCGCTCGACGCGAGCAGCCAGCTGGAGTGTCCAAATTGCAAGCTCTTCTCCTCGATACTCGAAATATCCGCACGTTCGGTTGTTGCGGAGCATCACTCATGTTCAACACAGTAGGGCATCTATATGTTTCGAGAGTAGGGGCGCACGCATGAACCGACGCATTAATCCCCCGCGTTCACCTCGTCGACCATGCTTCGGTACTCTTCCAGCATCATCTGCAATCCTTCGACTTCTGGCGAGTCCTCGCCGCTCAACGGCTTGAGGATGGTGACTCGCCGGGCGAATCGGATGCCCCTGTTCGGTCGGCTGACCGCGTCCAGGCGACGGCGAGCCTGCTTGCGCGTCTCGAATCGGGATACCTCGACGCGTATGTCGGTGCCCTCGAGGCTGTAGTCCTGCGTCCAGCCGTGCATGTCGTCGGTCTGGATGTCGCCGCGCTTCGAGGCCGGCTCCCAACCGCTCTGTTCGACGACCTGGAAGATGCCTTCAGCGCTTACTTCGGAGTGCTCGGGCGCGACACGGTCCTGTACGGGGTGGACCACAGCTCGCTCGCCGGCCTCGCGCAGATCGGTCAGCCCCAGCCTCGACTGCCAGTAGGGTGGGGCGAATACGAAGGCGGCCACCGCACCGCCTGCGAGCACGACCAGGAGCAAGAACGCAATCCACTTGAGTCGGTGCCAGCGGTCCTGGCTGCGTTCGCCAGACTCGAGCATGTGCTCGATGTGGTCGGGGACATCTACCGATGCTTCATCTCGGTATGAAGGGGCTTCACGCTGCTTTGATTCGGCCTCGGACGGAGCGGGATTGGACGCGTCCTCATCTTCGTGCGACTCGGCGATCGACTGCGTGTCGAGTGAGACCGGCTTCTCCGCGCGCGCCTGCTGCTCTGCGAGCGAAAGCATATTCTTGCGCGCGTTTTCCCGCGTGGTCGCGCTCGCTCCGATCTTCTCGGGCGATGCCCCGGGGGGCCGCGCGTCCTCTCGGGTTGCGTCTTCTGGATCTGGGCCGGGCGCGTTGACGAAGAACTCGGATGGGTGGTCGAGGTTCGGGTCGATCGAAGGAACGCGCGACGCCCCCGGCTCCGGTATGTCTCCAGGCGAACCCGCGAGGTACGCGCGGAAGGCCATGGCGACGGATTTTGTGTCGCGGTAGCGCTCGGACGGCTTCTTGGCGACCATCTTCTGCAGGATCTTCGTGAATCCTTCGTCCTGGATATATTCGGACGTCAGGTCGAACGGCTCCGGGGCCATATGCTTACCCAGGGACGCCCGCGAGTCGGCTTCCGACACGACTGGCTCGGCCGTCACGGCCTCGAAGAGCACGAGGCCCAGGCTGTAGATATCACACCAGGGGCCCAGGTCATGGCCCAGGAGGTATTCGGGAGCCGCGTAGCGCGGGGTTCCCACGAACGTCCCCTGTTGTGTGAGCCCGGGGTCGTTGGGTTTGGTTTCCTCCTCGAGCTGCTTCGCCACACCGAAGTCCAACAGGCGTACTTCTCCGTCGTCCGCGAGCAGGATGTTTTCGGGCTTGATATCGCGGTGGAGCACGCCGTTAGCGTGCGCGTCGCCGAGTGCGTCGAGCAGGTCGATCGCCAGCGCGGCGGCTTCGCGCAGTGGCAGCCGGTCTCGCCAGTTGTACTCCTGGAGCGTAGGCCCGTCGAGCAGCTCCATGGCCATGTAGAGGTGGCCGTCATCGGTCTCACCGAAGTCGTAGACGTCGACGACGTGCGGGCTGTCTAGGTTCGAGAGGATGCGCGCGCCCCGCTCGAAGCGGCCCGTCCAGCGACGGTACGCCTCGCTATCCTGAGTGGGTGGGATGGAGATGATCTTGAGCGCGACGGGGCGCTCGAGGCGTGTTTGAATAGCCCTGTAGACCCGAGAACTGCCTCCAGCGCCGATTTCGGCCTCGATCTCGTAGCGGTCGGCGACGGTGTCACCGGGTTTGGGAAACTGATTCATTCCCAGCATCGGACCCATGGTGTGCGGCTCTGGCTCAACCTCGAACGCACCCACGGTAGCACGAGCGCGCTCGTCCACGAAATGATCGGTCGCTCATTCGGTCGGAGTCTCGGCGTCCGGGTTTCGTGGCGGCTGCTCGTCGGCGCCCTCATCGGCTTTCCCGGGCTCATTCGGGCCCTGCGGCGGCGCGATATTGAGGCTCTCGAGGTGCGACTGGTCGCCAGGGTTGTTGAGCTTCCAGTACGGCAGGCGGTCGGTTCCCACGAGCTTCATGTCAGTGCCGTCGGAGCGGGACCAGTGGATGAGGCGGTGCGGCGGCTCTTTCGCCACGTCGAAGGTGGCGGTCTTGCCCTCGTACTGGAGCTCGAATCGTGTCACCGGACGGCCATCGAACTCGGCGTCCGAGCGCGTGATCGTCGCATCGACCGGGCGCAGCGATTTGTGTTCCTTGCGCCGCTCCCACAGCCGCGGCACCAGCGTGCCAGACCAGTCCTCTCCGTCGTTGAATTCGCCATCCAACTCGCGAAGCTGAATGAATAGCGCGTCTTCGTAGAGCGTGCCCGCCGGCGTCTCGACCACGTCTCTCGCGTCCTCTTCACCGGCGAAATACGAGTGCATCCCCGAGGCATAGGAGTCGGACCCGATCCAGATGCCGTGAAAGACGTGGCCGCACCACTCCTGTGCGGTGAGCGTCGATTTGACCGGTTGGAAGCGGTGAGGATCGTAGTCGTCGACCGGGCTGAACGTGCTGGTCATCACCGAATACGGGTAGATCCCGGTGCGAAACTTGGCGACGTGGTTGAGCTTCATAACCTGCAGCTTCTCGTCGTCGGGCGCGTCGTCGTCTTTGACCCACGTCTTGCGGCTCAGCGGCTCGGTCACATAGATCAGCACGACTTCCGCCTCGCGTAATTCGCCGTAGCGCGAGGTCTCGCCGCGATAGGCCGACAATTCGGCCTTGCCGTCACCCCAGTAGTCCCAGAACGCGCTGCTGGCCGATGCGTTGGGCTCGGCTGGCAGGTCGACCGTGCTGGTGATCGGAGTCGGCGATCCCGTCTCGGACGAGGTGGACGTAGCCTTCTTCGGGGTGTCCGAGGCGCATGCGGCCGCCCCCAGGGCGATAAAGGCGGTGAGAATGGCGGTGGGCAGAGGTCGCATGGCGGTTCCGGGGTGCAAGTAGGTTCACTGTGTAAGTTAAGACGCAGCCGCCGAGGTCAACGTTACGCTGCGGTTGCCGCGTCGTCTGATCCGCCGGCCAGCCAGTCGACGCCGGTGCCAACGGCGAATCCACCGAAGACGATGGCGGTGGCGAAGACGTTGATGCCCAGGAGTCCCGCGTAATCTCCCGCGCCAAACTCCAGCCACGCGGGGGCCCAGCCCGCGACATGGGCGAGGCCGAGCCCGACGCCCGGCCAGAACGACAGGTGAAACGCCGTCTTCTTTGCGGCGTCGACGCCGTGCAACAAGAAGACCGGGGCGAGCCCGAGCACCATTGTGCCGCTGACCGTGGTTGCCTGGAGAATCTCGGCTCCCTCGAGCAGCGGTAGGGAGCCGACGATGACCGTGACGACCATCGTGACGCGGCCGACGGTCAGCGGATCGCGTTGTCGCATCCACTCGGCGAGCCGTGGGAGCGGGGTCGTCGCGGCTTTGCCCGCTGGGGTGACGCCGCCGAGATCCTGGACGAACGCCTTCGCGAATGCGCTGAGCGTCGAGTCGAGCGTCGAGCCCGCGCTGAGCATCATCAGCACGGTCATACCGGCGAGCACCGCGACGCCGAAAGTCTGGGCGACACGCAGCGGGGCGTCCTGGCCCCCCTCGAGTCCCGTGACTTGTGCATGGACTCCGAGCAGGCCGAATAAGACGATGAACGCACCCGCGATCGCTCCCGCTATCAAGTATCCGCGCAGAGTCGACTTTGCGTTCGTGATGAAGCCGCGGTCGGTGAGGACCGGGTCGTGGAATGGATAGCTAAACGACTGCAGCAAGCCCACGAGCAGCAGGTCGATACCGGCGCGCAGCTTCCACTCGCCGCTGGTCACCAGCTCGACCGTGCCGGATGTCGGTACGACCAGTGCCAGCACGACCACCAGTAGGAACACTGCCAGGCCGAATTGGATCGCGTCGGTCAGCACGGAGGAACGCAGCCCGCCGCGCCAACTGTAGGCCAGCGTGGCCGCCGCGAACGCACCGCCGGCCAGGAGGTATCCGGTCGTTCCCTTCGCCCCGAAATAGGCGGCCACGACCGCGGTATTCGACCACACTTCGTTGAATAGACGGATCAGAATTGCCACGGAAAAACCCAGGCTGGCCAGCTTGCCGTATTTTCCCGTGATGAAGTCCACCAGGCTCGTCGCGGCGGTGGTCTTGCGGATGCGGTAGATGACGACACCGGCAACGGGGATCGAGAAGTACCAGGCCGCGTAGGCGACACTGCCGACCAGTCCGTATTTTGCACCCAGGTTCGCCGCGTTTGTGATGGACTTGGCGAACAGCCAACTGATGACGACCGACCCGATCAAAAAACCGAGGCTGATCTCCTGTCCGTCCGACTCTCGCGCCTCGAAGAACTCGCCGAATGTCTTCGCTCTCGGAGACAAGACGAACATCACCACGGCGTACACTGCCATGGCCGTCCAGAGTAGATATGTCACACTCATCGATGTACTCGTGGCCGTTCGAACCTTATCTTATGATGCAGTCGCCATTTGTGGTGCGGCCATCTTTGCCGCACCGTCTGCCTGCGCCCGAAACGGATGCAGTCGCCATTCGTGGTGCGGCCATCTTGGCCGTACCCGGGAAGACGCGCCCGGGCCTCGGTCGTTTCAAATGATCGAGCGTGCCGAGGACGGAAACGAAACGTCCGTCGCGTTCATGCGTCCAAACGATATGACAGATCCGACGCCACAACATGCACAGGACCTGGAGCAGGTCACCTGGTTCGGCCCGAAGTGGAAGGGCGCGCTCGCGGCGCTGGTGCTCGTCACGGCCGTTGTGGTGTATGTCACGATGCCCGTCGAGCAATTTGCCGACGACGTGCTGCGATGGGTTCAGGGGTTGGGGGCGTGGAGTTACCTCGCGTTCTTCGGGCTGTATATCCTGGTCGCGGTCGTGCTGATCCCCGCGTCCGTCCTGACGATCGGCGCCGGTTTTTTATACGGCCCTATCTGGGGGGTAATCATCGTTTCGGCCGCGAGCACGGCGGGCGCGGCCGTCGCGTTCTTGCTCGGACGCACCGTCGCACATGACTGGGCCGCCGAGCGCGTGGAGGATTTCCCTCGGTTCAATGCGCTCTACCGGGCGATCCAGAAGGACGACTTCAAGGTGGTGTTGCTCGCGCGACTCGTGCCGGTCGTCCCCTACAATATCCTCAATTACGCGTTTAGCCTGACGAAGGTAGGCTTCAAGAGATACGTCTTCGCGTCGTGGCTGGGCATGCTTCCGGCGACCGTGGTGTATGTCTACGTCGGGGCGGCCGCCAAAAACCTGACGCGCGTGGCTGCCGGGGACGTCGAGGTGGGCTGGCTCCAGATCGCTCTATTCGTCCTAGCGGGAGCGGCCGCCATCGCCGTGTCGGTGTTGCTGATGCGCCGCGCGCGGCGAGAGTTCGAAGAGATGACTCGAGAGAACGATCCAGATGTCGACCAAGACGAGGATGCTCACTGAAGGCAGGGGCAGGGATCAGTCCCCGGCCTCCGAATCGGCCATAACTTTGTACGCGTAACCGCCCTCACGCATCAAACTCGACATGCCGCTCGAGCGTCGCTCGAAGGTGCAGCCGCGCGCGGTGCAGCCGAGTCTTGACGCCGCCGATCGTGAGGTCGATGACGTCGGCGATCTCCTCCATCGACAGTCCCTCGACCTCGTAGAGCAGGAAGACCGTTTCGTACTTCTCCTCGAGCTTGTCGACCGCGTCGACGATGAGCTTTCGCAGCTCGGTATTCTCGGCGGCCTCGTCGGCGCGCACCTTCCACTGCTGGATGCTCGTCGTCGCCAGCTCCTCGTCTTCCTCGAAGTTCGGGTTCACGTCCTCGAGGGCGACCTCGCCACGAGTGCTCCGCTTACGCAGGCGGCTGAGCGCGGTGTTGATGACGACGCGATACGCCCAATTTTTGAACCTGGCGTCGCCTCGAAACGTATCGAGCTTGCGGTAGATCTTCAGGAATGCGTTCTGGACGACGTCCTCGGCGTCCGAATCGCTCTTCACGTAGCTCCACGCGAGGCGGTGGAACTGCTCCTCGTAGCGCATCACGAGGGCTTCGAAGGCGCGGTAGTCGTCGTCGAGCGCACGCTCCACGAGGCAGGCATCATCGAGGTCTAGCAGGTCGACTCGCGAGGTGTTCAGGTCCTGGGCGCGTTGGAGTTTCATCTTGGGCTCCTTTTGGTTGGTTACGTCGTTATGGTGCTGCTGTTGCGCACGGGGCCATCCTTGTTCGAGATCTCGCCGCCGTGCTACGCGTTGCACATGTCGTGGCAAACACCGGGGTCATGAGCGCGTGCAGCGTTGCTTACGGATTTGTCCCTGCTTCATGGAGTAGTTCCGGTCCCCCGGGATCTGTTACAGATTTTTTTGAAATGATTTCTCGATGGGTGGTCTGCACGGAGGCCATGTGAGAAATTTCGAAACAATTGTTCTCTCGTTTTCGTCTCCACCTCGAGCCAGTGGGAGAGGCGCTCCTTCGGTGTGAGCTTCCACCCGCATGAACCCGATGACTGATCAGAAGAGTGACCAGAGGCTAGTCGATCGCCTTCGTGAGGGCGACGAGGACGCGTTTTCGGAGCTCATCGACTGTTTTCATCAGTCGATGATTCGGCTGGCCGCAGTATTCGTATCGGATGATGATCTGGCCGAAGAGATCGTTCAGGAGACGTGGTTGGCCGTGATCGATGGCATCGACAATTTCGAGGGGCGCTCTTCGATCAAGACCTGGTTATTTGCGATCCTCTCCAACAAGGCGCGCAAGCGCGGCAAGCGCGATGCGCGGATGAAGCCGTGGTCTGCGATCTTCGAGTCGAGCATCGACGAGGAGGTCCACCCGATGTCCGATCGATTTGATAGTCGCGGGCGCTGGGCCAAGCCGCCAGCGGCGTGGGCGGTCGGCCCGGAAGAGAAGATGGTCAAAGATGACTTACTCAGAGTGATCAAGGCCTCTATCGAGGAGTTGCCCCCCAGCCAGCGTGCCGTCGTGCGTCTTCGCGACGTCGAGGGCCTGAGCGCCAGCGAGACCTGCGAGGTCCTCGATCTCTCCGATGGTAACCAGCGTGTCCTGCTGCATCGGGGGCGCGTGAAGGTCCGCGAGGATGTCGAGACGTATATGGAGCAAACGTCATGATGAGCTGTGAAGAGTTTTCAGACAGGGTGACCGCATACCTCGAGGGCCGCGTGCCGTACGGCGAACGGATGGGGATGTGGATTCACTCGATCATGTGCGGCCATTGTCGAAACTACTTGCGCCAGATGAGCTCGCTCGTCACGCTGATATCCGAGGTCGACGAGGAGGACTCGTCGGTCGATCCCGACCAGAAAGACGAGCTCATGGAGGCGTTTCGTGCCGCAAATCAGTCTGATGACGGTTGAACGGGCACCGGGCCGACTCCCGACCACGTCTGTCCTTCCAACGATGACCTCCGCCTGCAGCCCTGCTGGCGCGACGGACGACTCAAATACCGACATTCTCTGCTCATCAAGAAACCCGTCGGGTGGGTAGCGCGTAGTTATAGATGAGTTGTAGCTGCCTGTGCTTCTCCCCGAGGAGCCCAGGCGTCGCGAGATGCCGAGGGTCGTTTCATGGTACGTCTAATGTTCGTCGACAAATCTCGGCCGCTCGCCGACAGCGGCGTTCGCTTCCCGGACGGGGAGGCGGCCGAGTATCAGACCGATGACGAGGGGCGGATTCAGGTCGAACTGGATGCGGGAGATTACCGCGTCGAGGTGGAGACCGGGGACGGATGGGTCGAGCGCGAGTTCACTGTCGACGGTGAGAGCAACCTGGTGGTGATCGACCTGCGCGATTCCCGACCAAACGTGCGTCAAACCCGGCAATACTTCGATACCGGTGGGGGCCGGGAGCTCGGTGATCGCTATGAGTTTCTGGGCGAGCTCGGCCGCGGCGGCATGGGCGTGGTGGTGCGCGCCAGGGACACGCTGCTCAACCGCGACGTCGCCATCAAGATCTTGACCCCGGAGCTGCAGGGCAGCAGTGAAGCCGAGCGGATTTTCCTGACCGAAGCGCGCAGCATGGCCAAGCTGTCGCACGCCAACCTCGTGGCCGTGCACGACGTCATCTCCGAGGACGGTCATTCGATGATGGTCGTCGAGTTCATCACAGGAAAGAACCTCGAGGAGCTCATCCGAGCCAAGGGATCGCTTTCTCAGAAGGCCGTGATCAACATCGGTATTCAGGTCTGCCGGGTGATCGATTATCTGCACTCTGAGGGTGTCATCCACCGGGATCTCAAGCCCGCGAACCTGATGATCGAGGGGGACGGCAAGGTCAAGCTCATCGACTTCGGCCTGGCGCGATCTCTGGAACAGATCGCCCACCGCGGCACGAAGATCCGCGGAACGCCTGCCTACATGGCGCCGGAGCAGGTGCTCGGCGACGATTTGAGCGCGGCGACGGATATCTACCAGATCGGGGTGACGCTCTTCGAGGCGCTGACCGGGGAGCTGCCCTTTGCCAAGGGCGATGTTGCCTACCAGCACGTCCACAAAGAACCACCGACGACGGAAGCGACCGGCAACAATATCTTTCCGGCGCTCGCGGAGCTCGTCGACAGCTGCCTGGCAAAGGACCCGACAGAGCGCCCCGAGTCCGCGAAGATGCTGATGGAGGAGCTCCAGGCGGTCAAACAGATCCTGACATCCGGGCGCATAAGCGCCGTCCAGCTCAGCGAATCGGGTATCTCGAGGGACTCCGCGGGGCAGCCGGCGTCTACACCTCAGCCCGCCGACATATCGGGCACGACCGGTGCAGCGACCGGGGGAGGATCGCTGCCGGAGGTGTCCGCCGACGGACCACCAGAAGAGATCGTCGGGAGCCACGCGGCCTCGCCCCCGGCGGCCTCGGGGCCTGCCCGCTGGTTATGGCCCGCGCTCGCCGCGTTGTTTCTGGTCGCGGTGGGTGCCGTGTTCTTCGGGAACACGTTGGTGGGAGGCCAGAGCGATCAGGACGCCGCGCGGGACAAAGCGAAGGCCGAGGCCGACCCCGCTGAGCGCGTCGCTCCGGAGCGCGAGCCCTCCGAGCCGCCTTCCGAACCAGACGCAGGCGACGAGATCGAGGCAGCACGCGCAGTATCGTCGGCTGGTCAAGTCGTCCAGAGCGCCAACGCCGCCGCCCGGACCGTAGTCGAGTGGGGGCCGGGAGGGTCCGACGCGCCACCGAAGAGGCAGAAAACGACCGGCGGCGCGAAGTCCGAGGCGAGCCCTTCAAAGGCCCAGCGCTCGGCGCCCTCGGAAGACGCGACCAAAGATGAAACCGCCTCGAGCCAAGAATCCGGGTCTGAGGGGGCTGAGGTTGATGCTCCCGAGACGGTCGAGTCGATTCAGAAGCTCCAGGAGTCGGTGCCAGACGAAGAAACCCGCGAAGAATCTGAAGCCGAATCGCCCACGACCGCGTCTTCAGATGCAGAAACAGAGCCGGATGAAGTAGATGAACCCCAGGACGAGGATAGCGCGGAAGCCGCGCAGCCCTCGGGGTCCGCCGGCGCCGTCTCGGACTCCGACTCCGGTTCGTCCCGGCAAGTGGATGAGACGCCGGAGGAAAAGTCGGACGAGAAAGACAAGGCAGAGTCAGAAAAACAAAAGCGCGAAGAGCGAAGCGCACCAGTCAGCTTCTAAGGGCGATTCATGCAGTACAGCCGCACGTTGAAGGCCATCCTCGTCGTCGCGATCTCGATCACGCCGAGTCTCGCGTGGGCGTCACCGTGGACGCTTCCCAACGACGAATTCGTGCTCGGCCTGGACTACAACCTCCAGATCGCCGACGAGGAATTCCTCCAGGACGGAACGCTCCAGCAATTTCCGCTCGAGGGACAGTTCGAATCGTCCTCGATTCGGTTGAACGGCCGCTACGGGTTCACCGAAAACTTCGAAGGGGCGTTCACCGCGACCTTCAAGCAGGTGACCTACGAATCGGACCCGCTCCTGCTCGAGATTCCCCAGGACGCGACGCGCGAGTCGATCAACGACGATATCCTGGACTTCTCCCGCTCGAACGCCGGCGCCGGTGACCTCTTATTGCACGGTCGCTACAACTTCGTGCGCAGCGCTATCCTCATTACCACCGAGACCGAACTCAAGGTCCCGACAGGGTATGAGCAGCCCGCGGGCACGTTTGCGGAGGGAGAGGAGCCGTCAGCGTCCACGATCGAGGACGATGTGACGCTCGGAGACGGACAGACCGACCTGACGCAGTCGATGCTATTCGGCACGTACATCCCGTCCAGCCGAACGTTTATGCGCCTCGATCTCGGCTACAGCGTGCGCTTTGGCTCCCCGGGCCACCAGGCCGTCGGATTGTTCAGCATCGGACAATTCATCGGCGAGAACGTCCTGATCTTCGCCAGCGTCGACTCGGCGTACACGCTCTTCGACGGGGAGAGCATCGGTACGTCGGTCATTACGCGCAGCCCCGAAAAGCAAGCGGGTGAACTGACGCCCGATGACCTCGTGGACGTCCCGATCACCCTCGACCGTGACGTGGTGAAGGTCGAGGCCGGCGGAATTGTCAGTGTGCGCGATATCGAGGTGCGCGTCGGCTATGGCCAGATTCTATGGGGGCGCAACATTCCTCGGATCCAGTCATTCAACCTGGGCCTCGTCTACTCGATCGACAACCTCACCGGGGAGCTCGATGAGGAGGCGAAGGACGAGCAGGAGCCCGCGCCGAGCGAGGGTTCCGAGGCTCCGGCAAAGAGCGAAGGCGATGAGAAAGAGCAACCGGAGTCGCCCACCGACGAGCCACCTGTCCCGGAGCCGGGCGATGGCGCTTCGGCGACGCCCGAGTGATCCTCACTCCTCCTCGTCCTCTTCGCTTCGGACCACGAACAGGTGCGACGGAGAGCGTGTCAGCAGCGAGTCGTACAGCCGCTCCTCGTTTTCGTCGATGATCACGACGTCGAAGTCTTTTG
>JBNJFZ010000091.1:0-21522 GCA_051747295.1 Myxococcota bacterium
GCGCAAACGTTTCAGCAGCCACACATCGTGAAGGCCCTACCCACTCCCCCAACTCTCCTACATCTCCCACTCCCCCTTACCCCCTCAATTCACGCGGTATTGGTGATATTTTCCTGCTCTTTCGGCGCGTTGGGGTCCTGAGGGCTGACCGGAATCGGATAATCTCCGGTAAAACACGCCTCACAGAAGCCCGACTTTCCATCGACGACCTCCGCATTGACGGACTCACGAAGCCCCTCGATGCTCAGGTACGCGAGCGTGTCCGCGGTGATATACTTGCGGATCTCGTCGAGCGTGTGCGAGGCGGCGATCAGCTGCGAGCGCTCGGGGGTATCGATGCCGTAGAAGCACGGCCCGGTGGTCTGCGGGCTCGCCACACGAAAGTGCACTTCCTCCACGCCGACTTCGCGCAGCATCTTGATGATCTTGCGCGACGTGGTCCCCCGAACGATCGAGTCGTCGACGACGATGACGCGCTTTCCCTCGAGTACCGACTTTACGGGGCTGAGCTTGAGCTTGACCCCGAAGTGGCGAATCTGGCTGGACGGCTCGATGAACGTACGACCGACATAGTGGCTGCGCACCAGGCCGATCTCGTAGGGAATCCCGCTCTCGGCGGCGTATCCCATCGCGGCGGGGACGCCGGAGTCGGGGACGGGCACGACGACGTCGGCCTCGACGGCCGACTCCCGCGCGAGCGTGCGACCCATATTCTTGCGGACCTCGTAGACGTCGCGGCCGAAGACGGTCGAGTCCGGCCGCGAGAAGTAGACGAGCTCGAAGATGCACGGCGTCGGCTCCTGCTCCCGAAACGGCCGGATCCACTCCTCGGACCCATCCCGCTCGACCACCAACATCTCACCGGGCTCGATCTCCCGCTCGAACTCGCCGCCGATCAGCGTGAAGCTGGTCGGCTCGCTGGCGAGGACGCGCGCTCCATCGATCCACCCGCAACAGAGCGGACGCACGCCCCGGGGGTCACGCAGGCCGATAACATGCTCGGGCGTCAGGCAAACAAGGCTAAACGCCCCCTGGACTTGATTGAGGGCGTCGATAATCGCATCGAGCATATTCTCGGCCAGGCTCTTGGCGATCAGATGGGCGATGACCTCGGTGTCGCTTGTCGTCCCGAAGATGCTTCCCTGAGACTCGAGCTTTTTTCGCAGCTTCTGCGCGTTCGTCAGGTTGCCGTTGTGGGCGAGCGCGATGGGACCGTACTTCGTCGACACGCTGATGGGCTGGGCGTTGCGCACCGACGAGCTGCCTGCGGTGCTGTATCGCACGTGACCGATGGCCCGGTTGCCCGGCAGTGCATTGAGCACCTCCTCGGTGAACTCGTCGGACACCAGCCCCATACGCCGCTGGACGTGCATCTGGTGCTCGTCGCGCATCGTCGCAATCCCGGCGGCCTCCTGGCCTCGGTGCTGCAATGCGTGGAGCCCCAGGTACGTGTGGTTGGCGGCCTCGTCGTGGCCGTGAATGCCGAACACACCACATTCTTCGTCGATGAGGCCTCTGAACTCTTCTTCCAACATGTTGGTCTGGCCTTACTCAGTTCGCACGGGAAGACCGTGCGGGAACGGTTGGCAACGCTACAACGCTTGCTAAGGGTGTTCATTCCCGGTCGAGCTCATTACTCGGCCGTCAACTCGCGGACTTGAAGCTGGAGATGAATGCCTCGAATTTGTCGGTTTGCTCGCTGACGGCACCTTCCGGTCCGACCAGCTTGATGAAGTAATTGCCTGTCGGTGCCTCGACGATCGCCCCGAGCATGCGCTGGCTCTTCTTGGGTCCACCACCGCCCATCGCGGCGCCGGCGTCGTAGGTCCCAGAGACGTCCACAGTGTGGAGCGTCATCCCGTTGACCGTTCGCTCGTCGACCTCCGGCTCAGTGCCGCTCGAGCTGTCGAACTGGCCGGTCCAGCGCTCGATATTTTGCTCGACCGAACCGCCCCCACTCGGACCGAAGTAAAAGATGGTCAGCGACAGCGGCGTGGAGCCGCCCTCGATGAGGTATTCAGCGTAGCGCATGTCGGAGGCGGGCTTGACGGCCTTCCACCCCTCGGGCGCCTCCCACCGAAGCGGTCCCGACGTCCCGTCGCGCTTGCCCTGACCGCCGCCAGGCGCCGCTGGCATGTCGCCCTGACCGGCTTGCTGGCCCTGCGCTGCCCCCACGGGTGGGTGATCAGCGGGCATCTCCCCGTTCGTCGGTTTGTCGGTGCGCTGCTTGTTCTGAGCCGCCTGCTCGTCCGGGGCTGGCGCACGGGCCGACGGTGCGGTGGCAGACGGAGCTCCGTCGAACTCCTGTTTATCCGACTCGCACCCCACGCACGCGAGCGCGGCGGAGCAGAGCACGATTCCAATAGTGGTTGGGAGACGGGACATAGGCAGTGCTTCCGTATTTGGGGAGGTGAAACACCTGAATCCGCCGCCATCCTTAGCAGGTTTACCGAGGATTTCAACGGCAGTATCGACACCTCGCCAGGTCAGTGACAATTCGCTGCCGGTCCCCGAACAGCAACTACATGAGGAGATCCTCGGCGTCGTAATGCTCGACATCCGAATCACCCATAATGGACAGGCGAACGAACTGATTGACGCCGGTGCGCATGTCGGTCGCACGCACGCTGAGCATGCCGTCGGTGTCGACCTCGAAGGCTACCTCGATCTGCACGTCTTCGCGCGGCCCCGGCGGAATGTCGTTGAGCTCGAGTTGCCCGAGCTGCTTGTTGTCCTCGATACGGCGGCTGTTCCCGGCGAAGATCGGCAGCACGACCCGGGTCTGGTCATCACGCGAGGTCGAAAAATAACGCGAGCGCTCCAGTGGCAGCGAGCCGTTGCGCTCGATGATGATATCCATGACGCCGCCGACCGTCGCCACGCCCAGCGCGTGCGGCGTGACATCGATGAGCACCGGCCCCTGATTTTTCGCCGCTTTTTGCTGCTCCTGTTCGAGCGACTCGATCCAAGAGTCGTCGTCGCTAAAGTCAGCGTCGACCTGCGGGGCGCCTTCGGCCGGAGCCGCAGCGTCCGGATTTGGTGCCCACGTCTGCTGCGGCGGAGCGTCGTCATCCTGAACCAGCGATGCACCGAAGATCGCCGCACCGATCGAGACGACCTCGTCGGGGTTGATGTCCAGGACTGGCTGCATGCCGAAGAATTGCTCGACGCGCTGCTGCACGAGCGGGACCCGCGTCGAGCCGCCGACGAGCACGAGGTGATCGATATCGTGCTTTCGCAGGCCCGCCACGCGCATGGCGTCCTCGCAGGTCTTCATCGATTGGTCGACGATGTCCTCGCAACGTCTGTTGAACTGGTCGCGATCCAGCGAGAACTCCAGATCCAGC
Source organism: Myxococcota bacterium (assembly GCA_051747295.1). Lineage (GTDB taxonomy): Bacteria > Myxococcota_A > Bradymonadia > Bradymonadales > Bradymonadaceae > JBNJFZ01. The sequence goes on from JBNJFZ010000091.1 coordinate 3,348, forward strand.
TCCGTCAGGCTGCCCGGCACGTATTCGGTGACCTGGACGGTCACCTGTTCACGGTCGGACAACTCGTGCTTGATATGCTCGGCCGTGGCGCGCAGTCGCTGGCGCACCTGCACTTCGCCCGATAGGTCGTAGCCGTGCTGTTTCTCGAATGCGTTCAGCATCGCCGCGACCAGGCGGTTGTCGAAGTCGTCGCCGCCCAGGTAGCTGTCACCCGCGGTCGAGAGCACCTGAAAGACGTTGTCCCGCAGCTCCAGAATCGTGATATCGAACGTACCGCCGCCGAAGTCGTAGATCGCGACTTTCTCGCGCTTGCTCTGGCCGTAGCCATAGGCGAGCGCAGCCGCGGTCGGCTCGTTGACCAGGCGCAGCACTTCGAGCCCGGCGAGGTCAGCCGCACGCTTGGTGGCGCGTCGCTGCCCCTCGTCGAAATTCGCCGGTACCGTGATCACCGCCTTCTCGACGCCCTGCCCCAGATACTCCTCGGCCAGCCCCTTCATGTAGTGGAGCACGCGACCGGAGATTCCCTCCGGCGGGTGGAGTTGGTCGTAGATTCGAAACCGCGGCGATCCGTCATCGGCCTTCGTCACATTAAAGGGGAACGCGCCCATCAGGACTTTGACGTCCGGATCGTCGAACGGCCGGCCGATCAGCCGCTTGGCCGAAAATACGGTGTGCTCCGGGTCCTCGACGCGAAACTGTCGCGCGCGGTTTCCGACAATGGTGCTGCCATCCCCGCGAAAATGCACGATCGACGGGTGTATTCGGTTCCCCTCCGGATCTGGGATGACGATGGGCTCGCCCTCGAGTGACACTGTGATGACCGAGTTGGACGTTCCAAGGTCAATGCCCACGACGATGTCTGACATAGACGTCTTTCCTTCCTATAAGCTGCCGTTCCGAGCTCGTTCGACGGCGATTCTACCGATTTCCGGCCTGCACGTCGACCGGCGTATACTGCCGACCCGACAGCCACGCCACTGATGCCGCTGCGTGGCCCAAATGACGCAGTGCGCAAGCATCGCCGACTGGTTGCCGTTATCGCTCGATTCCGCTATGTACATGCCGATCGATCGGGATGCCATGGCTGGTCGCGGATCAGTCGTATCCTGAATCTTGGAATTTCGACAGCGGTCGCTGTCTTCACTTCGCAGTAAGCCGCACCGCAGCTGGCTCAATCAGCTGGCAGGCACGGAGCGGTCGACAGATATATAGGGCATCACCGTCTCGCTGACGTACTCTACGCGGACGCACCGGCCCGAGGAGAATCATCTTGGAAGCAGCAGCTCTAGTCGCAAGCGACGCTCACCGCATCGGACGCATGATCGCGATGGCGGCGTTGTTGCTCATCGGCTTTGGATTTGCCGCAAATACCGTCTTCTGGCTGCTGCGCTACGTCGCGTGGGGCAAGGGCGGACTCGAACTGGACAATGTCCCCAAGCGCGTTCGGGGCTTCATCAAGTATGTCATCGGCCAGCGCCGGGTCATCATGGAACCCGCCGGCATGGTGCACTTGTTCATCTTCTGGGGCTTCTTGATCCTGCAGCTCGAGACCATCGAGTACATGATCCGAGGATTCAGCTACGAGTTTCACATGAGCGCCCTCGTGGGGCTCGGTGGCTACAACGTCATGCTCTTCCTGCAGGACATCTTCGGTGGACTGGTATTCGTGGCGATCTGCGTAGCAGGCGTGCGCCGCTACATCGTCACGCCCAAGCACGTCATCCCCTCGATGGATGCGCTGGTGATTTTGATCCTCATCGGCGGCCTCATGGTCACCAAATTCCTGGCGAACGGCAGCGAGATCGCGTTCGCGACCAGCGTCGAGGCCCTCGGCCACAACCCCGAGTGGACCCCCATCGCCAACTCATTCGCCGCCGCGATCAACACGTTCGAGCTCTCTGAGAACGCGATCACCTGGCTGTATCACGGCAATTACTGGCTCCACCTGGCCATCGTCATCGGCTTCGCCAACTACATTCCGTTCGGCAAGCACCTCCACCTCATCGGTGCGATGCCCAACATCTTCTTCATGAAGCACGGCCCACTCGGCGCGCTCAAGCCCATCGACATGGAAGACCCCAACGTCGAATCGTATGGGGCTGGCGAGATCGAAGACCTCGAGTGGAAGCAGCTGCTCGACTCCTACGCCTGCACCGAATGCGCGCGCTGCGAGCACTATTGCCCGGCGTACAACACGGGCAAGCCGCTCAACCCGATGATGATCATCCACAAGGTCAAAGACACGCTCCGCGAAAAGGGCGAGATGGTCATCAAGAACGGGGAGGACGTGCCGGAAGACTACCCGCGCTTCACCGGCGGCGTCGTCACCCGTGAGGAACTCTGGGCCTGCACGACCTGCGGCGCCTGCGTGGCGAACTGCCCGGTCTTTATCGAGCACGTCGACACCATCGTCGACATGCGCCGCTACCTCGCGCTGATGGAGGCGGACTTCTCCCCAGAGGTCAGCCGTACATTCCGCAACATGGAGAATAACTCCAACCCCTGGGGCATCTCCTCGAGCTACCGCGCCGACTGGGCCGATGGCCTCGACATCCCCTTGATGTCCGAGTTGTCCGAGCCGCCCGAATACCTCTTCTGGGTCGGCTGTGCCGGAAGCTTCGACGACCGCCAGAAGCGCGTCACCCAGTCATTCGCCAAGATCCTCGACGCCGCCGACGTCTCGTTCGCCATCCTCGGCCCCGAGGAGGGCTGCACCGGCGACCCCGCGCGACGCATCGGCAACGAGTACCTGTACTGGATGCTCGCCACCCAGAATATCGAGACGCTCAACAGCTACGACGTGACCAAGATCATCACGACGTGCCCCCACTGCTTCCACACCATCGGCAAGGAGTACCCGCAGCTCGACGGCAACTACGAGGTCATCCACCACACCGAGTTCCTCAGCGACCTGCTCGAGACCGACCGCATTCAGTTGCACTCGGCCGCCCGCCAGAAGGTCACCTACCACGACTCGTGCTACATCGGTCGATGGGACGACTCCTACCAGAACCCGCGAAAGGTTCTGGACTCGGTGCCCGGCGTCGAGCGCCAGGAGATGGACCTGAATCGAGCTCAGTCGTTCTGCTGCGGCGCCGGTGGTGGCCGCATGTGGATGGAGGAAGACATCGGCAAGCGTGTCAATGTCGAGCGCACCGACCAGGCACTCGCGACCGAGCCGGACACCGTCGCGGTCAACTGCCCCTTCTGCATGACCATGTTCGACGACGGCCTCAAAAGCCGCGGAGCCGATCAGGTGCGCCTGGTCGACCTCGCCGAGCTCGTCGCCGAAAACCTGGTCGAGAAGAAGCCAAAGACCGACGAGGACCCGGACGTAGCCGCCGCTGCTGAATAAGCCGGCGCCACGACCTCGCAACACCGAAGCCCCGGCACCCCACGTGCCGGGGCTTTCGCACGTTCGGCACGTTACTTCGGACTCGCGGGTTTACACTGAGTGAACTTTCTATCTATACATCGGTCGTCGCCGTAGGCCCTTGCTCTCTACCAACGCCGAGAATTTGAGATGACGAATCAGCGAGACACCCAACTCAACGCGGTTCGCGACGCCGATCCCGAACTCTTCGAGCTCATCCGCGGCGAGGAAGACCGTCAGGAGCGAACGATTCGGCTGATCGCCAGCGAGAACTATGCCTCGCGAGCCGTCATGCAGGCGACCGGCTCGGTCTTCACGAACAAATACTCCGAGGGATACCCGGGCCGCCGCTACTATCAGGGCCAGGAGTTCACCGACCGGGTCGAGAACCTGGCCAGGTCGCGCGGCAAAGAGTTGTTCGGCGCAGAACACGTCAACGTACAGCCCTACTCCGGCTCGCCGGCCAACCTCGAGGTCTATTACGCACTGTGCGAACTCGGCGATCCCATCCTCGGTATGGGGCTGCCCTACGGCGGTCACCTGACCCACGGATGGAAGGTCAACTTCTCCGGGCGATTCTTCGACGCGCACCACTACGCTGTCGACGAAGAAACCGAGCGCATCGACTACGACGCGGTGCTCGAGAAGGCGCGTGAGGTCCAGCCCAAATTGCTCCTCTGCGGCGCATCGGCCTACCCTCGCATCATCGACTTCGACAAGTTTGCCGAGATCGCGGAAGAGGTCGGCGCATATATGGTCGCCGACATCGCCCACATCTCGGGCCTCGTGGCCGGTGGCGCACACCCGTCCCCGGTCGAGTGCGCCGATGTCGTCACGTCGACGACGCACAAGACACTACGCGGGCCCCGCGGCGGCATGATCATGTGCAGGGAAGAGCACGCAAAAGCCATCGACAAGGCTGTGTTCCCCGCCCTGCAAGGCGGGCCGCATATGCACGCGGTCGCCGCACTCGCCGTGGCCTTCCAGGAGGCACTGCGACCGGACTTCAAGGAGTACGCAGCCCAGATCGTCTCGAACGCCAGAGCGATGGCCGAGGGCTTCCAGTCAGCCGGATACCGCCTCGTCAGCGGCGGCACCGACAATCACCTCCTGCTCGTCGACGTCAACGAGCGCGGTATCGGCGGCAAAGCCGCGGCGACCGCGCTCAACAGCGCCGGCATCGTCTGCAACGCCAACTCGATTCCGTACGATACTCGCGGGCCGTTCGACCCATCGGGCATCCGCATCGGAACCCCGTCGATGACGACACGGGGCATGAGTGAGGACGACATGCGGCGAGTTGTCGCCTGGATCGATGCCGTCCTGTCGAATATCGAAGACGACGACGTCATCGCGAAGACGCGCGAAGAGGTCGACGAGTTCTGCAAGGACTTCCCGGTACCGTACTAATACACTCGCGGGCGCTCCGGCGGCCGCATCCTCGAAACACCGACAAATAGATGTACAACTTACTGATATCACTGGCTGCAGGGTTGATCGTCGGCGCAATCGCTGGCTTCTTCCTCGGCAGTAGCCCGCTCTCGATGCTGTACACGGGGCTGGTCCCCGGCCTCATCGCGTTCGGCGCGACGTTCTTCTACCTGATGCGCCGCTCGCTCAAGCAGGTCGAGCAACTCAGCAACGAGGCCCAGCAATACCTGCAGAACCGCAACATCGACCGGGCGATCGAGATCCTCGAGCAGGGCTACGACCTTCAAAAGTGGCAATTCCTCATCGAGCCGCAGATCGACGCGCAGATCGGGCAGATCTTGTTCATGAACAAGAAGTTCGACAAGGCCGAGACCTACCTTCGAAATGCCTTTCAGGGCAACCTGATTCGCAAGCTCTTCCTCGGCCGCCTCTGGATGGCATGGGCGATGCTCGGCGTCATCTATTACAAGCAGAAAGACCACGACAAGATGCGCGCGACCTTCAGTGAGGCTGTCTCCACGAATAAAAAGGAGTCGCTACTCTGGAATCTCTACGCGTACGTGCTGTGGAAGACGGGCAAGCGCGACGAGGCCATCGATGTCCTCAACGACGCCATCGAATCGGGCATCACCGACAAGCGCACCAAGAAAAACCTCAAAGCGCTCAAGAACAACCGCAAAATGAAGATGCGTGGCTGGGATATGATGTGGTATCAATTCCACCTCGACCGACCTCCAGCACAACGCCAGCAGGTACAGTTCAGACGCCGCTGATGCGATCGACTCGCACAGCTCGAGTATTGATTTCTCTCGACCCGACGACCCGCTATGACTGACGCAATTCCACTCTCAGAAGTCCCTGAAGACCTCGGCCGAAACGATCCTTGCCCGTGCGGAAGCGGCAAAAAGTACAAGAAGTGCTGCCAACGGGTGCACCGCCTGCAAAAAGAGGCACAGAAGACCAGCCGTGGCGTCGAGGACCTCGTCGACGATTCCACGAACGCCTGGAACGTTTTTAAGACGCTTCGACAGATCAACGAGAACAATATGTACTCGTTGTTCTTCGACTTCTCTCACGAGGAAGGCCCCTTCCGGGAGCGCTACGACAACACGCCCTCTTATAACACAGCCGCGTACTCGGGCGACGCGCCGCTCGTCGCCCCCGACGGTGCTGACCTTCGACGCTTCCGCCTCGACGAACCGAACACCCACCTGCTGATCACCGAGGGACTCGACGATCCACGGGCCGATAGCTACCGCTACACCATCGTCACGCTCCGCCCAAATGAAGTCGGCGCCGACGGTGATGCCCGCAAGGTCGAGCACCCTGGCCCGAGGGTCTGGGACGTCGCGCGATTCGAGCGACCGAAATCCGACCTCGACGACGGCGACCTGTCATTCGACGACCTCGGCCTGGAGTGGGGAACAGACACGACCCAGAGCTGAACATCCATCGAAACTGTCGATCCGAAGCCCGCTGTCGAACGTACACTCGACAGCGGGCTTTTCGGTTTTATTGTTCAACATGCTCGCTTGGAGCACAGCTAGAATAGTTTGCGCTCGAGCGCTCACGGTCATTTACAGACAATTTTTACACTGAGGAGCTACGAAAATGCCTGGAGAGAACGTCGGAGAGAAAGCTGTCGGGAAGACAACTGAAATGGCGGGCCAGTCGGCCGACAAGCTCTTGGAGTTCCAAGACGTGTTGACGGGATACGCAAACGACTTCATCCAGGTGCTCCCCTCGATCGCGATCGCGATCGTAATCCTGGTCATCTTCTGGATTCTCGCGAAGGTCGGGAAGCGACTCGCCGTGCGTGCTGCCAGCCGATTCACGGACGACAAGAGCCTCAAGGGCCTCTTTGGCACGGTTGCAAACGTCCTCATCACGCTCATAGGTGTCTTCGCCGCGATGGCATCGGTGTTCCCCGGGCTGCAGGCAGGTGACCTGGTGGCCGTCCTGGGCCTGTCCAGCGTCGCCATCGGTTTCGCGTTCAAGGACATCTTTCAAAACTTCCTCGCCGGCGTCCTCATCCTGACCTCACGTCCGTTCCGCATCGAGGACCAGATCGAAGCGGAGGGTCTGGAGGGTACGGTCGAGGACATTTCAATCCGCAACACGATCATCAAGACCTACGACGGGCAGAGCATCATCGTCCCCAACTCCATTTTGTTCACGAATCCGGTCACGGTGCGGACCGACGCCAAGACGCGACGCACGACGTTCACGACCGGCATCGGCTACGACGAAGACATCGAGGAAGCACGCCAGGTCATGATCGATGCGCTGGAGGGCTGCGACGAGGTGCTCGACGACCCCGCACCGCAGGTCTTCGTGGCCTCGCACGGCGACAGTTCGGTCAACTTCGACATTCGCTACTGGACGAAGTCGGTCTCCGGCAATGTTCGCCGCGGCCTCGACCAGGTCGCCACCAGCGTCAAGTACGCGCTGGACGACGCGGGCATCGAGATCCCGTATCCGGTACGCACGGTCGAATTCTTCGACAAGAGCGAGAATAGTGAGGACGCGGCCTAGTACCTCGCAGGGCTGGCAGCGCGTGACTCGCGACGCCCGCTGCCAGCCTCGCCCACGGGCACAGCCAACCAACTACCAACTACCAACTACCAACTACCAACTACCAACTACCAACCACCAACCACCAACCACCAACTACCAACCACCAACCACTCCCCACTCCCCACTCCCTACTCCCTACCCTCTACCCGCTCCACAAACCCGGGCGCCACCTTGTTCGGCACGCCCCAGGTGCGCTTATCCCACGCCTTTCGGTGCGCGCGGAACCACCCCATCGAGTCGAGCAGCCACCGACTGGCCAGCGGATGGTCGCCCGCGACGTTCTTCATCTCGAGCGAGTCTGACTTGCGCTCGAACAGTTCGTACTCTCCGCGCTTCAAATAAAGCTTGAAGTCTTGCATCTGCATCGCGTAGTGGATGCGGTACTGTGTGGCGATGGTCGGCTCCGGATACCCGCCGTGGACGTTGTGGACGAGCGGGATCGCACTCTTTCCCTGCACTTCTTCGGGGGTTTCACCACCAACCGCGTCGAGAATGGTCGGATAGAGGTCCAGCACATCGATACCGGCGTCGACGACGGTATTCTCCGGAATCAACGGTGGGTAATAGAGCAGGACCGGCACGTGGACGAGCTCCTGATGGATGTTGTGCCCGTGACCGACGCTGCCGTGCTCCCAGAATTCCTCGCCGTGGTCCGAGGTCACCACGATCATCGTCTCGTCCCACATCCCGGCCTCTTCGAGCGCCTTGCGTAGTTTCCCGAGCGCCTGGTCGTTGAACTCGATCTCATTTTTGTAGAGCGCGACAATCCGCTTTTTATCCTCCTCGCTGACTTTGACCCCGCCGCCCTTGATCTTGCCGAGCTCCTCGCCCGAGAGGTACGACCGATATTTGCCGGTGTACGGTTCGGGATAGTAGCGTTCGATCAGGTCTTTGTGACGGCGATAGGTGACGTGCGGATCGATCGTCCCGAGGTATAAGAAGAACTTGTCGTCCTTGTTTTTCTTCGCCCACTTCGCGCCGTGCTCGGCCATCGAGTGGCCGTCGATCCGCCAGCCGTCGCGCAAGTTGTTCACGTAGTGATCCCAACCCTGAACGAATCCCCAGGGATGGGACACGTAGCCATTCGAGACGTGTGCTCCGGTCTTGTAGCCGGCGTTGGCCATCGCCTCCGGCAAGATCTCGAGGCTGCGCCCCAGGGAGCCGCGCCCGACCACACCGTGCTTACTGGGATACATACCGGCGAATAGGGACGCGTGGCTGGTCTTTGACTCGTTGCCCTGCACGTACGCGACACGGAAGGACGCGCCGTCATTTGCGAGCCGCTGCAGCTCGGGGGTCTGTACATCCGTGTCGTAATGAAGTGGCAAGTAATCGGCCCGCAACGTGTCGATCATCCAGAAGATGACATACTTCGGCGGCTCGACATCGTCGGGCACTGTCGGAACCTCACCGGCAACCACGAGCTGTGCTCGCTCGATCACGACGGGCTCCGCGCAGCCGTCCGCCGCGCGAAGCGTCAGCCGCCCGACCTGACCGGAGTGCTCGCTCAGGTCGACAGCCGTTGTCTGCGCCGTCCCGCGCCCTTTGACCAGGGTTCGGGCCTCACGCATTAACTCGACCGTCTCTCCGTCCTTGTCGCCTTCCAAGACGACCTCGGCGCCGCAGGTCTCCGGGGCGGTGATCTCCAGGTCGAGTTTCGCGTCGTCGACGATCCAGACGTACCACGCCGCCGCCTCTCCTTCGTCGAGTTCGAGCTCGCCCTGCCCCATTGGCAGCCCGGACAGCGCGATGTCCGCCGCGCCGGCTGGCTTCTCTGGCTGCCGGTCACCGCCTGCCGATGTGCCGGATCCGGCTGCCGGCTCTTCTGCCTTCGGGGCTGCTTCTTGCGCGGCTCCCGACCCCGCCCCGTCCTCGGCCTTCTCGCTCGAGGGTTGGACTGCAACCGGATCTTCCGCGGAGGGCGGCCCGATTTCGACCCCGGCGATGGCACCGCCGGAGAGCTTCCCGTCGACCCGGCCGAGGTTCGAGAACGTCAAGTCGACCGCGTTCTCGCTCTTCAGGGCACCGGCGCTCGCTACTTCGATGGTCTGCCATCCCTCGCCGAGCTTGGCAGGCGCGAGCGGCTGGCCGTTGAGCTTGACTTTCAGGGTATTGTCCCACTTTGCGGGGTTGTAGATATGGAGCCGAATGACGTCGGTGGAGTCTGGCTCGAAGGCCGGCAGCCAGATCGACGCCGTGCGCGCCTCGATGGCCGCAACACCCCGATCATCGATGGTGTGATCGAGCATCCAGTCACCGGAGTGCCCGCCGTGGATGTATCGGACGAAGTCCGGCGTGGAGGCGTCGACGACCAGGCTCGGGCCACCTTCATCGAACCGCACGCGATGAGCCAGCGGACGATTGACCAACAGATCGAACGCTGCGAAGTGCGGTTCTTCCAGTGTCGGAAGCGGCGGATCGAGCTCCGGCTTTGCCGATGCGGGCTCGGCCTGGCTGTCCCCCGGCAATCCGCCGCGCGCGCCTTCGATCCCCTCCGACTCCAACTTGGAGCGCGCGTCTGGGGACTTCGCACTGCACCCGAGCACGAGGCCGGCGAGGCAGGTGAGTGCGACAATGTAATGGATAGCGTGTTTCACCGTTCGAACCTTCGTACGCCTGTATTAAAAAGGGCCACCCAACCCAGGGTGGCCCGTCTGCGCAATTTTACCTAAATGGCACAATGTGACCAGCAATTTCGCCGCCGACCACCTCTTTCAACGGAGGCGAGTGCGGTTGAAGCTCGAGGAGACGAGCCCTGCGTCGCGCAGCCCCAGCCCCGTGGCCCGCACGAGATCGTCGAGCGTCACCGACGTCGAAATCGAGTCGACCAGGACTTCGCCGTTGGTCAGCAAGTCCGTGCGACCGCCCGCGACCTGCGGGACCGAGATCGTATGCGAGAAGCTTCCGGCCTGTCCCGCCGTACCGAGTGACCAGACCTCCCACGTACGCTCCTGGCCGACTAACTGGACGCGGTACAACGGACCGGCATCTGCCTGCACGGTGACTTCACGAGCCCCGCTGTCGACGCTCCCGGTGCTCACGTCGGGGAACGTGCCGAGGCTTATCGAGCTCGCGAGTCGCTGGCCATTCCAAAGAGAGGCCGAGAATTCCTCCGGCAACTCGACGCCGTTTCCTCCAAACCCAACCTCGTCGGGCCGGAAGGCGAGCGCCATGACGACGAAGCGCCCGCCCGTCGCGGAGCTGTGCGGCGGGGCGACCGAGAGACGACGCGCATCCGGCTTTCCGTCCCCGTCCTCGTCGTTCGTCGCGCTGATGCCCAGTGGCACGAGTCCCGGCTGATCGAGGTAGGTCCCCCCCACCAGCACCGCAATCGAGGCTTCGCCGTTGCTCATGATCGGGAAGTTCGAGACGTCGACATCGGTCACCAGATTCTGCTGCACGCTCGGCCTCAGGTCGACCATCGGGAAGCTGTCGTAGTCCGGCACCTGCTCGCTCGTGTCACCGTCCCCGTCGATATCCTGGGTGTCCGTGACTCGCGGGCGATCCTGCAGGTTCAGCGGTCGAATCGCGTGGTCGAAGCGGTTGAACAACGGCAGCAACACGCTCAGCGCGTCGACCTGCTCACCGCCGCCCTGGAAGAGCTCGATGAGTCGCTGCGCCGGCACCTTGCCCGCCAGCCCCCAGCTGAGGTTGGCCCCGCCGTTTGACTTCGCGTAATAGGTCTTCTTGATGTCCAACTGGAGGCCGAATACCTGACCAAACGCCACGAGCCCGCCCGGCAGCGGGATGTCCTGACCACCGACGCCCGGAATCGAAATCGACGTCACAAACGGGTCACCCAGCAGGCTGGCCAGGTCCAGGTCGATAAGGCCGCCGGTCAGGCTGGCACCGGCGAGCCCGAGCGTAATGTCGCCCGTCGTATTGATCCGGCTGGTGTCGAACTGACCGGTAAAGCCGGCAATCGGCCCGGTTCCGCTCTTCTTGCTCACGGGGATGCGAATATCATCGGACTGCACGTTCTGGATCGTCACCCAGTTGTAGCGCCCGTCGTAGACCGTCGCGGTATAAGCGCCCTGCGGCTTTGGCAGGCCCGCCACCCCGCTGGAGTTCGTCGTCGCCGAATCTCCGTTCTCGAGCACGACCTCCGCGCCCGATACCGGCGCTCCGGTCGCCCCCTCGAAGACAGCGATCCGAAGCTGGTCGGGCTGGACTTCTTCTTGCCCGATGAGCTCGACCTGCCCTTCACAATCGATCCCCACAGACGGCACCGAAGCCGTCACGATGGCCGTACCGGGGTTGCCCGTACCGACCGCAAACTGGTTGTTCTGGATCGTGGCGACGTCTGGATTGTCCGAGGCCCACTCGAAGTTGACGGACACGCCCTCGCCGTCCTGATCGACGGCGAATGCCTCCAGGCGAACCTGCTGGTTCTGGGAGACGACGAGTGTCTTCGAGGCCACAAAGCACGACGCGATTTCGGTGGGATCGGGCACGATGCACTCACCGGCTTCGCAGATCTCGCCATCTTCGCAGTCCTGCGGGCCGCGGCAGCGCGTCTCGAAGCACTGTCCGCCCACGCACTCGAAGCCCTCGCCGCAGTCAGCATCGCTGGTGCAGTCCGGGGAGAACGTGCAGCGTCCGTTCAGGCAAATCTCGTCTTCCTCGCAATCCGTATCGAGCAGACACTCCGGTCGGTCCACGCATGTCCCGCCCTCGCAGAGCTTGTCGGCGGGGCAGTCGCCGTCCTCTTCGCACGCAACGCCCTCTTCACAGGTTCCGTCTTCGCCGCAAACACGTCGGGCCGGGCAGTCTTCATCGCTCGTACACGGCTGGCAGACACCGTCGACGCAGGCCAGACGCCCACAGTCTTCGGACGTCTCGCAGCCCACGTCGATGCACTCGCAGCCCTCGGCGACCTCTCCAGGTCCACAGTTCGGGTCGCAAGGGGTTTCTTCACAGGTTCCGGAGCTCTGCCCCTCGGGGATGACACATTCGAAGGCGGCACAGCCATCGTTCGGCAGCGAGATGCACATGCCGCCACCATCACAATCCTCATTGGACGTGCAGCCGGTCTCACCACCGTCGGCGTCCGGATCCTCGGTGTCACCACCGTCGGGCACATCATCGGGGTTGGTGCAGACATTTGCCACGCATACGCGGTCGCCGGGGCAATCTGCATCGTTGACGCAGGAGCGCTCCAGATTGTTGCGTCCACACGCAACGGCCAACAGCGCGAATGCCAGGATGAATAGCGGCCAAAACTTACGTTGCATCGTGCCTCCCTCGTGCGAGCGCCCTCATCGGGCGCGGCGCTCCTTCAGTCGTCGTTTCGTACCACCGGAAACCGTCCGCTCCGAGCGAGTTGACGCTCGCGTCGCAGCGCGTACCGGATGATGGCCTTTTTATGGAGTTGCGAGATAGCCCGAAACTCGATCCCGGCGCCTCGCTCCCCGTCTTCTTTCGAAATCCGAACGACCTCACCAACAGCCAAAATGTCGGGGTTGTGAATGCTGGGAATCTGGAGCTTCACCTCCAGGTAGGTCCCCGGAGACATCTCGGGATCGTCGTCCTCGAGCTTGTACCAGAAGCCCTGGTCATTGATGACCAACCACCGCGGCTCGACCGAGTTGCTACCCTGACGCTCGACGAGCCTCTGCATCTCGGTGATCTGCTGGCGAAGCGCCCGAATCTCGTTGAGGACAAACGTCACTTCTCGGGGCAAGTCGTCGGTGCGCTCACTCCAATCGACGCTCTCCGACATCGCGCTCTCGGATTCGATGACCGCGATGTCGAGAATTCGCGCCTCCAGGGCGTTTATCTCGTCCTCCTCGATGATGCGAAGCGAGCACGGCAAAAGACTGCGAACTCGCACGGAGCTTCGACGCTCGCTGAATCGCTTCCTCTCGTCACTTGAGTTGCTCATGAGGCCTCTTCCCGGATCTTCTGAGCTCGCCCATCGAAGTGGCGGGTCGAGCTGCGGTAACGTGTTCGCGCAGGCGCAGCGCTACGGGGGCGAACTCTATAGCAAACGCGATCGCGTCGAAAGCTCGTCGCATCGCAGATCGACCCCCGCCTTCGTGCCGCGAGTCGCTGCTATTGCCTGTTGGTTACGCGTCCCGTAACGTATGGCGCCGTCTAAGTACGCCCATGCGTTACCACGGGCGGCGTTCTGCGTACACCCATGAACGTCTTCACGTCGCCGCCCGACCCATCGAGGACTCGAGATGTTACACCTCGCCCAACCCACCGATGACAACTGGTTCGACCGCATCGAGCCGCATCTGGACGTCATCCTCGTCGATCATACCCACCTCGAGAAGCGCGCGGCCTCCACCGCCCTCAGCCTGATCTTCAAGTACACCGGGCGCGACGGGCTACCGGCGGTCCTCAGCGAGATCGTCCAGGAGGAAATGGAGCATTTCTCGCAGATGCTCCAGGTATTGGACAACCAGAATGTCGAGTTTCGCAGAATCGAGCCTGCTCCCTACGCGAAGTCCCTCGTGGGCCAGATCCGCTCGAACGAACCCGAGCGCCTGCTGGACACGTTGCTCGTCGCGGGTCTGATCGAGGCGCGGAGCAGCGAGCGCTTCAAGATCCTGGCGGAGCGAGTCGACGACTCGGATCTGGCCGACTACTACGCTCAACTCTTCGAGTCCGAGGCGCGCCACTACACCATCTACACCGACTTGGCCCGCCGATACTACGACCGTGACGAGGTCGCCGCACGCCTCGATGAACTCGCCGAACTGGAGGTCGAGGCGCTCAAGGCCGCCGGGGACACGCCTCGACTGCATTCGTGGTAGGCCCGCATCGAACGCACGAGCAACTGCCATAAAAAAAGGCCGCCCCACAACCCACGATTGGGGGACTGGGGCGGCCTTCTTTGCGCTCGGAGCCAGACTACTCGTCTTTGTCCTCCGGCATCGAGAACGAATATGTCTGGCCATCCTTATACGCGGTCTTTACTTCCTTCTTGAACACCGTGAACGACTGCTGGCTGAACGACGACTTGATCTTGAAGATCGCGGGCTTGTCCTTCTCCTCGGTGATCGTTCCGGAGAGCACGTGCCCATTCTTCAGTAGAATCTGGTGCTTCTTCATCAGGCCCGATGGCTTGTTTCCACCGGCCCATTCGATGGCCTGGACGTCGCTGCGCGGGACGGCACGCACTTCACCGTAGCGGACGATCACGTAGAAGTCGGTATTCTCCGCAACCACGGTCCCGCGGATCGCGTCACCATTGGACATCTCGACGACGTCCGCTTTGGACTGCTCGCAGTCCGGGCAGACATTCTCGACCTGACTGAAGGGCTCGAACTCCTGAGCGGTCGCGGTCGACGAGAATAGACCGACGCCAGCCAGGGCCACGGCACACAAAAACACGTTCTTCCAGTTCATTCGCAAAGCTCCGAATTGGGTCAACTCACCCGGCAATGTACACGTTTGCGGGCGCGGTGACAAAAATGCTCATCTATCGATTCATCAGGCGCTTGATCGCCCTGGCCGCCTCGGGCAGCGTCAGCGGTACGCTCGCTGCCCCGACGATTGCGTTGACCGCGGAAAATGCATCCATCTCGCCGCGCTCCAGCTCGTCGAAGAGCTGCCGGCCGGAGTTATACGCGTGGAAGGCCGCCAGACCGGCCGCCGCCAGCGATAACCACGGATGCTCTTGCGCACGCCGGGCACCACCGACCGAGCTCAGCGCCAGCGTCGCCGCGTGCGACGACACCTCACTGACGTCGTTCGGCACGGTCGCGTGTTCCGGATGCAGGGTCGTTCGCCACTCGTGATTCTCGCTGCGCAGCACGTAACGCGCCGTCGGGAGTGAGGCGAGCACCTCGCGCCTGTAGAGCTCGCGAGCGCCGGAACTAATCAGCGCGACGGTCGACAACCCCTGCAACCAGCGGCGTCGTCGACGATCGGAGGCGTGTTCCTCCTCGTCGACCAATGCCTCGAGGCTCCTCACTCGCTCTTCGTAGATCTCTTGTGACACGGTGCTCACTCTGACCCCTCGTGCGCTTCATCTCCGCAGTAGCTCTATCTCGGAGAGTTTACGTTCAATCGGCGGATATGCCAACCGGGGCTTCGCGATGAGTTGGCAATCGCCAGATCATCTCCTACTCTCTCGGCGACGCACACCCGATTTTCTCAAGGCCAGATATTTTCAGGGGGCACCATGTTCGCCCGCAACATCTCAATCGCGGTCACCTTCACCCTCATCGCAGCGCTCGGCCTCATCTCCAGCGGCTGTGGTACGACCTACACCTACAAGAAAGCCAACGAGCTGCCTCTAAAACAGGTGTGCGATGCGCGAGCAACTCCGCGCGGCGAGCTCCTCATGGACGCAGATTGCGGGGTCCAGCTGACCCGGATGACGGCCGAATCTGCCTGTGATGCGGGAAACGGCGATGGCTGTGCCCTGGCCGCACTCCTTACGCTCACCGGTGAGAGCGTCGACGACGCGGTCGAGCTGGGGCGCTTCCCCGGTGACTCCCGGCGAGCGCGCAAGCTCGCGCATCGAGGCTGCCAGCGAAACAACGAGGCCAGCTGCCTGCTCGAAGCCGTCACGCTCCTGCAGGACCGGTCCCCCGCAACGCAAATGCAGGGTGTCGAACTCATGCAAGACAAGTGCGCCGAGGGCATGGGCGATATCTGCTTCATGATGGGCTCGATGTACGAGGAGAATGCCACCACCGCGCAGGAGCGCTCCCGCAGCGTCACCTACTACAAAAAGAGTTGCACCGCCGACAGCGCGAGCGGCTGCTTCAAGTACGCGCAGCTGCTCGAAGACGGCTTTGGGGTTCAGCAGAGCCACCTGCGAGCCGAGAAGTATTACGACCGGGCCTGCGATCTAAACCACGCCGAGGCCTGCTCGCAGGTCGGCCGCGATCTCCCCGAAGACCATCAGGAGATGCTCAATGAATTCGCGCGCGTCTCCAAGAAGTCCTTTATCGAGATGATGCGCACTGGCTGCGAGAACGGATTCCGGCACGGCTGCACGTTCGCCGGGCGCCTGGTCGACCGCGGAGAGATCCGAACCCGGTATATCGGACACGAGGCCGCGGTCGAGCTCTTCGAGATCGGCTGCGAGCGCGGCGCAGCCGCGAGCTGCTATTACCTCGCCTACAAGACCAAAAACGGTCAGGGCACCGAGGCAAATACCGCGACCGCGGCGAGCCTCGCCGAAAAGGCGTGCGACTCCGGCCACGAAGACGCATGCGAGCTGCACCGCGACTACACATATCGGCTCTTCGACAAAGAGGATGCGGCTTCACGCGCCGAGAGGTGCGCGACCGGGGATGGGCGGGCGTGCTACCTCGCCGGCCATGCCTACGGCTACGACGTGAACTTCGATGCGGATTACGACCGCGCGCTCGAGCTGCTCAATCGCGGCTGCGAGCTCGACTACGCCGACGCCTGTGAATCGGCGGGTGTGATGCTCGCCGACGAAGAGACCGGCGAATTCGACCTCGAAGAAGCCAATGGCCGATACGCTCGCGCATGCGAGTTGGGCGCGGACTACGCCTGCTTCGCGCTCGGCATGATCTACGAGCAAGGTCGC
Organism: Myxococcota bacterium; assembly: GCA_051747295.1. GTDB lineage: Bacteria > Myxococcota_A > Bradymonadia > Bradymonadales > Bradymonadaceae > JBNJFZ01. The sequence goes on from JBNJFZ010000091.1 coordinate 20,252, forward strand.
GGCGTGGAGCGACAGTATGAGGCATCCTCCAGGTTTCTCCGGCTCGCCTGCGAGCGCGACGTAGGACAAGCCTGCGGCGAGCTCGGCAGCTACTACGAGGTCGGCGAAGCCGTCGAACAGGATCTATCGCAGGCCGAGGAGCTCTACAGCCGAGGCTGTGCAGCCGGCAACATCAACTCGTGCACCAACCTGGCCTCGCTGCTACGACGCAACACCGAGAGCAAACAGAGCTTCAAGCGCGCGCTCGACCTGTACAAGCTCAGCTGCGCCAACGACGAGCCGCGTGCCTGCGTGCAACTCGGCAATATGCTGACCGAGTTTTCGGACGACAAGGAGCTCGTCTCCGACGGCATGGACTACCTCGAGCGCGCCTGCATGCTCGAGCACGGCCCGGGTTGTCGTGAGCTCGGAGTCAAATACTACCGCGGGGACGTCGTCGAGGAAGACCACGGCCGCGCGCTCATGCTCTGGCAGCAGGCCTGCGACCAAGACGACCCGACCGGCTGCATCTACCTCGGCGAGCTCTATCGCGACGGCGAAGGCGTCGAGAAGGATGGGGAGCGAGCGCTCGAGATTTTCCGGGACGCGTGCGATGCGGAAAACCTCACCGGCTGCATTCGAGCCGCCGAGTTGCACCTCTACCACGTGGATACAGACTATGCGCCGGATAAGACCGTCGAGAGGTACGCCGAGGCGTGCTTTGGCGGCCACGACGGTGCCTGCACGACCGTCTCCGGGCTGTTTCGGAACGGTGTCCACGTCGAGCAGTCCTACGAGCGGGCCGTGATGTACCTCGAGAGAGGTTGCGAAAACGACGGTGCGGGGTCGTGTGATGCGCTCGAGGACTACCTCCGCCTGGGCGTCGGTACGGACAAGGACGTCGCACGTGCCGACGCTTATGCTCGAGATCGCCTCGACACCTACAGAGACGACTGCCGCGAGAACGAAAACGAGTCGTGTGCACACGCCGCGCACTTGATCGCACACGGCCGAGGGACGGACACGAACTGGTCGAAGGCCCGAGAATACCTGCGCGCCCAGTGCGTACACGAGGTCAGCGCGGGCTGCCGCGAGCAAGCCGAGCAGCAGGCCACAGGCGAGATCTTCGAGCGGGACCGAGAGGCTGCGATAGCGTCGTTAGAAGCGCTCTGCGAAGACGGAGTCCAGAACGCGTGTGTGCAGGCTGCGTACTTCCTTCGGGTCGGGCACACCGACGAGATCGACATCGCTCGATCCGTCGAGCTCTGGACCAGCCAGTGCAAGGAAGACGA
>JBNJFZ010000092.1:0-21475 GCA_051747295.1 Myxococcota bacterium
AGATCGCCGGGGTGGATGGCTCAACTGGGGTCGTACTTACGATCCGGCTAACTAGCGCGAGGCGTCCGCGATCGCGCCCCCTGACGCCATCTTCCTATCTATGTAAGTGAATACTCGCTAAGCTCGCCCGTCTACGGGGCAGGTGCGACAGGTTCGGGTGCACGCTATTGGGCGATTGCACAACCTGTGGCCATGCAACGAGCGCCCCACTCCATGTGAGGGACGCCAAATTTACTTTTTTGTTTTTTAGGAGCATGAAGATGCGAGTATTCAGACGAGATGTGATTTTCAAAGTTTTGGTCACCGGTATCCTGAGCGTCGGACTCATGGCGTGCGGTGGTGACAGTTCGAACGGAGGATCGAATTCGAACGGAGGCTCGAACTCCACCGAGGGCGAGTCGGGCGACCCGCAGAGCAGCTCATTCGACGTCGACGTGGACTCGAGCGACGGTCAGACCGACGATATCTCGGGCGAGCAGCCCAATGACCAGACCGGCGAGAATAGTTGGGGCGCGGTTATCGCGGGAGATATCCTGCAGATGACCTTCGTCTCATCCGACGGGCAGACGCTCGTGGCGCATATCGCGACCAGCGAGTCGGCCACGGCCCCGGGCTCCTTCCCGGTCAGCCAGCCTCCCGAGGAGACCTTCGTCACCTTGACCTCCGCGACAACCGGAGATGTCTACGAGAGCGGCACGACCGGCTCGATCCAACTCGACAGCTGCCCGACAGTCGTCGGCGAGAAGGCAGTCGGCTCGTTCCAGGGTATCGAGTTGACCAACTTCGAGGGCACCGAAACGCGTACGCTCGCCGGCGACTTCGACGTGGCCGTCTACTCGAAGAACGGAGAACTCTTCTGTGAGAAAGCGACCGAGGAAGAAGACGAGGACCCGATGGACGGCGGCACGTGCCAGGCCGATGATTGCAGCGAAGGTGGGGTCTGCTGCCCTTACGCTCAGTGCATCTCACAGTGCCAGCTGAACTGCCTGACTCAGGACTCCGGCTGCAACTTCGGCGCAAACCCCAGCGCTTGCTACGAATGTGAAGCGGGCTGCCTCGATCAGTGCGACGCATCTGCCGAATGCCGAACCGCATACACAGATTTGAGCACCTGCTCAGAGCAGAATAGTTGTCTGGAAGCCGAGGGCGAAAACGGCATGGAAGAGTGCCTCAAGGGTAACTGCTGCGACGAGTACAACGCAGCGTTCTAAGCGCACCCGGGACAGGCGCGCTTTGATTCGTGTGTAAGAAGTCGGACCGAGCCTCGGCGAGATGATTTTTTCGGTATCGAAGCCGGCAAACGCAGGCGATGCCAAAGGCATCGTCGAGTATTGACGGCGAATATAGCGGGAAAATCAGCCGACGATGGCGACGGGAGACTTTTTACACACGAATCACCTTATGTGACTCCCCCCGGTTCGGGTGTTATATTCGTCGGTGGCCGGAATGAATCAGGTGGTCCCCGCCGTTGTTCACCATACAGTGGCGCGCTTTCGCTGATGGACCCACGAACTGCACCGCGCCCCAACAAGTTGTCTGGACTCGATTCGGAGCTCGAGATGAAGGAATCATTCGTGAAGCAAGTTCTAACGTGGAGCGCGCCCGCATTATTGCTGGCCGCCCTGGCCGTGCCCGCAACCGCGAGCGCGCAGGAAACCACCGACATGCAGCGCTGGAAGGAGTGCGTCGGCGATAAGAAAGTCGACACGCAGAATGCCCGAGCGTACGACCCGGACACTTTCCGGGGCGTCCAGGGCGACCAGCTGCTCAATATCCTCGCCCAGCGCGGTGAGATTCTGGACACCAATCCAGACTCGGACGAGGTCGTCCTCGACTTCGACGATGACATCGCCCACGAGGATATCCTCGCCTGGGGAGAAAACCACGGCCTGGATGTACGCCTCAACAGCCCGTACAGCGACGAGCCGAATGTCTACGTGGCGCGCGTCGAGGAAGGCGCGGTCCCCTACATTAAGACGTGCCTGAGTTCGGACGAATCGAGCGCGTCGATGCTCGAGGGCATCGAGGAGAATATCGAATACGTCACGCTCGGCGGCCCCGCCTTTGGAGGGATCGCGCAGGAGTCGACGGACGATACGACGCCGAATGATCCGCTCTATCAGTTCCAGTGGAACTTCAAGCAGGTCAACGCCGAAGAAGCGTGGCGTGTCTCGACCGGCCGTGACGTCGTCGTGGCGGTCATCGACACCGGCGTGGCGCTCGAGAACGACCCCGACCGAGGCATCACGAAGCCCAAAGACCTCGACGGCACGGCCGCCGTGGATGGGTATGACTTCGTAGATGACGACAACTTCGCATGGGACGGACACGGCCACGGCACACACGTGGCCGGAACCATCGCACAGACCACCAATAACGAGTACGGCGTAGCTGGACTGGCCTACAACTCGAAGATCATGCCGCTTCGCGTGCTCAACTCGCGTGGATTCGGTCAGGTCTCCGACATCGCCGACGCGGTCCGCTTTGCGGCCGACAACGGCGCGCAGGTCATCAATATGAGCCTGGGTGGACCGCTCCCGAGCCTCGTGCTCAGCCGGGCCATCAAGTACGCCCACAAAAAAGGCGTGACCATCGTCGCAGCCGCAGGAAACGGCGGTAAGCGCGCTCCGAGCTACCCCGCCGCGTACGACCATACGATCGCGGTCGCAGCAACGCAGTTCGACCGAACGACCACGTTCTACTCACAGTGGGGCGACTTCGTGGATATTGCCGCTCCGGGTGGAAATACGCGCGTCGACCAGAACGGCGACGGCCGCCCCGATGGCGTGCTCCAGCAGACGCTCAAAGACGGTCAGACCGACACGCACGACTTCGTGCTCTACATGGGTACGTCCATGGCCAGCCCGCACGTCGCGGCGGGTGCGGCTCTCGTCATCGCGCAGGGTGTCACCCACCCCGACCGCGTTGAAGAGGTGCTCACCGGGACGGCCGACCCCTCGGAGCAGGACCGCTTCGACAACCCCAAAGAATACCGTGAGCGCTACGGCGCCGGCCTGATGCGTGCTGACGAGGCCGCCCAGGACGCTGTCGTCGACCAGGGAGCCTGGCGACTGGCCGGCGGCCTGCTGCTGGCGCTGCTGGCGCTCGCCGGCGTCCGCCGCAAGGACCTGCTCGGCGACGGCCCCGGGTTCAGCCCCGAGGTCATCGGCGTGAGTGCAGTGACCGCCAGCGGCTTGTTCTTCCTGCCGCTGCTCATCGGTGATGCCGGAGCGTTCTCCGGAGTCGTCACCGCGCTGTCGCATCCGCTCGCCGAGCTCGACCTGACGCTCTTTGGCCCGGGCGCGCATCAGAGCCCGCTGCTGGCCAGCTTCCTGATTCCGCTGGCGGCCGTCGGCCTTCTCGGCGGACACAAGCGCCTGCGCCTGGTCGCTTCGGGTATCGCACTCGGCATGGCGGGCTTCCTGCTCACCGAGTCTTTCCTGATGACCAGCGACGTCCAGTGGATTCCGGGCATGAACGTGCTCGACCGCATCTGGCTGGCGGGTAACGGACTCATCAGCGCCGCGATCGGTTACTTCAACCTCAAGCGCTACTGAGCTCCCGCCTAAGACAAAAAGGCCCGAGGCGAATCTCGCCTCGGGCCTTTTTTTATACGTCCTGACTATCGAGCTCAATTCATCGGAAACTGCGGAAGATCCTCGCGAATCTCCCAGTCCCGCAGCCACTCGCGCAGCAGCAGGAAGTGCCTGTGTGAGATGCTGGTGAACCGGACGCCGACGTAGCGTTCGTCGTCGTAGACCGCTTCGGCCCCGACCCAGATCTGCTCGGCCTGCCCCGGCAGCTCGAACTGGAGCCGAAACTCACGCCCGTGCATCGCCTTCGGCTCGAGCAGTCGCTTCAGGCGCATACCGCCCAGCGAGATGTTCATCGCGCGGGCGATATTCATCTGTCCATCCTCGACCTTGTTGAGGATGATGTCGCAATCAATTCGATCTTGCTTTCGCTCTTCGTGTCTCATCTCTTCCTCGTCTCATCCGTGAGCATCAAGTCGCGCCGCCTTTCCGACAACGACGGTGTTCCTACGCGGCACACGTATGTGCACCGACGACTACTTACGGATACCACGGCACACGGGGAGGCCCAAAAATTTTGTAGCCACCATCTCGGTGGATAAAGCGGGAGTCCGTGTGCCTCTATGCGGATCAGATTCCGCTGTTCTGAACCTCGGCACTCGTGAGTTTTTGCAAAACGACAGAGGGTGCGTAGTTTGTAGAAGAGGATTTAATTCGTCGCGCGTTTGCCATACACTTCTACGCGTGACCATCGCGGCGAATCGGACCACAACGCCGCGTGAGCCGACGTCCTCGACCTCGGGTCAGCGTTCGATGCATATTGCGGGTGATGGAAGGAACCTATGGATGCCAAACTTCGACAAACGATCACCGAATCACCGCTATTCAAGCACCTCGAAGAGGAGCGCCGTGACGCGTTGGTCGAGACGAGCAGAGTCGTGAAGCTCGACAAAGGCTCGACTGTGATCGAAGAGGGCTCGCGAGTCGACAGCCTCTACATCGTCGTCGAAGGCCGCGTGCGCGTCTGGACGCATACGGGAGACCGCGACGTCGAGCTCAAGAATCTCGGACCAGGTGCCTATTTCGGAGAGGTCTCTTTACTCAGCGGCAAGGAGGCCACCGCGAATGTCGAAGTTCGCTCGGACACCGCCACCTTCATCGCGGTCGAGCGCGAGCGGGTGCTCGATCTGGTCAAGACCGACGAGCGCGTGCGTAAGATGCTCGAGGGCGTCACCCTGGCCCGTGCGAAGGACACCATCGGCAAGGTTTTGAAATAGAACTACCTTCCCGCCAGTATTATCCCATGCTGGTCGATTTTCCGCCGTCATGGCGGATGCCTCTCCCCGGTGTCTGAATGTCCGCTTCGCGTCTCATCCGCGCAGGGCTCATTGCCCTGCTCACCACCGCACTCCTGAGTTGCGGGAATCCGCTCGAAGAAGAGACCTATCACCGACCCGTCGGTGACGGGCCCTGGATTCTCGTCGACCTCTTCCACACCCGAAAGCAAAACCCCGAAGACTACCACCTCTACAAGGGGAACTACACGTATCAGGGCGTCTATGGATTTCGTCGCGCCTTCAACCACCTCGAGGCCAACGATTACAAGTGGACGTCGATTCGTACGCTTCGACTGTCACCTCAGCGCCTCGAGGGCTTCGATGTGCTCTTCATCAACCTGCTCGACGACCGTCGTCCGGCACTCTCAGGCGATGAGATCGACGCGGTCACGGAGTGGGTGAGAGACGGCGGTGGGCTCTTCGTCATCGCCGACCATACCAACGTGTATCGACACGCCGAGCGCCTCAACCCACTGCTCGAGCCCATGGGCATCGAGGTCCTCTACCACACCGCAGCCGACTACCCGCCCGAGTACTCGGTCGCCGGGCTCGCATGGGTCATGGCGTTCGACATCAGCGACCACTCCACCACCGAGGGCGTGGAGATGGTCAGCATGCAGACCGGCGGCGCGCTCGAGACCGACTACGGAGTGGTGCGGACCTCTGAGGAGAGCTTTGCGGACCTGTGGAACCCCGACGAGACCACCGGATACTACGGCAATTGGACCCACGACGGCGATGAGAGCGTCGAGCCGCGCGGCCCTCTACCGATCGTCGCCGCCCGGGAGTTCGGCCAGGGGCGAGTGGTCGTCGCGGCCGACCAGAATATGTTTGGCGATGCGTGGTTGCACTTCGGCAACAACTTCGAGCTCTACATGAACAGCATGGAATGGCTGGCCGGAGAGTCGCCCGAGACGCCGCTTCGCGACCGCCCGCTGGCGGGCACGAGTATCGGACTCGACCTGGAGAAGACCGACTTCGACGTGGGCCGAAAGGACTACGACGGCTACTACAACTTCTACGTCCACCTCAATCGCGACACCGAGGTCTCGGCGACCGCCACGATGGGGCTCGACCTGAGCCACGACGCTCAGATCTTCCTGTCACCGGAGATCCCGTACGACGACTCCGAGCTCCAGGCGATTCGGATGTTCCTGGAGGCAGGTGGCGACGTCGTCGTTACGATGTCACCGAATGCTCCGCGCGAAGGCACCGAGAGCCTGCTCACCGAGCTCGCGCCCGACTTCACGCTCGCCGCCGGTGATGGCGCGGAGGTCGCGCCAGCTGCACTTACGTCGGGCATGTTTCCCAAAATTCGCGGCCGTCTCGAACTGGCCTCCGAACACATCTCGGTCGACGGATTGTCCGTGGCTGCTCGTGAGCCGGGTGACGATGACGGCGCGGGGGCCTATGATTACTTTCGGGACACCCGCTCGAGTTGGGGTCGCTCGTTCGTCCGCACCGCGCGCGGAACCGACGTCGCTCGCATCGGCAACGTCGGGGACGGTTCCCTGATAATTGTTCTTCAGGATGAATTTTGGCGGAACCATACGTTAGGATATAGCGAGGTCGAGCCTCCGACCTCCTACAATCGGGACGCGATCACGTTTTTGTACCGCGTTCTGGAACATTTGAAGGCATCCAGTGGCTCGGCGATAGCCCGCCAGGAGACGAACCCATGAAGCCTACGAAACGCACGCTCGAGAATTCTCACCGTTTCCGCGGGTTCCTGGCGGTGGTGGTCCTCGTGGCCGCCGGGCTGGTCTGCAGCTCGGCCACCGCAGCCACCGTGTTGCGCCTCGATATGCAGAGCCTCGTGGCGAACTCCGACAAGATCGTCTACGGGACCGTCGAGAGCGTCGAGAGCCGCCTCGAAAAGGGTCGCGTCTACACCTACACGAGCATCAAAGTCGACCAATCGCTGAAAGGCGATCCCGGCGAGTCTCTGATGATCCGACAACTCGGAGGAGAGACCGAGGAGCTGGCCACCTGGGTCGCCGGCATGCCGCGCTTTAGCGAGGGCGAGCAGGTGATCACCTTTGTCGAAGAGACCAGGGACGAGGGCTACCACGTCGTCACCGGCATGATGCAGGGCAAGTTCGACGTCGTAGTCGGCCCAGATGGCGCCACGCGACACGTCGTCCCCTACCTCGGCGATATCTCCCTCGTAGACCGAATAGAGCCTGCCGGCGGCGTCCCGGGCGACTCCGGCTCGGACGCCGACAACGGCGAAGTCGGACCGCAACTTCAGTCCGCCGAGCCTTCGGACCTGTATCGGTCCATCAAATCCTTCGACTTCTTTATGGAACGCATTCGCACGGTCGTGCGAGACCAGCAGGATATTGAATGATGCGTCGAGCAGCTGCTCTCCTGATCCCCGTGATCGCCCTTCTACTCGCGACGCCTATCGAGTCCGTCGCCTACGAGCGCACGAAGACGTGCGGCACGTATGGCGTGCGTGACTGCCGTGACGGCGAGGTCGCCCTGCCGCTGTATTGGCGCTCGCCGTGTGTCGAGTACAAGGTCAACGAAGACGGCACCTCGCAGGTAGAGAGCGACGGGATCGCGGACACGACCTACGAGGCAATCCGTGCGTCGTTCAATGCCTGGAACAACGTCGAGTGCAGCGAGCTCCAGATGGTCGATGGCGGCACGACATCGGTAACCGCGGCCGAAGGGCCGCCCACCGGTGACAACGAACGCCTGAGCCTCGTGGTGTTCCGCGACAGCGATTGGGGCACCGTACCTGGCGCCAGTGCTCGGTCATACGCCCTCACGAGCGTGTCGTATCTGCCGGACACCGGCCAGATCCTCGACGCGGACATCGAGATTAACAGCGATACCTACGACCTCAACATCCTGGGTGAGCCTCGAGACATGCAAGCCGATCTCGTCAATACCCTCACCCACGAAGTCGGCCACTTCCTCGGGCTCGCCCATAGCTTCGAGAGCGAGGCGACGATGTACTCACAGGCTCCGCTCGGAGAGACGGACAAGCGCTCGCTCGAACAGGATGACATCGACGGCATCTGCGACGCGTACGGATTCGAGGGCGAACCGGCGATCTGCGAAGATCCCGAGGACTTCAGTCAGGACCGTCCGAGCAACGACGACGACAAGAAGGGATGCTGTACGACGTCCGTCGATGGCACTCTCCCGCCATCCACAGGGCTTATTTTCGCAGTAGGTCTACTTTTGACTGCCCGCCTCCGAAGACGCGCCCCATCAGCGCGTCGATTGTAGCACAAATTAAAAATTGAAATTTTTCTATCTGTGCCCTAGTTTAAAGGCAGGACGCCCAAAGAGCGCCCTGCAAATGAACTCGAAGCGCACAGACTATGGCATACCGGCTACAACATACTGGCCAATGGCGACTTGCCATCTCTATTTTTGCCTTCTGCATAGCGTTCTCGTCTACAAACGACGCGGAGGCATTTCAATGGAAGCAAACATGTGAAGACGATAACGCCTCCGGCCAAAAGTGTGAGCGCGATGAGACTCCCCTGCCACTGACCTGGACGTCGAGCTGCCTGAGTTTTCGGCTCTCCGATGACCCGCCTCGCAACCAGGAGAACGCCCTCGACGCCATCAAGACTGCGTTCCTCGCCTGGAATACTGTGACGTGTTCGGGCATCTCCGTCGACTTCGACAAAGACGGCCGCCACGACAATAGCGTTGGATTCAAGACCGAAGACTGGGAACACTCCAGGACGTCATTTGCGGTCACGGCAGTCTCATACAGCCCGAACTCGGGCGAAATTCGTGAGGCTCACATCGAGGTCAACGAGGTCGACTACGACTTCGAGGCGCAGCGCGACGGCCCGTCTCCTAACGCTCCGGATCTGCAGAATACCGTGACGCACGAGCTCGGCCACGCGCTGGGCTTTGCACACAGTAAGGTCGACGAAGCGACGATGTTCGGTGGTGCGCGCACCGGCGAAACCGATAAACGAACGCTCCACAGCGACGACATCGATGGATTGTGCCAGATCTACGACCGCAGCACGTTCGCCGGAACCTGTGAGAGCGAGGACGCGCTGACGTCCGACGACTCGACCCAGGAAGCAGGCCAGACCGACCCGGCCCAGGACGAGCAATTCGGCTGGGGCGGCGGCACCGACGATGGCTCGCGTGCCGGACAGCAGGCTGCGTGCTCCGTGACTGCGTCGTCTCGCTCGGTTAACCTTCCCTTTGGAACACTTCTACTGTTTATCGCGCTCTCCCTTCTGGTGAGGCATGGAGCTTCCATTGGAGCCGTTCGAACGAGACGCCATCCTGGACGCGCTCGAGACGACCGGAATCGCTGACAAACAGACCTGTCTCGATGCACTCGATTCTTGCCGACTGATCGAGCGCCGCCCTGCCCTCGCCGAAATCCGCGGCCCGAGGTCGGTCATCGCCTACGTCGCGCTGAGGACGCGGGCGAGCGGGATCACCCTCGGTGACCGGGTCTTTATTCGGAGCGACTGCTTTCGGCGCACGGGCCGCCCGCCGCTCGACCTTATCGCCCACGAGGTCGCGCACGTCGTCCAATTTCGCAGAGACGGAGCCACGGTGTTCCTCGCCCGCTATCTGCTCGATTATGCGAAGAATCTGACGCGAGGGATGGCCGATCGCGACGCCTACCTCGCCATTCGCTATGAGAGAGAAGCACGCAGGGTCGAAGCTGCACTCAGAACGCCCTGAATGAGCCGAGCGGTTCAGCGAGAATCGCGCTCGACGAGCGCCTCGGCGATCGTCGCGAATTGGCCGAATGTCACCCGCTCCGGCCGAATCCGCAGGTCGAGCCCCGTGGCAGCAATGACCTCCTTGAGGACATCTTTTGGGAATCCCACCCCTGCCATGGCGTTCGGCAGCGTCTTGCGACGCTTCTGAAAGGACTTCTTGACGACCCGGACGAACATCTCTCGGACGTCGTCGCGAGCGATTCGCGTCCCGGGCACCGGCTCGAAGCGCACGACCGCGCTGGAGACGCGCGGTGGAGGCACAAACGCCCCGCCCGGAAGGGTGAAGGCGATCTCGGAGTCGAAGTACAGGCGCCCCATCAGCGACAAGACGCTGTAGTCGTCCTCACCGGCTCGAGCGACAAAACGCTCGGCTACCTCCTTCTGGAACATCAAGGCGAGCGTGTCGAAGCGCTCGGCGTGTTCCGCGAGGCGAAAGAAGACCTCGGTCGCCACGTTATAGGGCAGGTTCGCCGCGCACTTCCACGGTGCGCGCTCCTCATCGACGATCGCATCGATATCCGCCTTCAGGACGTCGGACTCGATCAGCTCGAGCTCACGGCCCGGTACGAGGTTCGTTCGGAGAAACTCTGCGAGATCGCGATCCACCTCGACGGCCGTCACGTGTGCCCCGCGCTCGAGCATGATCAGGGTCAGCGTGCCACACCCGGGGCCGATCTCGAGTACGTCATCACCCGGCTCGACTCCTGCAGCGTCAGCGATCCGCTCGAGGATATTCGGATCGACCAGAAAGTGCTGGCCGAATCGCTTTTTCGTATGGTGCTGGTAGGTGCGGACCAGCTCACCGGGCGTCTCGAATTGCTTCAAAGCGCCTCCATGGCGCATCTAGGAGTTCCATAACGGCAGTTCATGCCTCTGGTACCAGCAGCACCGGTCGATTGCACGCCACACAAAGATTCTGGCGGGCTCGCAATGGCGCTCATCCATCCGCTCGCTTTCGACCCGCGCCCAAATACGCTACGTTGCGCGCGCTGTCTCATCGGATTATTTTCGGGCCGATCGGCTCCAACCCCGTTGATGTTGGAATCTTGCATGTCTAGTTATTTCTATCGAGCCATCTGCGGCGCCGCACTCCTCGCTGCGTCGGTCCTGTGTCTGTCTGCTTGCCTGACTCAGACCGTCGCGTCTCAGTGCGAGGCGGTCGTCGACAAGCAGTGCGAAGCATGCTTTGCCTGCGCCGAGAGTGACGATATGGCCACCGGCACCGACATCTGTGGCCTGATCGAAGCGACCAGCGAAGCCGACTGCCGCGAGGAGCTCCAGAGCCAGTGCGAGCAGCAATCACGTCTGCTTCGCGACCCGTACGACGAGCTCGACAATTGCGAGTCCTCGCTCGATCGTGTCACGTGCGAGCAGCGATTGTCCTGGTACTCACTCGACCAGGACCGCTCCCCCGAAACGTGCGGCCCGTTTTTGTACTGAGCCCATCCGGGCGTTACTCCCAGCGGACCAGGTTCCGTAAGGTCGTCGCCACTGTCGGCGATGTCGACTGTACCAGGCGCGGTTCCTCGTCCCAGTAGTGCTTGACCGCTTCCGTGCCGACCCACAAGACGATGCCCGCCGCAACCGCACCTGCGATCAGATCCACGGCGTAGTGATAGCGCAGATACAGCGTCGAGAAGATGATCGACACCCCGATCACGGTCGTCACGACACCGACCTTACGATTGGCTTTCCAGGCAAATAAAATCGCCAGAAGGGTGTGCATCGTGTGTCCGCTCGGGAAGGCGTCGTAGCGCATCGTCGTGGCATCCAGGAGCCCCTGCCGTAGTTCACCGGCGAACCACAGGCCGTTCAGCGATGCGTCGTACGTCAGGTACTGCGCAAACGCCGGGTCGTCCATGATGTACAGCGGCGAGCGCAGCGGCACCAAAAAGTAGAAGAAGTGGCACGTGAACAACGACAGGTTGATGATGACCAGGTAGGTCGTAAACGTTCGGCGACGCTCGCTCACCAGCAACGCGACCCCCACGAACAGCAGCAGCGGAAAGTACAGGACGTAGGTAAACTGCAGGTACTCGGTCACCCAGGGACTCGCGATCTGCTCCAACCACACGGATGGCTGCCCGCCAAAGAGCCAGGCATCCGCGATGATCATCTCGAGCTCGTAGGACGTCGAGCGAAATTCCTCGATGAAAATGCGTGAGAATTCGTAGGTATAGTACGCAGAAATCACCGACATCGCCATGCGCCCCACGTCGAACGGCATGCGTCCGAGTCGAGCAGTCACCTGCGGTACGGCGGCCGCCGCCAGGAACATGGCGATCGAAATCTCCAGCGGCTGTCGACCGAGATCGCCGTAGTTGACGACCACGAGAGCCAACAGGAGCGCCCAGACGCCCAACCACATCCGCTCGAGGATGCCATACACCCCGCGCCAGTGCTGCAAGTTGGTTGAGGCTTCCTTTTTCACTTCACTCCCCGGTGACGTCCATGCGACCAGCTGGGCCGACAACTGGAGTCAGCGCTCGCTTCAGATACGGCGTTCATCGGTCAAGAACAATGACATCGCGTTGCCGTAGATGAGCTTCTCGATGACTCGCGTGTCGACACCCAGGTCTTGCAGGGCCACGACTGTCTTCGGAATTCCGAGAATATCCACACTTCCGGCGCGTAGCGAACTATTCAGTACAATCCTCTCTGCACTGCCGAGTGCATCGATGACCTCCGCCAGCATTTCGGCTGCAGCTCGCGGTTCGACGTTCTGAGACCCGACGGACACGCCCGCCACGAATCCCTCTCGCACCACGGTTTCCACAAGCCGACCGTCGAGTCGGTTCATCATACATAAGTTAGCGCCGTGCCCTACCTTTTCAATGCGTTGCATCATCTTATAGGTCATGTTGACCTTTAATTCGGGTGGCGGCACACAGATGACGGGCACGTCCCCGGCTTCTTCGGCGATATCGAGCTGTCGTTCGAATAACGTCCAGTCCTCCTCGGAATCTTCCCACGCCCCGATTTCACCGATAGCCACGACCTCGGGCTGCTGGAGCAAGTGCGGCAGCTCTCGCCACACTTCGAAATGGGCTCGACGTGGCCGCATGTTGGGGGCGACCCCCAGTGCGACGTGGGCGATCAGCCCGCTGCGCCGCAGTCGCTGGACCTCATCGGTCGTCAGCTCGTCGAAATACTCCAACAGATCGTCCGCGCGCTCGAACTCCCGCTTTGCGTGTGCGGTCGTGAGCACCCGCTCGGTCTCGAAGTACTCGAGGTTCTTGAGGTCGGCCTCGCTGCAGATATCGCTCCGAATTTGTGCGTCAAAAATCTTCACGTAGACCAGTCGATGCTGTCGGGACTGTCGAATTCACCTGACCGGCCGCCCGACTTGTGGGCGAGCCTGATCTCTCCGATTGTCATGGCACGATCGACGGCTTTGCACATATCGTAAATCGCCAGCGCCGATACGGACACGGCCGTCAGCGCCTCCATCTCCACGCCCGTCTGCCCGTGGCAGCGAGCCTCCGCCCGGATCGCCACGCTGCTCGGTTCTTCGACGAACTGGAACTGCACCCCGACCTTGTCGAGCGCGATCTGGTGGCACAGCGGGATCAACTCGGAGGTCTTCTTCGCGCCCATGATCCCGGCCACACGCGCCACCGAGAGCGCTTCTCCCTTCTCCAACCCACCGGACTCGACTGCACGACGGGCGTCTTCATTCATATAGACGCGACCGATGGCGACAGCCCGGCGCGCGGTTTTCGCCTTGTCGCCAACGTCGACCATATTGGCCTCTCCGGCCTGATTGAGATGTGTCAACTCGTCGGACATGTGGACTCCGATGGCCTGGGGTGATATCTGGTCGAGTGAATCCTCAGCGCTAACACGCCTAGACTATGAGTGTCAGTCTGCAAGCAAGAATCGCAAGCCTCCTGCTCCTCGGGCTCTGCCTGACAGCCGGCGCGCTCGCGTGCAAGACGAGTGATAACACTCGGGATTCGGAGACGCTCGCCGAACCCGATGAGGCTTTGGGCTACCTCGAAGACGCCCGAGACGCCGTCGCAGCCGGCGAGGTCGTACAGGCGGAGACGATGCTCGAGCTCGCCGGTGAGGCCGGAGCAGATCCGCGCGAAGTTGCCGAGATTCGCGCTCGGCTCTTTCGAAACCGAGCAGAGAGAGCAGTCTCCGACGACGATCCACGAGCCGCCTATGAGTGGTCCCTGCGCGCCGCGGAGATCGAACCACTCGATGGCAAGCGCTTCGAGGATCTGATGCGCGCCCTCGACGCCGGTGAGAGCATCGGTGAGCCGCCGGCTACCCTGGCCGAACTCGCGGACCGAGCGACCCAGATCGTGATGGCATCCAGGACCGCGCACGAAAAGGCGGCCCAATTCTGGGACGACGCGGCCAGGCCGAAGCGAGCCCTGCCCCACTACCAGTGGCTCCACAAGGTATCTCCCGGCAATATCAGCGTGACTACCCGCCTCGCCGCCATCTACGCGCAGGTCGGCGAGGTCCAACAGGCCGAGCGCCTGCTCGAGAACGTCCACGCCGAGCGCCCCGACAATGTTCAGGTCGCGCTCAAGCTAGCCTCGCTCTACGAGCAGACGGAACGACCCGCAGAAGCTCGCAAGCTCTACGAGACGCTGCTCGAGGCCTTCCCGGACAACTCCGGGCTCTACTTTCGCTATGCGCGCTTTCTCGACCGAGTTGGAGAGTCCGAATTGGCCGACGAGATGCGCGCCAAGGCACGGGAAAAGCTCCCGGGTGTCGAACGCCGCGATATGCGACGGCTTCGGTAGGGCTCGCGATCAACCGGGTTTAGACTTCTTTCGCGAACAATTCGATCACGCTCTTGGCGGACTGGAAGCGCTCGTCGGGGTCCTTTGCCAGAAGCTTGAGGATCACCCGCTCGAAGTCCTTGCTGAGTGCAGGGTTGATCGAGCGCGGCCCGGGCGGCTTCGTATGCACGTGGTGGTAGCTCAGGTCGCCCTTGAAGAACGGAACCGTGCCCGTCGCACACTCGTAGACGGTGCAACCGAGGCTGTACAGGTCGCTCCGGAAGTCGATGTCCTTACCGATGATCTGCTCGGGAGACATATAGAACGGCGTTCCAACCTGCTGGGTGTGGTTGTTCTGATACTCCTTGAGGAACTTCGCGAGTCCAAAGTCCATGATCTTGAGCGACTTGTCGCGCGTGAGCATGACATTGCCGCTCTTGATATCGCGGTGGATGACGCCCTTGGAGTGAGCGTAGTGGAGTGCCCGGCAGCAGTTGATGAGGATGTAGCGAACCTTGTCCTCGGAGAGCGCGCCGGTGCGCTTGATGAGTTGCTTCAGGGTCGTCCCCTCCACGAACTCCATCGCCATATAGTACTCTCCATCCTGCTCTCCGGCGTCGTAGATCGTGACGATATTCGGATGCGAGAGTGCAGCAGCAGCCCGCGCCTCGCGCAGAAAGTACTTCACGGCGGTTTCGTTGTCGCGCAAGTTCTCGCCGAGAATTTTGAAGGCGACGACGCGACCGAGGACGGTGTCGCGAGCCCTGTAGACGATGCCCATCCCACCGCGCGCAACCTCATCGATGATGTCGTAGCGTCGCTGGAGACCGTCCTCCCCGCCATCCTGCGCCTGGAAGATGCCGCTGTTCGACGTCCCTGGCATGCTACCGCGCCGCAAGCGCTTCTGAATGCCCTCGAGCCTGAGTTTGGCGTCCTCGAAGTGCGAGTCCACGTCGACGATGGCGTTGTAGTGGTCGAGCGCTCCCGTCAGGTCCTGCTCTTCCTCGAGTGAACGCGCCATCTTGTAGAAAAGGGGCAGCGTCGACTTGTCGACCTCCCGATTCCCAAGCGCTGATCGATACCGGCTGTACGCCTTTTCGTAGCGGCCCTGAGCCCGATAGATATCGCCCTGCAACTCCAGGCTGCGCAGGTAGATAGGATCAGATGAATCGATGGACTCGAGGACTGCGAGGCCCTCGTCGAAGCGGCGGTGCTCGAATAGCAAGCGGCCGGCTCGGAAGTAGTCGCCCTGGTCTCGCAGGATGCGGATCTGCGAGTCGATATCACCGGCTTCGCCGTAGAGTTCTGCCGCTTTTGAAAGCTTCTCCGCGGCTTCGGCGCAGCGCGCGGCCATGCCGAATTTCTCGGCTTCTTCGAAGAGCTCCGCGGCCTTGCTGAATTCCTCGAGGTCCTCGTAGAGGATCGCGGCTTGTTCGGTGCGCCCCACGTCCTCGAAGAGCTCCGCGGCGCGGTCGTAGTCGCCGGCGATCTGGAAGAGTTCGGCAGCCTCGATCCGGTCGCCCTCGATCAGAGCTGCTTCGGCCCGCATCCGCGCAGCCTTTTGCTTCTGACCGCCCTCTTCGAGCACCTGCGCTGCCCTCAGGGGCTGCTTCGCCTGCATGAGCAGGTCTGCAGCCCGCGTGAAGTCGCCCGACGTACGAAGGCAGTCGGCCGCCTCGGCGAGGAAGCCCGCCTTGTGGAAGACCTCACTGGCTCGCCCCTGGTCGCCGGCGTCTCTGAACATCTCGCCGGCCTTCCTGGCGTACTCGCGCTCTTCACCGAGTTCGTCGAGCTCCCCGTCGACTTCTTCGAGTCGCTGCTCGAAGTGCTGTTTGTAGTTCTGCGCGGCCTTTCGGAAGCTCTCGGACTGTTCGTAGTTGCGAGCGGCGTCCAAAAACCGGTCGACGCGCTCGTAGTTTTCAGCGGCTCGTCGATGGTCGCCTGCGGCTTCGTAGTGTTCGGCCGACTTCTCGAAGTCTTGAGCGGCGTGAAATTCGGCCGCAGCCGCGCGGTGCTGACCGTCTTTGGCGTACAACAGCGCGGCTTGTTCGTACTCACCGGCCTTTTTGAAGTAGTGGATGGCCTGAGCCAGGTTCCCGGTCTCACGAAAGGCCCGAGCGGCCTTCAGGAACGACTTTCCCTGCAGGTAAATCTCGGATGCGTCCTCGTATTCTCCGGCGCGCACGAGCAGGTCCCCGGCGCCTTCGTAGTCCCCTCGGCTCAGGGCCTTTTTGACTCGCCGACGCGTCTCCTTCCCCACCGAGTCAGGTGTCGAACGCGGTGTATTACTGGCGAGCTTCTCCCGCAGAGAGCGAACGGCAAAAAAGATGCCCGCGATGATCCCGACGGCGATAATCGCCCCGAATACGATCGCGAGCCCACTCTGCCAGCCTCCCCCCTGATCTGCTCCCTCCGCAATATCGATATGCGTGCCCGCCTGAGCGAGCAGTGCGAAGAAAGAATGGAGAATCGAAGGACTTGGGTGCATGAGAGCGCGGGGCCTCGTCTTCGTCAGTGGCCGAGCGGCGATCGATCGCCGCTCGACGAAGAGCGTGTCAGAATCTGCCGGACAATCCGACCCAGCCACCATCGGACATCACGCCACCGTTGAATCGCACGGCGCTCTCCTGGCGCTCTTCGGCGGTCAAAAAGTGGTATGTCAGGATTCCAACCCCCGTCGCGGCGACGACACCACCTGCGACGAAGAGGCCGACGGACGTATTGTAGTAGGATTCGGATTCCGATTTGAGCGCTTCCAGATCCGAGCTATTCGCCCCGGGTGCGCGCTTATCGTAGTTGTTCACGTCACTCTCACGGCTCTGCGACATGATAGCGAATGCCGCCCCGGTGCCGATGAGCGCGACACCCACGCCAGCAGTGCCCCAACCCCAGACGCTCAGGTCAGTCGTGTCGGCTTCTCGTTGCTGGCTCGTGCCCTGGCTGGCGCCCGGGTCTTCGACCAGCGGTGCATCTTCTCCCGCGTCGGCGCGCGGCTCTGTGTCGGGCGCCTCCTCCAGCTCGACCGATAGCTCGGTCGTCGTCCCCTCGGAGACCTCGGGCGTACGCGTGGCATCTCTGTAGCCCTCTTTCGTCACGATGATGGTGATCTTTCCGGGTACCGGCTCGACCTCGACCGGGGTCTGGCCCACCTTATTCTCGTCGGAGACCTCTCCGATGTAGACGGTCGCGCCGTCAGGCGTGCTCGCAATCTTGATGAGCGGCTTGAGGCCCTTCTTGAGCTCGGGGAGTCGCTTCTCGAGTTGCTTGGCGGTCTGATCCTCGGGATTCACCGCGATATACTTCGTGTAGTAATTGACCGCGGCCCGCTTCTCACCGAGTTTTTCGGCCGTCTTCCCCAATCGGACGAGAATCGCGGGATCGGAGTAGAGGTCGTAGGCTTGCGTATAGCTCTCGTAAGCAGCCTCGTACTTCTCGTCGTCGTACTGCTTGTTGCCCTCGCGGATGAGTTGGAGCACCTTCTTGGTCGTCTCAGCATCCCGCCCGTCGTCCTGAGCAACTACGGGTGCAGCCGCTCCAAACAGTAGAAAGAACGCACAAAAGACGGAAAACAGCCGAGCCTTCGAGCTCGTCCATCGATCGATACGATTGTCGTGAAGCATCGGTTTCAACCTCGAATTTTTCGGCAAGGATTCATAATGAGAGCGTCTGGGACGCGTCGGCGATGTCGACGCTCGCGATGCACCTACGTCCAACATCAGTGTCCGAGGAGTCTCCGACCGCGTCCACTCCCCATCTCGTATGGCAGCGCTATCAAATCGTTTCCGTGCGTATCTTACGCGATCACCGCGCGGTCGGGCAACCGTACAGCAAAATAGACGGTCGTCGAGGTCTTCGGTGTTGGAGAGTGCGACGCTCGCCGGGACGGCCATCGCGAAGGGGATACCGCCGGGACGGGCGTCACGGGCGGTTTTCACGCCGGTAGGGCCCGGCGTGCATCGAGGAGTGCGCCACGGCCGCTACTCCTGAGCGACCGGCGCAGATTCTGCTGCATTCGGCTGGTCAGCCGCAGTCACGCCACAACCCTGCCGCGGGAGCGCGAAAAACATCACCAGAATGAGAACGACGAGTACGACTTCGATGGGGTTTTCGCTCCACCAATCCCACCAAACCGGGTCTTTCTTGGTCTCGAGGTGCTGTGGACCACGTTTCTGCTTGTCTACCATGGACTTTACTCGTCTACTTGAAGGCGTTCACCAGTCCAGGCGAACGAACTACCAACTTTTTGACCCGCGGGCAAGCCATACGAGCGCGCTCAGCGCCGCGGCTCTACCCGTCTGCGGATGAGGCCTCAGGCGCTCAACTCTTCGAGAATACGCTCGGCGATACGAATGCCGTCGAGGGCCGCGCTGACGATACCACCACCGTATCCTGCGCCCTCGCCTGCCGGGTAGAATCCCTCCAGGGAGACCGATTGCAGCGTCTCGCCGTCTCGGAGGACCTGAACCGGCGCGCTGGTGCGGGTCTCCACCCCGATGAGAATGGCGTCGTCCGTCAAGAATCCACGCATCGAATGCTCGAATGAGTCCAGCGCTTCTCGCAGAGAGTCGATCACGAACTCGGGATAGCACGCGGACAGGTCACCGGGTGCGATGCCCGGCTTGTAGGACGTCTCGCGTAGCTCGGTGGTCTGCTCGCCATCATAGAAGTCTGTGAGACGCTGCGCCGGCGCGATAAATCCGCCGCCACCCTGTTCGTAGGCTCGACGTTCGGCTTCGCGCTGGAACGCCATGCCGGCCAACAGGCCGTCGTAGTCTTCGAGGGTCGGGATGGCGCCGAACTCGCCGAAATCCTCCGGCTCGACCGTGACGACCAATGCCGAATTGGCGAAGTGTCCGCGTCGACTCGCGTGACTCATTCCGTTCACGCAGATGCCGCCTTCCTGGGTGGGCGACGGCACGACCTGCCCTCCCGGACACATACAAAAGCTGTAGACCCCTCGCCGGTCCGGCCCTTCACCGAGGTTTGCCGTGAGCCGATAGTCCGCCGTCGGGAGCGACTCTTCGTCGGCCCATCGACCGTATTGAATCTCGTTGATCAGCTTTTGACGGTGCTCGACGCGGAACCCGACGGCGAACGGTTTGCGCGCCAACGCCACGTCGTTTTCCGCATACCAGCGATACATCTCGCGCGCCGAGTGTCCGACAGCGCACACGACCCGGTCGACGTCGATGCGCTCGCCGTCGCGAAGGACGACCTGAGTCACCTTGTTGCCGCCAGCGGTCCGGTCGATCGTGAAGTCATCGACGAAGCAGCCGAAGCGCACGCTCGCGCCGAGATCCGTGAGCCGCTCGCGAAAGGCCTTGCAGAGCGCGACCAGTCGGTCGGTGCCCAGATGCGGCTTATTCGACACCAGGATGTCCGAGGGCCCGCCCAATTCGACGATCGTCTCCAGGATGTGCTTGACGCGAACGTCCGAGACGCGGGTGTACAGCTTACCGTCCGACCACGTACCTGCCCCGCCCTCTCCGAAGCAAATATTGCTATCGGGGTCGAGCTCTCCTTTGTGCATCAACCGGCTGACCTGTCGGCCTCGGACCTCGACCGGCTGTCCGCGGTCGATCAGGATCGGCTCCAGGCCGTGTTCGGCGAGGCGATGCGCGCAAAACAACCCCGACGGACCCGCGCCAATGACCGCCACGCGCTCCTTTTTTCGCACGTCGAACTCTCGCGGACGGTCCTCGCCTGGATCGGGCGCCTGCTGGATGGAGTGATGCTCGGCCAGCCGCTCGAGCGCCTTTCCCGCGTCGATCTCGACCTCGACGTTGTACTGATAGCGAGGCTTGTGCCGCGCATCCAGGCTACGCTTTATGATCGCGAAGTCCTGAAAGTCGTCGGCTGGCACGCCCATGGTGTCGGCGGCGCGCTGGCGCAGGACGGACTCGTCCTCGTCGAGGTGGAGCGTCAGATTGTTGACTCGAAACCGCTTGGACATGTCTATTTTGGTACGTCAGAGGAGTGTTCGGCGTGCGCCGGGGATGTGGGCGAGCGCTGGTTCAGGAGTGGGCGTCCAGGACCTTCTGGGCTCGCCCGGCGAGCAGATCGGCGCCCATCTCGGAGGCCTGTCGTCGCGCGCGCTCGAGGATGGAAGTCGCCTCTTCATCACCGCTCTGGGCGAGCGCGCTCCCGTAACGAACCCACGCGTCCGCCACGTCGCGAAAGTCCGTCCCCAACTCGTGTAACCGACGAAGCCGCCGCCCCATTTCTTCGAGGGCGCTCGGCGCTCCATCACTTTCCTTCCAGTCGATCTCCGACTGTGAGAAGGCCACGAGTGTCTGGAGAAAGGGCTCCTCGAGCTCGCGTGCGAACACCAGGGCATCGCTCGCGTAGCGATTCGCCTCCGAATAATCAGCCGTATACGCCTTGCAGATCGCGATTTCATTGAGCGCGCGGATCCACGCGTCCGGATAGTTGCTGTTGCCCAGAATCTCCAGCGCCTCGGAGAGCATCTCCAGCGCCGTATCGATATATCCCGCGCGACGAAGCGCCTGACCATACGCGGCGAGCGATCGGCCACGCATCACCGGTGATCCGAGCTCATCGGCGAGCCGAAGTGCCTCCTGAAACGTATCGCGCGCCTCACTCGTCTTTCCTCGCAGGGCCAGCAGCCCACCCCGGCGAGCCAACGCGGTGATCAGACCCTCCGGGTTGCCAAAGTGCCGTGCTCGCTCGGCACACATTTCGATCTTCTCTGTCGCCGACACCAGCTCTCCACGTCGCGCCAGGATCCGCGCCTCCAACTCGACGACGTCTGCCTGGCGACCCGTCGAGGGCAATGAGTCTCGCAACCGGCCCAGCCACTTCTCGGCCTGCTCGATATCGCCCAGAGATATGGAGATATTAGCCGCCGTGAGCACCACTGCGTAGATCAACCAGTCCAGCGCCGTCCGCTCGGCGAGGCGCGTCGCCTCCCGCAGTGCGCCGCGGCAATCCGTAGGTTCGTAGACCGCCAACGATGCCCGCGCCAGCTTCATCTTCACGAACGCCGCCGAGGGACCGCCGGAGGTGAGCGCCGAGGACGCGCGGAAGCACTCCAGCGCACCGCCATAATCACTCGACTGCCATGCCTGATCGCCGGCCATCTCGAACAGCTCGGCCGCGTCGTCATCCAGCCCGCCGTC
>JBNJFZ010000093.1:0-21108 GCA_051747295.1 Myxococcota bacterium
GGAAGAGAGTAGAGTCAGGCGTCACTTGGAAGATGCACACCAGACCGCCCCTGGTACATACCGCGGCCGAGCAGCCGAGCAGCCGAGCAGCCGAGCAGCTTAGCAGCTTAGCAGCCGAGCAGCCGAGCAGCCGAGCAGCCGAGCAGCCGAGCAGCCGAGCAGCCGAGCAGCCGAGCAGCCGAGCAGCCGAGCGGCCGAGCAGCCGAGCGGCCGAGCAGCCGAGCAGCCGAGCAGCCGAGCAGCCGAGCACCCGAGCGGCTTAGCAGCCGAGCACCCGAGCAGCCGAGCAGCCGAGCAGCCGAGCAGCCGAGCAGCCGAGCAGCTTAGCTGCCGAGCAGCCGAGCAGCCGAGCAGCCGAGCAGCCGAGCAGCCGAGCAGCCGAGCAGCCGAGCAGCCTCCATGCCCTCTGTAATCCACGCATCCATGCGCCGCTTAGCTGCTCAGCTGCTTAGCTGCTTAGCCGCTTAGCTGCTTTGCTACTTAGCCGCTCCGCTGGTCGAACGCCTGTCTGGCGCGACGATTGTCGGTTGCACGGAAGCACGGTAACGCGCAAAATCTGGACGCGCTGTACTTCCTCGAAAACGAGGCGTTATGTCGTCCGAACCGAGCCAAAACGTGCCCCAAGAGCTTCGAGAGCGCGTCGCCGCGCTGCCGGGGGTCGACGTGGAGACCGACGGAGAACACGGCCGCACCCGGCTGGTCTTCACCATTCCCGACCTCGCCACTGCGCTCCGCCTCGAGTGGCCGACGGTACTCGTCCTGGGAGGCCCGGCATTGGCAATCGTCATCTCGGCGATCGTCGAGCTGATCACCAACGGTACCGAGGCGGCCGCGCAGATCACCATACTGATCTTCGTGGCCCCGGTGCTGTTGATCATGGCCGCCGCAGTCATCTACCGACGTCGCAAGAGTCGTCGTGTCATCGAACTCGCCGAAGATCTCATCGTCCCGGGGCCGTGGATGCTCGCGCATGGAGGTGAGCACGAGTACAAGCGCGCGGATATCATTCGGTTGGAGAAGGTCGCCAGACGCGACACGCTTACACGCTTGACGCACGGGCACATCGTCGTGGAGTCCGCTTTTCAACGCGCGACGTTCGCGGGCCACCTCAAAGACGAGGAACTCGCGGTCCTCTGGGACTTCGTGCGGGCGGTCACCGGGATGGAGGCGATCAAGATTCCGCTGCAGCGGATGGTCACATTCTCCGTGGTGGTCGGGTTGGCAGTCGCTGCCGCGACGTTCTTCGGGGTCGATGCCGTCCTGCGCGAAGGCCCCCGGCCACAGATCGTGCACGCCTTCGCCGGGCTCACAGTCGGTGCGGTTATGTTCGTGTTGTTATTAGGGGCCTGGCGGAGGACGCGACCGACGCTCGAGGAGCGAGATCGCCCGCGCTGATGGCGGAGATTCAAGGGGCGAGTCGAGTCAGCCAGCGCACGCGGTATCGGAGTCGGAGTGCTCGCAATACTGATAGTAACGCGACTGATTGCTGATATCGGTCGTCTCCTCGATCCAACGCGTCGTCTCGAGGATGTGGTCGAGCTCCACGCCTGTCTGGGCTCCGACCTCCTCGAAGAGGTGCACCAGGTCCTCGGTGCCGAGGTTCCCGGCGGCGCCGGGCGCATAGGGGCATCCGCCCAGCGCCCCAACTGAGCTGTCGAATGCGCGCATGCCGAGTTCGTACGCGACGAAAGCATTGGTCAACGCCATCCCCTGCGTATCGTGCAGGTGCAAGGCCAATCGATCGGCCCCGAAGGTCTCGAGCGCGCGAGCGCATTCGCGCCGAACCTGCAGCGGTGTGCCGGCGCCGATCGTATCACCGAGAGAAATCATATCGGCGCCGAACTCCAGCAGTTGCCCGGAGATATCCATGACGCGGTCGAAGTCGACATCACCCTCATAGGGGCACCCGAATACGGTCGAGACATACGCCCGTACGGTGCAGCCCTCGCGGAGCGCGATTTCATAGGACTCTTCGAGGCAGCGAAGGCTCTCGCCGATCGTGCGATTGACGTTCTTTCGGTTGTGAGTCTCGGAAGCAGACATGAACGTGGCGACGTGGGTAATCCCGGCGTCGAGCGCGCGCTCGAGCCCCTTCTGGTTGGGGACGAGCGCCCAGTAGCGCACGTCGTCTCGACGCTCGATACGGCGAGCAACCTCGTCGGTGTCGGCGAGCTGCGGGATCCAGTCGGGGTGAACGAAGCTACCGATCTCGATGTCGCGTGCGCCTGCATCGACCAGTCGATGGATCATCTCGACCTTCTGGTCGACCGAGAGGATCACGTCCTCGTTTTGGAGGCCGTCTCGGGGCCCCACCTCGAAGATCCGTACTCTATCCTTGCTCAGTTCCACGGTCGAAACCCTCTCTCGTTGCTTTTGAGCCTACGTCGAGTGAACGATAGAATAGCGTCGAAACTTCCAAATTGTCAAACTGAGTGGTTACTTAATAAGGGTGAATGGTCGCCAGCAGGAATGAATGGTTTGCCGCCCGCGCGCCCCGAAATGCTCAGGAGGTTTCGCGCCCTCTCGCCCCCCGCGAGGTTGACACTTCTAGCCTCAGACTCCTATGCTTCGGCTCGCTGGTTTCGGCGTCCGGGTGACTATCCATCCGTGCATGGGACTGCTCGCGGCGAAGCGGGCAGCCTCGTCGCCGAGTGTTCTAGCCCTATCGACCGGCAAATCCTTCGACACGAGGTCCGTTCGTGGCATCCGACTCAAAGCGTATCGTACATCGCGGCGTCGCGCTGATGATCTGTGAAAATGAGGCAATCCTCGAGGAGACTCTGCTCTCCATGGACACCTCCCCCCTGCACATCGACCGCATCAGTGACCGCGCCATCGTCGCTCCCGCCTATGAACTGGAGAAGATCCGGGAGCAATTACAGGAACGAGGCACCTATCCCAAGGTGGTCGGCGACATCGTGCGCCCCGAAGACCTCGAGCCCGACGAAGAACAAGCCGATGCGGACGCCGAGGGTGAAGACAGCGAAGACGCAGATGATACCGAGGAGGACTCGTGAGAGGTCAACGAACGGATCGCTCCCGCGGCAAGTCGGGACCCCTTATTTCGGAAGAACTACTCGGCCTCTTCAACCGTGGCTACGGCCTGTCCTCGCGTCGGTTCCTGGCCGAATCGTGGGGCCTCGAGCCGGAAGCCGAGGGTGAAGAAGTCGCCGATCGGATCAACGATGCGGACGCCGCCATCGGGCGGCTCAAGAACCTCTCGAAGCGCGAGCGCGTGGCACTGAGCCAGGTCGCGGCCGCCGGCGGGCGCATGCGTGGAGAGAACCTGCGTCGGGACCTGCTGCTTCGCGGTTTCGGCGACCAGGGAGCCACCCTGCGCTCGCTGGTCGAGTCGTCGATCCTCATCCCGTTGCCCAACCCCGGGGAGAGTGAGCTCGACATCGAAGGGCTCCTCGAACAGGAGAACTTTCTGCAGCGCGACCTCGCCGTCCCGGTACCGCTGATGGAAGAACTCAGCGAGGAGGCGGAGTCGCTCGGCCCAGAGGCGCTCGGCCAGTGGTCCGGTGACATCGAGACCACGCTCGAGGGCAACCTCGACTCGCTCGAGCTCAACCTCGTCCACCTGTCGTCGATGCTCCAGCAGGAGCCGCTGCGGCTCAATAAATCCGGCACTCCCAACCGCCGCAGCCTGGCACGATTCGCCCGCGGCATCACGATGCCCGGGGGCGTGGGTGAGGCGGCGGACGAGCTCGACCTCAAGGACGCGCTCCAGCTCGACTACCTGACCTTCTTGCTGGCGATGTGCGTCGAATTTGGCTTCGTCGAGCTCGACGAACAAACCATGGTCGGCCGCTACGACGCGGTCGAAGACTACTTCTGTGCCGACGTCGACAAGCGCAATCGCGCGCTCGTCAACTGCTTCCAGGGCATGAAGCACTGGAACGAGGTCGAGAGCCACGAGCTCGGCCGCGGCCAGTCGCGCAGCGACGCCGAAGAGCATTTCTCCTATTTTGAATCGACCGGTGAGCCGCTGATCGGCGCCAGGGGATACGTCCTCTCGGTGCTGCGTCGCTCGCGCATGGGTCAGTGGACGCCGCTGAGCGCGATCATCGACCTCTGTGCCCAGCTCGATCGCAGCTACCTGCCCCGCGCGCTCTCCAAGATCGAGCCGACTATCGAGCCACGCCTCTACATCGAAGCCGTCCTCCGACGCGCGCTGATGTGGATGGGCTTGGTCGAGCTCGGCGAGAGCGAGGACGGCGTGGAGATGATCCGCGCGACCGACCGGGGCATCGATGTGCTCGGCATCGACGCCGACCGCGACACCGACGACGCCGGCAAGTCCGCCAATGAGTGCCTCGTCGTCCAGCCCAACTTCGAGGTCATGCTCTTCCTCGACCCGGCGCCCCTCAAGGTGCTCTATCGGCTCTACCAGATCGGCCGACGCGACAAGCTCACCGATCGGGTGGCGAACTTCCGGCTGACCGCCGAGAGCGTGCAGCGCGGCTTCGGGCTCGGGCTCGACGCCGATGCGGTCGTCGACGTCCTCAACGAGTACAGCCACGCCCCGGTCCCGGATACGGTGGCGTTCCAGCTCCAGGATTGGGAGCGCGTCCACCAGAAGCTCAAGCTCTACGCAAATGGACTGCTGGTACGCCACAGCGATCCCGATCAACTCGACCTGATCATCGGTCAGCTCCGCCACAGCCAGGGCACCGAGGACTTCGAGGCTATTCGCCTCACCCCCACGTCGGTCTACATACCGAACGCCGACACCGATGGCGTCGAGCGCATCACCGAGCAGGACGAGACGGTGCTCATCGACTACCTCGGTGAGATTCCACCGTGCCTGTACTTCGTCGACTCGCTCGAAGTCATGGTCGACGTCATGGAGGCCGACTTCGTCACGCTCAGCGAGCTCGACAAGAT
The DNA here is from genome assembly GCA_051747295.1 of Myxococcota bacterium. Taxonomy (GTDB): domain Bacteria; phylum Myxococcota_A; class Bradymonadia; order Bradymonadales; family Bradymonadaceae; genus JBNJFZ01. The sequence goes on from JBNJFZ010000093.1 coordinate 4,891, forward strand.
CGCCGAGGACCTCGAAGACGGCTACGACACGACCAAGTTCTTCCGATTCGACGTCAGCAAGATCAAACGGCGCTGGCCCGAAGACACGCTCGACCATGTCATCGAATTCCTCGACGCGCGCTCCGACGGTGGTCTGCCGTCGATGCAGGCGCTGCGGCTGCGAAATGTACTCGATAAGCCGCTCGAGGTCGCCATGTCGCGCGGTGTCACGGTCATCGTCATGGAAGATCTGGAGAGCGCCGAGCACTTCGCCTCCATCCCGGAGTGTGAGCCGATCATCGAGCAACGCCTCGGCGACGTCGCCTTCGCCATCAAGAGCGGCCAGGAAGAAGTCCTCGACGAAATCCTCGACGAGATCGGCGTCAGACTCAGAGAATGACGCCGCAGTGCTGCCGCGCGGGTGCGTCCAGCGAAACCGAAAAAGTTTCGGCTCGCACCTCGGTCGGCTATAGTCCAGCGCATCACGGATGGTAAGTTTCCGCGCAACCGCCCCTCATCGACACGACGTCGACGAGGGTGCTTCGACGAGCCGTCTCCTTCGAATGCGAGCCGTGGGCGATGACTGACGACCGATCCGACGCGACCTCGAACGCACAACCCGATGGCTCCGCTTCCCGCGAGGAAGAAGGCCCCTGGTACAAGCAGCTGCACTGGCAGATCTTCATCGGCCTGCTGGTCGCGCTGATCTATGCGCTGATCGTGCGCCAGTTGGTCCCCGTCGCGCCGCTTCCAGACCTCGAGCTGGCCGACGCGTCCGTCGAGCAGGGCCAATCGGTGGTCGCCGCAGCGATCGAAGCCGGCCAGCAGCGAGCCCCGGCGCAACATCAACTCGAGCAGTTCCGGGCCCCGTTTAGCTTTATCGGTGACCTGTTCATCCGGCTGCTCAAGCTCATCATCATCCCGCTCATCCTCACCAGCGTCATCTCGGGCATCGTCAACCTCCGAGATCCCGAGGAGCTGGGGCGCCTCGGCCTGCGCACGATCGGGTACTACATGATGACCACGCTCGCGGCGGTGAGCGTCGGGCTCATCGTCGTAAACGTCCTCCAGCCCGGAAAGGACCTGAACCTGTCGATCGGAGGCGACGCCGAGCTCGAGCCAACCCCGCTCGCGGATGTCTTCCTGAATATTGTCCCCGAGAATATCTTCGGGGCGCTGTCGCAAGGCGCGATGCTCCCGACGATCTTCACGGCGATCCTGGTGGGCCTTGGCCTGCTCGCCATCGGCGACAAGGGCAAACCCGTTGTCGACTTTGTGAATTCAGCCAACGAGTTGGTGCTCACGATCACCAACTGGATCATGGCGACCGCGCCGATCGGGGTGGCCGCGCTCTTCGTCAATACCCTGCTCGACCCCGAGCTTCTGGATATCGTGGCGTTCTTCGAGGATCTGGGCGTCTATATGCTCTCGGTGGTCGGCGGGCTGGCGATCCACGCGATGCTCGTGCTTCCCCTGATGCTGATATTTCTGGCGAAGTACCCGCCCCACCTGTTTGCGAAGGCGCTCGCACCGGCCCTGCTCACGGCTTTTTCGACGGCGTCGAGCTCGGCGACGTACCCGGTCACCCTGGAGAGCGTCACCGAGCGTGCGGGTGTCTCGGAGAAATCGGCCCACTTCGTGCTGCCGCTGGGTGCGACGATCAATATGGACGGCACGGCACTCTACGAGGCGGTGGCGGCGGTCTTCATCGCCAACGCGCTGGGCATGGACTTGAGCTTCGCCCAGCAGTTAATCATCGTCGTAACCGCGACCCTGGCGGCGATTGGAGCCGCGGGCGTGCCCAGCGCGGGCCTGGTGACGATGATTATCGTACTCGAGAGCGTCGGGCTGCCGGGCGCGGGCTACGGCCTGGTGGTCGCGGTCGATCGGATCCTGGACATGTGTCGAACCACGGTCAACGTCTGGGGCGACAGCGTCGGCGCGGCGGTCGTGGGTCGCTGGATCGAAGACAACGAAAAGGCGGTGCTCACCGACTAGTCGGGCGAGCGCCCGTGGCGACACGTTTATATGAGCCAGGAAACGGCCAGAGAGTCCACGGAGACGACGGCGCAGCGCACCGGACGCTGGCGACTGGTCGTAGCGGTGTGCCTCGGGCTGGTCGCTCTGGTCCTGATGGGCTCGTATCTGGCCCGCACCCAGCTCGTCGTCGGCAGCCTGGTGGATCGACGGGTCTCACGACTCGCCGAGCGCCATGGCGTCGATATTCAGATTGCAACGATGAACCCAGACGGCCTCACCGGCGTGGTCTTCGAGGGCGTCGAGGTCGCTATCGACCGCGGGGAGTTCACGCTCGAGGCGAAGTTCGACTCCGTGGCGGTCGCGCCGGATATCGACTACTGGCTCCAGCACCGACGCGTGGTCCCTCGAGATGTGGAGGTATCGGGCGGCGTCATCGATATTACGCGCGTACCGGGTCGCCGGGCGCCCCCGAAGGACGCACCGGCTCCCTCACCGAAGGACAGGCCGAAGGACACGCCAGCGGACAGGCCAACAGACACGCCGAAAGCAGCCGCCGAGAGCCCGAAACAGCGCCCGACTAAGCCCGAGAGTGCCGAGCCGGCCCCCCTTCCACCGACGCGGGCTATCCTGCGTGATATCAGCGTGTCGGTCCGCCCCGAGCCGCTCCCCGGCACCACACGAGCGCTCGAGTTGCAACGCGCCGAGCTTCAGGTTCGAGACACTGCAACGGAGCTCAAGCTCGACTCGCTTCGCGCCTACGGGGCGTTGCCGGATGGCATTCCCTTCTCGATCCGAGAGGTCGACCGCTCCGACCCATCCAGCCCGACCGAGTTCGTGCTCGAGCCCGAATCGCCCACGCGCATCGAGACATGGTTCGACACGGATGCACCGCTGGAGGTCGCTGTCGAGCGCGTCCGGATGTGCCCGAACTGCGACCCCACGAGCGTCACCTTCGAGCAGCTCAACTTGTGGACCTACGGCCCGATGGGCATGCGCTCGCCGGAGGCCACGCTCGAGTTTGGGGAGACGATAGTGCGCGGAGACGTCCCCGAGATGGAGCTCTACGACATCGGCGGCGTGCACCCGCCGCTACGGCTGGAGGATTTCTCCGTGCGCTACGACCGACGCGAAGACGCAGCGATGCTCGTCGGCCAATTTCACGACAGTGAAGGCGGAAGCCTGGCTGGTGCTGCCAAGTGGCTTCGTCGCTCCAATCGCATCGTCACGCTGCTCGAGCTCGACCAGTTCAGCCCGCAGAGCATCCTGCGGACGTTTGGGCTGGCTGACCTGGTCGATCGCGGGCGGCTCGATGGCCGGCTGAAAGCAGAGTTCGACCGGAAGCTCAGCCTGATGAATACCACCGCCGCCATCGACGTCGAGGATGTCGAGATCAAGGTACCGCATCTGTCCTCGGAGCCGCTCACACCGGTCAATGCGGGCCTGGAGTTCGAGGTCATCGCCGACGTCGACCACCGCGCGATATCTGTACCCTACGCCGCGCTCCATCTCGGGGCGGCCGAGCCGATATACCTGGATGCGTACGCCATCGATGCGCATCCCGGTTGGGTTCTAGAGGCCGTGGTGAACGCCGCCGACCTCGATCCGAGTGCAGTCAATCAGAGCCTCCCGAACCAGATCACGCGCATCGTCGACGGGGCCGAATACGAGGGCACGTTCGGCTTTCGCATCGCGACAGCCGTCCATACCGCGTATCCCAAGAGCCTCGAGCTCGACGTCTCGTTCGACGGCGACATCGAGGTCATCAAAGACTCCGTCAACGCCGATATCCGGTCGCTCGCCGCACAGGGCCCACCGCCGGCCTCATCACCGAATGGGATGCTCAATCGACCCGCGCTTCGCAATTGGGTCGACTACGAGGAACTGCCCGAGCACGTCCCGACGGTGCTAACCGCCGCCGAAGATGCTCAGTTTTTCTCGCATAATGGCTTCGACTGGGTCGGCGTTCGCCGCGCGATGTCCCACAACCTCGAGGCGCGCAGGCTCGAGCGCGGAGGGAGCACACTGAGCCAACAACTCACCAAGAATCTCTTCTTGAGCCACGACCGCACCCTCGCTCGCAAGCTCCAGGAGGCGTACGTGACGTGGCGGCTGGAGCGCGAGTTACCCAAGGAGCGCATCCTCGAGCTGTATGTCAATATCGTGGCATGGGGCCCGAACGTCCGAGGGCTCGACAGAGCCGCAGAGTACTACTTCGACACGCGCGCCACCGAGCTGACGATCGGACAGATGGCCCTTCTTTCGGCCATTCTCCCGGGTCCGAGTCTGTACGGACCGAAGGTTAAATCCGGGCAGATCCCGAGCTCGCGCGTCGAGAAGATCGAGCATATCCTCGCCAACCTCAGCTTCCTGGGCCACATCACCTACCAGGACTATCTGAAGCTCTATGGAGACGCCAAGAAGGGGAGGATCGGGGGACTGAAGCTGGACGTCTGCCGAGACGACGACACCGTCCCAAAAGACGTCGAGCTATGCTGGGAGCGGGACGAACAGGGCTGAACGACGTGCGCCTCGGGCTTGGGAGCAGCACCGGGGGACATGCCCCCGATGTGCGATGGCCATCAACTGACTTCGGCAGCGAGGAGTCTTCGAAGCTCTTTCTTCCCGTCGGCGTCGCACCAGTTGGAGAGAAAGTCGGGGTCCTCGGTATGCGTGGTGAGTCGAGCGAGCATCCGTAGATGCGCGCCGACCTGGTCGTCGGGGCTCAGCAGAAAGATGATCGCACGAACGGGCCCGTGATCGGCGATGTGCGCGACTTCCTCGTCGAAGTCGATCGTCGCCTGCTTCCGCAAGCGCATGACCAACAGCTTAGGGCGCTCGATTCCGTGATAGAGGTGCTGCGGGACTGCTGCACCGTTGTTGATCGGCATCAGCCCCTGGTCGATCTCGCGCTCGAATGACTCATAGAGCGGGTCGGGCTCGAGGCCGAATTCATCGGCGAGATACTCGGCGCCCATGCGCAGCGCTTCGCGAAACCCGAACTCGGACTCCAGGTCCATGATGTGCGCATCATCGATGAGCTCCACGTAGGGATCGGAGGACTGCAGCCCCTTCTCGCCCATGATTCTACGCAGCTCGTGGTCGAGATCAGCGCTGCGAAAGTGACCGAGCCGCTCGAATACGTGATAGATTGCACCGGTGCGCTCGGCGTGATGCCGCCCAAAGAACACGTACAAGAGGACGCCGCCGACCACGACGAACGAGCACATGGCGACCGGCCCCCATCCCAACTCGGTGACGAGCCAGAGGGGCACCAGAGTCCCGATAATCTGGATCCACGGGTAAAACGGACTCTTAAACTCCGGATGGTAGAAGTCGATCTTGCTCTCTCGCATGACAATGACGGCGAGGTTGAGCATCGAGAAGACGAACAACTGGAAGGCACTGGCCATCTTGACCACACCCTCGATATCCAGAAAGACCAGGACCGCGATCATCGCAATGGCGGTCGAGATGACCGCAAAGGTCGGTGTCCCAAAGCGACCGATCCCGGACAGCGCGTCAGGGAGAAGCCGATCACGAGACATCGCCAGCGGGTAGCGCGATGCGGATAGGATGCCGGCGTTCCCGGTCGAGGCGAACGCGGCGATCGCGGCGATGACGATCATCAGCAGGCCGACCCCAGCGGGCAGAAAGTCCAGAAAGATCTCTCCGGCGGTCGCCACCGGGGTCAAGTCCTTGTGGAGCTCCGACGGCTCGAGCACGGCCACCATGACAAAGACACCGACGCAATACAGCGTCGTCGCGGCGAACAACGAGAGCGCCATGCCGAGCGGAATATTCCTGTCCGGATTCTTGACCTCTTCGGCCACGCTCGCGACCTTCGTCAGCCCCGCATAAGACACGAACACGAGCGCGACGGTCGACAGAACGCCATCGAACCCGAAGGGCATAAAGGGCTGGAATTCGTCGAGCGTCGTCTGCCAACTCGTCGCTCCGAAGACCTCGACGAGCCCCATGACAGAGAAATACCCGAGGATACCCACGAGGGTCGCCACGAGGATACGCTGGAGACCGCTCGTCTCCTTGGCCCCCACGATATTGAGCACGGAAAACGCGATCGTCAGCCCCACCGCCAGCGGCTTGATAGGCAGCTCGACATAGATCGCCAGATACGCACCCATTCCGATCAACGCGAACGCACTCTTGAGGATCAGGGCAACCCACGTGCCGAGCCCTCCAACGGTGCCGATCAGCGGTCCCATACTGCGGTCGATGAAGAAATATGCCCCGCCCGCCTTCGGCATCGCCGTCGATAACTCGGCGACGGATAACATCGCCGGAAGTATCAGGATACTGGCGATGAAATACGCTAATACGACAGCGGGGCCGGCTTTGGCGGCCGCAAGTCCGGGGAGCAAGAAGAACCCGGAGCTGAACATCGCGCCTGTGCAGATCGCGAAGACATCGAATAGGGTCAGACTCTTATCTAATCTTTCATTATCTTCCATGGCCCGCATAAGCTAGGGATCAGCCAGTCATTAGTCTATAAGAAAATATGCCAACGTTATTTCGACTCAGGGAAAAGGATTTCGATGGAGTGGCTCAACTATCACCACCTCTATTATTTCTGGATGGTGGCCCGTGAAGACACCCTGTCATCGGCCAGCGACGCGTTACGCCTGGCCCCTTCGACGCTGAGTAAGCAGATTCAACAACTGGAAGAGAAGCTCGGCAGAAGCCTGTTCGACCGTTCGGGGCGGCGGTTGGTCCTCAACGACTTCGGGAAGGTTGTCTTTCGGTACGCAGACGACATCTTTCGGATTGGTCAGGAATTGCTCGACTTCGCATCCGGGCATCCCGTCGGAGGGCGAGTGCGACTACGCGTGGGGGTGACCGCGCCGGTGCCGAAGCTCCTGGCCAGGAAACTGCTGGAGCCGGCGATGTCGACCGACGAGCAGGTCCACCTGGTCGTGCGCGAGGCCCCACTGAATTCGTTGCTCTCAGATCTGTCGCTGCACCAGCTCGACGTCGTATTAGCCGACCAACCGGCGCCCCCAGACACCGACCTCGACGTCTTCAACCACCGGTTGGGTCGCTGCGACATGCGGATACTGGGCTGCGCCAAGCTCGCCGCCGAGGTCCGCCCTGGATTCCCCGAATCGCTGCACGGGGTGCCGATGCTACTGCCGACGACCGGGGCGATCTTGCGGCGGCGACTCGAGCGCTGGTTCGACGCCCACGACATCCACCCCAAGATCATCGCCGAGTTCCAGGATACCGCCCAGATGAACGCCTTTGGACAAACGGGTCTTGGACTCTTCCCCGCACCGACCGTGGTCGCCGACGAAATCGCGCGCCAGCACAAGGTCGTCGCGATCGGCGAGATCGAGGAGATCGTCGAAGATTTCTATGCGATTACAGTCGAGCGGCGCGAGCAACACCCGGCCGTGCTCACGATACTCGACAGAGTGCCCACAGATGTATTCTAAACCTCCCGTGCACACCGCCCATCAGGAGGAGCTTCCGCCGTTCACCACGCGTAGTACGGCGGTCAGGACGACCAGACCGATGAAGACGAAGAAGATGATCTTTGCGATCCCGGCGAACGTGCCGGCGATCCCGCCGAATCCGAGGACGGCGGCGACCAGGGCTAAGACTGCAAATGCTATAATCCAGCGCAACATGACGTACCTCTCTGATATGGAGAAGAATTCAGCGAGCCTGTCAGCCCGCCTCGTACCCGAATTTCAGAGCCGATACCGCATTGTCAATGAGTTACACTGCTCGACGACAGTCCGCATGACGAACCACACATATTTTATCGTCGATCACTCGAATTCGTTGGTGACAACCGTAGGAGACGTCCGAGCATCGCATTCGCCGGTTGCCTCGACCTGAATCGTGACCGTGTGCATGTTGCCCCCGCACGTGAAGTCGGCCTCGGCGATGATCTCGTACGTTTGCTGATCGAGCTTCCGGGTGCTGTACGCGAAGTACGTCGGCTCTCTGGGAGCCGTCAGCGCAGCGCGCCCCCATACGTCCAGCGCCTCGGTGTCCGCCGTGCACTTTTCGCCGCCACAGCAGGTCTCCGGGTTGGTATGCCGGGGAAGCGCGGCAGGCCACTCGCAACTGTCCGCATAGTGCGCGACGGCCTCGTCGGCGAGTCGACTGGTGATGGCCTGAGCCTCGCTGGCCTTCGAGCGCTTGATGTACTTCATGAACGCCGGGATTGCGATTGCGGCCAGGATCCCGAGAATGCACAGCCCAAATCCCCCGACTGCAGCGATGATTACCAACCACTTGACGAGATTGCCCGAGCCTCTGTTTGGGTTGCTCATGTCGAAAGCCCCCTGTGTGGGTTACGTGGAGAGAACGAAACGAGGATACACGGGCCAGTCCCAACGTCCAAGCTGACAAAACGGTCTCCAATACCTACGTTCTAGCTGACAGATTTTACCAAGTGGTCAGGAGTTTACGGATGGATTATCGATTTCTCGGAAAGACCGGCGTTCGCGTCTCGGAGTTGTGCTTCGGCACGATGTCGTTCGGGAGCACCGCCGAAAAAGACACCTCGCGCGAGATGTACGACGCCTGTCGCGGCGCGGGCGTCAACTTCTTCGACACCGCAAATGTCTACTCGGACGGCGTCTCCGAGGAGTGGCTCGGCGACTTCATCGCGGACGAACGCGACGAGATCGTGCTCGCGACAAAGGCGTATTTCCCGACGAGCGACGACCCGAACGCTCGCGGCTCGACGCGCTATCACCTCACACGCGCGGTCGAGCAGAGCCTTCGACGGCTCGGCACCGACCGGATCGACCTGCTGTATCTGCACCGATTCGACGAGGTGACGCCGCTCGAGGAGACGATGCGCGTCCTCGATGACCTGGTCCGGGACGGCAAGGTCCTGTACCTGGGGGCGAGTAACTTCGCGGCGTGGCAGGTGATGAAGGCGCTCGGGATCTCACGCCGCAAGGACCTCGAGTCCTTCGTGTGCCTGCAACCGATGTACAACCTGGTCAAGCGACAGGCCGAGGTCGAGCTCTTACCGATGTCGGAGTCCGAGCAACTCGGCGTCTGCCCGTACAGCCCGCTCGGCGCGGGGCTGCTGACCGGCAAGTACGGCCGCGGCAAGCGCCCCGAGCAGGGTCGCCTGGTCGAAAACGAGATCTATCAGGCGCGATACAGCGACACGTCGGACTTCGACATCGCCAGCGACTTCGTCGAAATCGCCGACGAATACGGAGTGCATCCGGTGACGCTGGCGGTTCGCTGGGTCTCGACACATCCGGCGGTCACCGCGCCGATCCTGGGCGCCCGCAACGTCGGTCAGCTCGAGCCCGCCCTGGCCTCCGCCGACTTCGAGATGGACGACGAGCTACGCCAGCGCATCAGCGACATCTCGCGCACGCCCCCGCCCGCCACCGACCGCAAGGAAGAGCAGACCGGGCACAGCTATGGCGCTCGCTAACGCTCGCGGTGCTCGCGGGGGTTGAGCGGTCAGCGGGTAAGCGGTTGGCTCGCGGGGGTTAAGCGGTCAGCGGGTAAGCGGTTGGCTCGCGGGGGTTAAGCGGTCAGCGGGTAAGCGGTTGGCTCGCTAACGCTCGCGGGGGTTGAGCGGTCAGCGGGTAAGCGGTTACCACAGCGCAGTCTGTCGGAAGTCCTAACCGCTTAACCTCTAGCGAGCGCCTTCAGGCGCGAGCGCAACCGCTTAACCTCCGCGAGCACCGCGAGCGCAACCGCTTAACCTCTAGCGAGCGCCGTCAGGCGCGAGCGAAACCGCTCAACCTCCGACGCAGGTTCCGAGCAGATTGTCGGGATCGGCGAATTGGCAGCTCCCCGAACAACAGTCGCCATCATCGGCGCAGTTGCCTCCCGTGCTGACGCACGGCGCGCGACACGTTCCGTCCTCACACAGCCCGCTACAACAATCCGCGCCGGTCGAGCAGCTCTCGCCCGCCCCCACACAGTCCGGGCAATTGACGACGATCTTGAGCGCCTTGCCGTCTCGCGAGCCGCTCTGCAGGTCCTCGCAGTAGCTGCCATGGATGGTGATCTCCTGGGACGCTTCGTTGTAGCTGAATCCATTGTCGGGGTCCTGCGGCACCGGCTGCCCGTCGAGCTCGACGCTCAGCAGGTCCGGGCGGTCCGGCGGCGGCGCAACCGGCTGCGTACAACCGATGACGTTCTCCGAGATGTCGAGGATAGCGCCGGTGAGCTCACCGGGATTCTCGGCGGTGTAGAAGCGGTCGCTGCCGGGGGCATCCGTGCCGCCCGCCTCGGCGAGCGCGTTGAGCTTGTCGGGGTTTGCGGCGGAGCGAAAGCCGACCACGAAGACCGGCGCATTCTTCTCGTTGAGCATCGCCGCAGCTTCTTCCTCGGCCGGGTGCTCGTCCTCACATTCGTTGGGATCGCCATCGGTAATGAGCACCACCGCCTTCTGGCGCTTGTCGTCGAATTGGTCTTGCGGATCGCTCAGGTAGTCGTTGGTCCGGACGTTCCACAGCGCGGTACCTGTGGGCGTACCGCCCGCTGCGGTCAGGTCTGCCCATCCGGCCTCGAGCTCGGCCGACGAGTAGCTGCCCATCAGATCCAGCACCTTCATACCGCAACCAGAGCTCGGGAAGGGATATGCGCCGGAGCCGAAGCGGATGCGGTCGGCCAGCGTCGACGCCATGTCGTCCAGGCCACTCTTCGCCTGGGACATCGGCTCCCCCTCCATCGACGACGAGCGGTCGATGAGCATGTAGACATTCGGCTGGTAGACCTCGACGAAGTCGATCGAGTTACACGTCAACGTCGCGTCGGACTCGCCGTCTGTGCCGGTGCCGTCCGTCGTCGAACCGTCGTCGTCGCCGTCGTTGTCCCCACCGTCGGTGGTTCCGTTATTGTTGTTCCCACCACCGTTGTTCGTCCCGGAGTTGTTCCCGGACGACGAGTCGTCGGAGCAGGCAGTAAGGCCGAGTCCACAGGCCAGTAGCGATATCAGTGCGAGCTTGTACAACCGATTCATGTCTTCAGCTCCTCGATAGATGGGCAGGGCGCGCCCATTGTACGCAAGAAGCGACGAATGACCAAATGCTCGCTCCGCTCGAAGGGATTGGGACTGGGGACTGGGGACTGGGGACAGTCTAAACCTATGACCTCGGACGCGCCGCCAGGCGCGGCCGAAACCTATGACCTATCGAAGCGCGCGACCATCGCCGCGATGAAGTCGTCGAGCACCGGCCAGGGGCTGAGCAACTCGGCGTCGTCGGGGTCCTGAAATTCGGGGTGCCATTGGACGCCCGCGGCGTAGCGACCGGTGCCATCGACCAGGCGAATCGCCTCGATGACGCCGTCCTCCACCGACGTCGCCTCGATCTGGACGTCCTCGCCGAGGTCTTTGACGGCCTGGTGGTGCACGCTGTTGACCGTTGCACGGCGGTGATCGTCGAGCTCGTCTCGCAGGACTTCCGCGAGCCGAGAATCGGGCCGAACCTCGATCTGGTGGTGATTGTTGTCGTATTTGTCGCCGTCGTAGTGCGACAGTGCGTCGTCGACCTGGCTTTCGATATCCTGGTAGAGCGTGCCGCCGAGCGCGACGTTCAAGAGCTGCTGGCCGCGACAAATCCCCAACACGGGGATCCCGTGGGCGAGGCAGGCGTGCACGAGCTTGATCTCGTATTCGTCGCGGACGCGATCACCGGTCCACTGATCACGCAGCGCCGTCTCACCGTAACTGATCGGCGCGACGTCGGCGCCACCGTGGAGTACGACGCCGTCGAGCCCGCGCACGAGCGCGTCGAGCGACGTCTCGGTATTCTCCTCGCCGTAGGCGAACGGAATCATATACGCGCGCAAACCGCGGCGCATCATCCACGTAGCCATCGAATGCTCGATATATAAGAGAGGACGGCCCGCATAGATATCCGGTGCATCGCCTCCGTGGACGAGGTTGGCCGATATCCCCACGCGCAAGGTCTCGATTCCGTCCATGGCCTACCTGCCTCGAAGGTTCTGGGAGATGCGCAGGATATCGCTGAGCACGCCCGCCGCGGTCACCGCGCCGCCCGCACCCGCGCCCTGCACGATCAGCGGGTAATCCTGATATCGCTCGGTCGTAAACGCCACGAAGGACTCGGAGCCGCGAAGCCGGGTAGCCGGGTGCGCCTGCTCGACGGCGACGGGCCCGACCTTAAACCGCGGCTCGGCGCCATCGACGCCAGGGTCGATAATCGCGAGGTACCGAAGGGTCTTATTCTCGTCTTTGATGCCCTGCACATATGCGTCGAACTCGGGGTCGTGCGCTTCGAGCTCCTCGAAGAACTCCTCGAGTGTCTCGGTCTCGATGAGCGCCTGGGGCACGAGCGGCTCGACGTCGATGTCGTCGAGCTCCAGCTCGATCCCGAGTTCGCGGGCGAGGATGAGCGCCTTTCTGGCGACATCGAGGCCGGACAGGTCATCCTGAGGCCGCGGCTCGGTGTAGCCGAGCTCTTTGGCCGTATGCACCGCCTCGGACAACGACACGCCCTTCATCACTTCGTTGGTCAGATACCCGAGCGTGCCCGAAAACGCGCCCTCCACGAGCACCACGCGGTCGCCGGTGCGCACCAAATTCTTGAGCGTATCGACCACCGGTAGGCTCGCACCAACCGTCGTCTCGTATTGGAATGCCCGGTGGCTCTCGCGGGCGGCCTGCATCAGCCTCTGATGCGAGTCATAGTCGCTCGTCAGCGGCTTTTTATTGGCCGCGACCACGTGCACCCCGTGGTCGAAGGCGTCCAGGTAGAGCTCCTCCATATTCGCCGCGGCCGTGACGTCGACCAGAATCGGCACGGAGAGCCGCGTCAGGCGCTCCAGCACGTCGTGCACGCTCTCAGGAGCGTCCTGCGTACGCTCGGACTCGTCCAGTAATTCGGTCCAGCGCTCGAGGTTGAGGCCGTTCTCGTCGAACGCAACGCGCTTGCTGTCCGCCATCGCGACCACCTTCACGGCGACGTCGTGCTGCGTCTCGAGCTTGTCCTTTTGCGTGCGGATCTGCTCGAGCAACTCGCTACCGACCACGCCCTTGCCAAGCACGCACAGGCTGACGTCCTGATGCGCGAAGTTGAACGCGGCGTGCACCGTTCGCACGGCGAGTCGCGTATCATCCTGGTCGATGACACACGAGATCGAGCGCGAGCTCTCGCCCTGCCCGATCGCGATGACGTTGACGCCGACGCCTCCCAGCGCCTGGAAGAATCGCCCCGCGATATTCTCTGTATCGCGAATCTGCTCGGCGACGAGGCTCAGCAGCGTGACCGGCTTGCGGATATCGATCGGCTCGACCTCGTGGCGCTCGAGCTCCAGCTCCAGCTCTTGCTCGATGGCGGCCTCGGCGCGGTCGACCTGCGACATCGGCACGACGACCGCGACGGCCTGACCGTGGGCGGCCTGCGTGGCCATCCATACGGTCACCGATTCGGACTCGAGGGCCCGCAGCACACGGTGCCCCATCTGAGCTTGCTGGGAGAGCTGGCGCCAGCGCACGTCGATGAGCGCCAGATTCTCCAGCGACGTGACACACGTCGGGCTCTCGCCCTCGCCCACGCCCGTCATGTCGATGCGCGTGCCCGGCTCGTCGGGGCTCATCGTGTGGCGAATCCGCATCGGTATGCCCGACTCGATGAGCGGCAACATCGTGCGGTTGTGGAACATCCGCGCGCCGTAGTTGGCGAGCTCGAGCGCCTCGAGATAGCTCAATGTGGAGACCGGATAGGCGTCGTCGACGATGAACGGGTCGGCGGTCATGATGCCGGCGACGTCGGTGCTGATGATGACCTCGTCGGCGTCGAGGCCGCGGCCCAGCAGCGTGGCGGTGTAATCCGAGCCGTTGCGGCCGAGCGTGGTGGTGCGGCCATCCGGCGTCTGCCCCAGGAAGCCTGTGACCACCGGAATCGCGTCGCTCCATTCGCCGCGTAGCTCGTCTAACCGGGCTCGCGAGGCCGGCCAGTCGACGCGCGCATCGCCGAACGTCGCGTCGGTGACGGTCCAGGTGCGCGAGTCGACGTACGTGGCGTCGCACCCGGCAACCCGCAGCAACTCCGAGACAATCGTGGCGCTCAAGCGTTCGCCGAACGACAAGATCAGATCGAGCGTCTGGTCGGATTTCTCCCTGAGCAGGCTCACACCGAGAAGGAGTTTGCGCAGCGGCTCGAGCAACTCGCGAACCAGCGGGGTGATCTGAGGTCGCGAGTCCGGATCGTCGAGCGCTTCGGCCACGGCCAACGCATTGCTCACCGCCAGGTCCGCGATCTTGTCGACGACAACCTCGGCGCCGTCCAGATCACCCTGCACCGCGGTATCGACCGCATCGAGCAACCAGTCCGTCGTGTCTCCCATCGCCGAGCAGACCACCGCAATTTCAGACTGATCTCGCTCCTTGACGATCAGGTCGATGACCTGGGCGAGGCGGTCGGGCGCTCCAAGCGACGAACCACCAAATTTGAGTACTCGGTACGACATGGGAACCCCGGGGGTTCATAGGTCATAGGTTTGCTCGCGCCGGGCGACGCTCGCAGGTCATAGGTTGACAGGCCACCGTACATCTGCTCCAGGCTCCATCGTTCCATGGCTCCAAGAACCTATGACCTATGACCTATGTCCTGCGAGCGCGACGTGCTCCAGCGCCTGTTCGAGGTCGTCGATCAAATCTTGCGCGTCCTCGATGCCGATGGCAAAGCGCACGAGGTTGTCGCGGATGCCGATCGACTCGCGCTGCTCGGTCGTCAGCTCGAAGAACGACATCAGCGCCGGCTGTTCGATGAGGCTCTCGACCCCGCCCAGAGACGGTCCGATCTGCGGGATTTCACAGGCGTCGATGAACTTCGAGATCGCCTCGAGCTCCCCGTCGACCAAAAAGCTGACCACCCCGCCGTAGCCCTCCATCTGCTCGCGTGCGACCTGGTGCGACGGGTGACTCTCGAGGCCGGGATAATAGACTCTCTCGATCTTCGGATGCGCCTCGAGCCACTCGGCGATCTGCTGGGCGTTCTCGTTCTGGCGCCTCACCCGTAAGTCCAGGGTCTTCAGGCCTCGAATCAGCAGGTAGGCAGTCTGGGGATCGACCACCGTCCCCACCACTCCTCGGAAATCCTTGATAGCCTGGATCAGCGGCGCCTTCCCGCACATGCTGCCGGCGAGCAGATCGTTATGCCCACCGAGGTATTTGGTGCAGGAGTGCCAGACCAGGTCGATGCCAAAGTCGATCGGCCGCTGGTTGATGGGCGTCGCGAAGGTCGAGTCGATGATGACCTTGACGCCCTTGTGGCGATCGCGAATCTCGACGAGCTTCTCGAGGTCCGCGCAGTACATATACGGGTTGGTCGGCGACTCGGCCATGATCAGCCGCGTATCCGAGGTGATCGCATCCTCGAGTGCCTCGTAGTCGTCCGGGTCGACCAGCGTGCACTCCACGCCAAACTTGGCCAGCGTCCCGCCGACGAACTGACGCGTGCGCCGATAGCAGTCGTTGGTCATCACCACGTGGTGGCCGCCGCGCAACATCGCCAGCAACGTGGTGGTGATCGCGGCCATGCCCGAGGGAAACAGCGCGGCATCCTCCGCATTGTCGAGGGCCGCCAGCTTGCGCTCGGCGACGTCGACCGTCGGGTTGCCGTATCGACCGTACTCCTCGCGCTCGATGCGCGCCTCGAAGTGGTCGATCAGCTCCTGCGTGTCTTCGAACGTGTAGGTCGCCGTCTGGTGGATCGGCGTGGTGATCGCGTCACCGGCGCGCTTGCGAGGCTCGCCCGCGTGCACGGAGCGCGTCGACTGACTACTCTTATCGGAACTCATCCCTACCTCGGCACCCAATAAAGCCTAGTAACCCACTAGGGGTTTAGCACCGAGATTCGGAGCATTCAAGGTGCTCGCATTCGCTCGCAGGGGTTAAGCGGTTTCGTTCGCGCCTGTCGGCGCTCACTAGCGGTAAAGCGGTTCGAACCTTCGACAGCGTGCGTTGTCGTAACCGCTGAACCGCTAATGAGCGAAGCGAATGAAACCGCTCAACCTCTTGCGCGAACTCAGCCCGCGCTAGTTGTCCTGCGCGCCCTCTTCAATCCACACGCGCAGCATCGCGACGACCTGTGGGTCGAGCAAAGTCGGCGAGTTGAGCGGCATGTGCGCGACCGGGCCGGCGGACGACTCTGGCTGGCACTTCGCGACCTTCTGGTAGAGCCACGAGTTGTCCGGGTTGCCCGGGTCGACCAACGGCATGTCGGTGGGCGAGGCGACCTGGTGGTCCATCAGAGAGCCGTGGACGTCATCGCCCACCAG